>JBDTCC010000048.1:0-57212 GCA_039923775.1 Gallionella sp. | reverse complement strand
TCAAAGTTGACTTATTCTGAAATCAGATCGACAGAAAGTAAAGAAATAACATGACTTCGCACAACCAGCAGCTTTTCGATGAATCACAAAAAGTTATTCCGGGCGGGGTCAACTCACCGGTACGCGCGTTCCGTTCAGTCGGCGGTACGCCGCTGTTTTTCCAGCGTGGCCAGGGTGCTTATGTCTGGGATGCGGATGGTAAGCGCTATACCGATTACGTCGGTTCATGGGGACCCATGATCGCCGGGCACTGTCACCCCGATGTGGTCAAGGCGGTGCAGGATGCGGCAGCCCGGGGCCTGGGTTTTGGCGCCCCAACGGCGGCCGAACTGGACATGGCGCAACTGTTGTGCAAACTGTTGCCAAGCCTGGAAATGGTAAGGATGGTGAGTTCGGGCACCGAAGCCACGATGTCGGCAATCCGTCTGGCGCGGGGCTTTACCGGACGCAGCCGCATCGTCAAATTCGAAGGTTGTTATCACGGTCATTCCGATGGCTTGCTGGTCAAGGCGGGATCGGGAGCGCTGACGTTCGGGCAGCCGAGTTCGTCCGGAGTTCCGGCAGAGATTGCCGCGCTCACCACGGTTCTGGACTATAACGATGCAGCCGGGTTGGAGCGTGCCTTCACCGAGATGGGCAAGGAGATCGCGGCGGTGATCGTCGAACCGGTGGCGGGTAATATGAATCTGATCGCGCCGAAGCCGGAATTTCTGCAGGCTTTGCGCAAACAGTGCACCGACCATGGCGCGGTGCTGATTATTGATGAAGTAATGACCGGCTTCCGGGTCAGCCTGCAGGGTGCGCAGGGCTATTACGGTATCAAGCCCGATCTGGTAACGCTGGGCAAGGTAATGGGGGGCGGGTTGCCGGCTGCCGCTTTCGGCGGGCGGCGTGACATCATGGAATGTCTGGCACCACTCGGTGCGGTATATCAGGCCGGCACGCTGTCCGGCAATCCGGTGGCAGTGGCGGCCGGGATGGCTACGCTCAAACTGATTCAGGCACCGGGTTTTTACGAAAAACTTTCCGGGCTTGCAAAACAATTGGTCGATGGTTTGTCGGCCAGCGCAAGACAACACGGCATTCCGTTCTGCGCACAATCCATAGGCAGCATGTTTGGCCTGTATTTCAGCAAGGCTGTGCCGACCAGCTATGCCGAGGTGATGAATTGCGACAAAGCGGCGTTCAACCGGTTTTTTCATGCCATGCTGGAGGAGGGCGTGTATCTCGCGCCGTCCGCCTTCGAGGCCGGTTTCGTTTCCGCCGCTCACACCGAGGCTGACATCGCGGCCACCATCGCGGCAGCCGACAAGATCTTTGCAACCTGGAAGTAATGAGAACATTTAAAAATTGTAGCGAGCGGCTTGAGAGCAAGGCGCACAGCGCTTTGCATGGCCATTCGACTAAGTGGGCAATAGAACGCCAGCTTAGCCGCTGGTCAGCGCAGCGACAGAGACATATCAATCAGATAGGCAACGAGCGATCACTGTGCAACGCAGCTATCGAGCGGCGTAGTAGATTTGTAGAGGTTCTCTAAATGGGGCTGTTCTCACAAGCTGCGTTCTTTACCACCGTCAATCATCTGAAAGATTTGCCGCAGCATGGCGGCAAAGAGGTGGCATTTGTCGGCCGTTCCAATGCGGGCAAGTCGAGCGCGATCAACACGCTGGCAAATCATGTGCGTTTGGCCTATACCAGCAAAACACCGGGCCGTACCCAGCACCTGAACTATTTCTCCCTGGGCAACAATAATTTTCTGGTCGATTTGCCCGGTTACGGTTATGCCAAGGTGCCGCCGGAAAGCAAGCGTCATTGGGAAGGTCTGCTCAGTCAATATTTGCAAACGCGCGATGAATTGAGCGGCCTGGTGGTGATCATGGATTCCCGTCATCCGTTGACCGAACTGGACGAGAATATGCTGGACTGGTTTGCGCCGACCGGCAAACCGGTGCATATACTGCTGACCAAGTCGGACAAGCTCAGCAGACAACAAGCCACGCTGACATTGAGTCGGGTAAAATCCCATCTTGCCGAGCATTTTCCACAGTGTTCCGTGCAATTGTTTTCCAGTTTGAAAAAACTGGGTATGGAAGAGGCGGAAGCAGTGATAGCGGGTTGGCTCGCGACCGGACAAAATCCAAACCTCTAAGCCAGACAAGGCGCACGAGGAAAATTGCAGCGCCGCATACTCAAGGTATGCAAGCAAGATTTTTCGAGAGCAACACAGTATGGCGACGAGGTTTGGATTTTGTGGGCAAAAAAATGCCCCCAAGCCAAAGGGGGAGGCTGGGGGCAAAGTCTTAACAGAGTCAAGACACACGCTCAGGGAGGAGAAACGTGGAATGATTCACATCATTCACGGCATAAGATAAGTAGCTTCTGAATTAGTTCCAAAGAAAATAACTTTTGTAGGAATAATCATGCAAACACTTGGGCAATACCCACACAAGCGCATGCGGCGCATGCGTCACGATGCTTTTTCGCGAGACCTGATGCGCGAGCACGTGCTGACACCAGCGGATTTCATTTACCCGGTTTTCGTACTGGAAGGCAGCAATAAGGTCGAGGACGTGAAGTCCATGCCGGGGGTGCAACGTAAAACCCTGGATCTGCTGCTCAAGGATGCCGAGCTATGTGTCCAACTGGGGATACCGGTGATGGCGATATTCCCGGTGATAGATACACCTGCAAAGAGTCTGGATGCCCGCGAAGCCTATAATCCGGATGGGCTCGTGCCTCGTGTGGTTGCCGCGCTGAAAAAGAACTTTCCGGAACTCGGCGTGATGACAGACATTGCGCTTGACCCTTACACCAGCCACGGGCAAGACGGCTTGATCGACGCCAGCGGCTATGTCCTCAATGATGAAACTGTCGGGGTGCTGGTAAAACAGGCTCAAGTCCATGCCGCCGCCGGTGCAGACATCGTCGCACCCTCCGACATGATGGATGGACGCATCGGTGCGGTGCGGGCGGTGCTTGATGCCAACAAACACATCCATACACGCATCATGGCTTACTCGGCCAAGTATGCTTCCAGTTTCTACGGTCCGTTCCGGGATGCCGTCGGCTCCAGCGCTAATCTGGGTGCGGGCAACAAATACACCTATCAGATGGATCCGGCCAACTCGGACGAGGCGCTGTGGGAAGTCGGCCTTGATTTGCAGGAAGGTGCGGACATGGTGATGGTCAAGCCAGGCATGCCCTACCTTGATATCGTGCGGCGTGTGAAGGACGAATTCAAAGCGCCGACATTCGTTTATCAGGTCAGTGGCGAATATGCCATGCTCAAGGCGGCCGCCCAGAACGGCTGGTTGAATGAAAAGGCGTGCGTGCTGGAAGCTTTGATGTCATTCAAGCGTGCCGGGGCCGATGGGGTGCTGACCTATTTCGCGCTGGATGCGGCAAGGTGGTTGAAAGGCTAATTGGTCAAGCGTTCAAGCGCGCAAGAATTCTGGGTAATCTCTTGCTTGCATCAAACAGTCAGCAACGCTTCCACTGCGGCAATGTCCGCATGAGTCTCAGGATGGCGGATGCCGCTGTGGCGCGCGTTTTCAGGCAGTACGATGTTGTGGATCTGCGTACCTGATTCGCCGGACAGGGTGTAGCTGGGCACGGTTTCCTCGCGCCCATTAACCCACACCTTCCATTCCCTATCCTCGAAATCAATCTTGTTCTTTAGCAGGAACAGCAGAACGGCCTTTGTGTCGTCGCTGAATAACATCAGGTTGACATCGGAGTGTTTGCCGGCCGTCCCGCTCAATACCGAACCGGTCAGGTAGGGATGAAATTCTGCCAGAAGGCGCATATTGGCGAGCGCTTCTTCGCGTAGCTGATAAAGGATATCGGGGTGGCTGTCTTGCTGGAAGAGCGCGCGATAGCTGTTCAGGGCGTCATCCACTTCCTGGTTGCTCGGCAAGTGTTGCGTGTCCGCGGCCCCGAGTTGCCGGGCCGCCTTGCGTTTGGCGAAGGCATGGTCCGTAATGCCGTCTTCCGCCATCAGCTTTGCTGCCTGATGCGCCAGTTGCTCGCGCATCAGGTCGCGTCTATGTACATATTCTCTGGGCGCGCGTTCTTTGTTCATGCCAGTGGTCAGAGCAATTGATCCCTGACAGTGTCGGTCGGTCTTGTTTCCTGGCCGGGGGTATTGGTGGGACGCTCGGGTGGAATATTTTCTTTATAAAAATAATCGACCCGCGGGCTATTGTCGTCACGATAACCATCTGCATCGATGTGTACTTCAACCATGCCGTCGGGCATGGTGTAAGTGGCTTCCGGAACATTTTTGAGCACCTTTCCCATGTACCCAATCCAGATTGGCAAGGCTGCGCCGCCGCCGGTTTCCCGGTCGCCGAGGCTGCGCGGTTGATCGTAGCCCATCCAGGCAATACCAACCACGGTCGGCTGAAAGCCGCAAAACCAGGCATCAATCGAATCATTTGTGGTGCCGGTCTTGCCGGCCAGGTCTTGCCGGCCAAGTTGCATGGCATGTATGCCTGTTCCATGCTTGACCACATCTTGTAACATGCTGACCATGGTGTAGGCGTTGCGAACATCAATGACCTGTTTTGCGCCATTGCCTGGTACTTCAGGAGCCGCTTGGTAAAGTATGTTGCCATGTGCATCTTCGATGCGTTGAATAAAATAGGGGTTAACGAGATAACCACCGTTGGCAAAGACTGAATAGCCGGTCAACATTTCCATCGGCGTGACGGAACCGGCTCCCAGGGCCATGGTCAGGTAGGCAGGGTACTTGGTCGGATCAAAACCAAACCTCGAAATATAATCGTGCGCATATTCCGGAGTGATGGACTGCAATATGCGTATCGAAACCAGATTTTTTGATTTGATCAGACCTTCGCGCATACTCATCGGACCTTCAAATTTCCCGTCATAGTTCTTCGGCTCCCACGGTTCGTTGCCGGTTTGTTCTGCATCAAAAGTCAGCGGCGCATCATTAATTACGGTGGCGGGGGTAAAACCCTTTTCCAGTGCGGCGGAATACACGAAAGGCTTGAAACTTGAGCCGGGTTGACGCCAAGCCTGGGTGATGTGGTTAAACTGGTTATGATTGAAATCAAAGCCGCCAACCAGTGAATATATCGCACCGGTGCGCGGATCACCGGAGACGAAAGCAGCCTCGACCTGGGGGAGCTGGCTTATTTGCCATAGGCCTTGACCATCTTTACGTAACCGAATGATAGAGCCGACACTGATACGCTGGTTCAATGCGACTCTCTTGTTCAGGGCGGCCTGCGCAAAAAGCAAGGCATCTCCGCTAACCTCGACAATTTCTCCGCCCTTGCAATAGGCGCGGAGCAGTTTCGGTGAAGCTTCAAGAACTACAGCGGGGATCAAGGCACCGCTGTCGTCGACATTTTGCAGGGCTTCATCCAATTGGTCGGTATTGCCGGTGTCGCCATGCAAATCGACAAAGCCTTCCGGTCCGCGGTAACCCTGACGATGGTCGTATTCCAACACACCATCGCGTACGGCTTGATACGCGGCGAGTTGATCCTTGTTTCTGATGGTGGTGTAAACCCTGAGGCCCTGTGTATAGGCGTCCTCCTGATATTTGTCATATACCGTCTGGCGAACCATTTCAGCGAGATAGTCCGCCTTGACGCTGAATTCCTGGTTGCCACTGACGGTCACAATGGGTTGTTGTTGCGCAACCTGGTATTGTTCGTCGCTGATGTAGTGCAGATCGTGCATACGGCGCAGAACGTAAAGCTGGCGAAGCTTGGCGCGTTTAGGGTTAACTACGGGATTATAGGCAGAGGGAGCTTTGGGCAGCCCGGCAAGCATGGCTGCTTCAGCAATCGTAACCTGGGAGAGCGGTTTCCCAAAGTAAACTTGGGAGGCCATGGCGAAGCCATAAGCACGCTGGCCAAGATAAATCTGGTTAATGTAAAGCTGTAAGATGTCGTCTTTGCTCAAACTATGCTCGATCTTGAAGGTGAGCAGGACTTCGTTGAATTTGCGGGTCCATGTTTTTTCTTTGGTCAGAAAAAAATTGCGCGCCACTTGCATGGTGATTGTGCTTGCACCCTGCTTTACGGTGCCGGCGGTGAAATTTGAAAGAGCCGCGCGGAGCACGCCCATGTAATCTATACCGCCGTGTTCGTAGAATCGATCGTCTTCAGCGGCAAGAATGGCATGTTTCATTACATCAGGTACATCCGATATCTTGACTAATGCGCGTCGTTCCTCCCCGAATTCACCCAGTAGCGTGCCTTCTGCACTAAAGATGCGCAGCGGTATTTTGGGGCGATAGTCGGTTAGAACCTCCAGCGAAGGAAGGGTCGGATATGTTGTGATAGCTGCCAGGCCAAGTAATATGGTTGGCAGTAAAATAAGGGTGAGCAGGACAAGAATGAAGGGGGGCCAGCGACGTAAAAACATGTGCAGTTGTCCGAAAATAATTAACAGTGATATTGTGCGTGCAATTATATCGGCTCTGCGGATATAAATAACCCCTAAAAATAGCTTTACACAATTTATGCTTATTGCTAGGATTTAAACCACTTTATACAAATAGAGCGCTAACCGGTCAATGCTTAAAGTAAATTTTGACATCCCCCTGGATTTTTTATGGGCTAAATCGCCGCCGCTGATAGGCGTCGATATCAGCGCGTCATCGGTCAAGATGGTCGAGTTGAGTGCGTTGCCCAAGAAGGGTAGCTATACCATTGAGCGATACGCGATCGAATTGTTACCCAAGGATGCCATTACTGACGGCAACATCAATAATCTTGAAGCCGTATCTGAAAGTATGCAGCGTGCCTGGAAGCGAATGGGCACTCGAATCAGGAACGTAAGTTTGGCTTTGCCCGCAGCGGCAGTGATTACCAAGAAGATATTATTGCCCGGCGGTCTTCGCGAAGAGGACTTGGAATATCAAGTCGAATCCGAAGCCAACCAGTACATTCCGTTTGCGCTGGAAGAGGTTAATCTGGACTTCCAGGTGATAGGCATCGCACCTGAAAATGCCGAGGAGTTGGAGGTGCTGCTGGCGGCTTCACGCAAGGCGAACGTCGAGGATCGTGTTGCGGCAGCCCAGTTGGCAGGTCTAAAAACCGTCGTGATGGATGTCGAACCTTATGCGGCCGAAATGGCTTTCGAGCAAATTAGTGCGCAACTTCCTGAGTCTGCGGTAGACAAGTGTGTGGCACTGATCGATATTGGCTCGAACGTGATGAACGTCAATGTGTTGCGTAATGGGCAATCGGTATATTCGAGAGACCAGCAGGTGGGTGGCGACCAGTTGACAGAGCAGATACAAAGCGTGTTCGGCTTGTCTGCCGACGAGGCCGAGTCGGCCAAGCGCAATGGCGGACTGCCGGATAACTATGAGAGCGATGTATTGTCACCTTTCCGTGAAAATGTAGTAACGGAAATCGCGCGCGCATTGCAGTTCTTCTTCACCTCGACACAGTACCATGAAGTGGATTACATCGTGCTCTCGGGCGGGTGCGCAGCATTGCCCGGGTTGGATGATGCGGTGGCAACCCGAACTCAGGTCAGCACCATGGTGGCGAACCCGTTTGCCTTGATGACGCTTTCCGGCCGGATCAAGCCGCGGCAATTACAAACCGATGCACCCTCTTTGATCATCGCTTGTGGCCTGGCCATGCGGAGGTTTGATCCATCGTGATACGCATAAACCTTCTTCCGCATCGTGCTGAAAAACGACGTGCCCGGCAAATTCAATTTATCGCGCTCAGTGTAATTTCTGTCGCATTGGCCGCCCTGTTGGTGGGGGTCGTGCAGGTCGCGATCGGCACCCAGATATCCTATCAGGAGAGACGCAATACATACCTTAAACAGGAAACGCTGGTATTGGACAAACAAATTGCGGAGATCAAAAAACTCCGTGAACAAACGCAGTCGTTACTGGCGCGCAAAAACGTAGTTGAGGACTTGCAAAGCACGCGTTCAGACGTCGTGCACCTGCTGGATCAAATGTTGCGCATTCTGCCTGATGGTGTGTATTTGAAATCGCTCAAACAGACAGGAAATAAAATCGCCCTGGTTGGTTATGCCCAGTCAAATGCACGCGTCTCCACTTTGATGCGGGCGATAGATGACTCTCCCTGGCTGGATTCTGCTACGTTACTGGAAATTCATGCAACCACTGCGGGAGGCGGGCGTATCAACGAATTTTCACTGAACTTCAATTTGACCAAACAGCAAAAAACGGTCAGTTCTTCGACCCCCGGCAAACCAGCCGGAGCAAAGCGTTAAGGTGTCATGATGAATCTGGATGACCTGAAAAAAAGTTTCGAAGACCTGAAGAATCTGAATCCCAAGACGCCGGGGGCCTGGCCCTGGTTCGCCAAGATTATGACATTTTTGACAATGTTCATTGCTGTGGTAGTCGCAGGCGCATGGTTTATTTGGCAGGATCAATGGACAACTTTGACCAGGGCAAGGCAGGAGGAAGGCCAGTTGAAGGAGACTTACCTGGTTAAAAAAAGACAGGCAATCAACCTTGATCTGATCAAGAAACAGCTTATCGAAACCCAGGAATCATTCGGTGCGTTGCTGAAACAACTGCCCAGCAAATCGGAAATGGATGCATTACTCACTGATATCAATCAAGCGGGGTTGGGACGTGGACTGCAATTTGAGCTGTTCAAGCCGGGCGCTGAAAAGTTGGAAGGAGCGTTTGCCGAACAGCCAATCACCATCAAGGTAACAGGCAGTTATGATGATATCGGAAAGTTTTCCAGCGATATCGCGATGTTGCCGCGTATTGTCACGTTAAATGATATATCGATTGTACCCTTGAGCAACGGGTTGTCCCTGGGCGCAACAGCGAAGACCTTCCGCTATCTGGATCCGGCCGAGGTGGCCGCGCAGAATGCGGCCGCGCGTAGGGGGGCGAGAAGATGATAATGAAGCTGATCTATCTTGCGCTGGCTTCGATATTGCTGACAGGGTGCGGCGGCGACGAGTTTCAGGATCTGCGCGATTTTGTCAAAAATTCGGGCGCGGATATGCGCGGCAAAATAGAGCCGCCGCCAGAGGTTAAGCCGTATGAATATTTTGCCTACAACAATGAGACAAACTTGCCCGACCCGTTCAAGCCGCGCAAACCGGAATTACGTTCCGGTGGCGGTACGGGAATAAACCAGCCGGATTTCAATCGCCCCAAAGAGGCTTTGGAGGAGTTCCCGCTCGAAAGTCTCAAAATGGTCGGTTATCTTTACATGAATAAAGTGGGTTACGCAGTGATACGTGCGACCGATAACAAACTGTATCGGGTGAAAGCAGGCAATCATATCGGCATGAACTTTGGTTTGATTGAGCAAGTGACCGGCACGGAGGTTAAAATCAAAGAGACGGTGCAGGACAGTTCCGGTGACTGGACCGAGCGCATGAGTAGCCTGCAGTTAATTGAATGATTAGGAGCAAATAATGAAACAACTTACTGACACTGCTATTAATTCGTTCGATGAACGAATTTGCACGCAAGGAGCAGGGCGGTGTATTCAACCCCGGCCTGCTATCTCTGTGAGGTCAAACAGCTTCATGCGTATCTTTCTTTACAGGGTGGTTCAAAATGCTGTTCGATTTTCGGCCCTGCTCATCGCATTGTTTGCATTAAACACGCAGGCTCAGGCAGCTACACAGAACAGCATTTCCGCGCTGAATGTTAGTACCGGCAACGGAGTCACGGTTATCAAGGTCGAGCTGGCGCAGCCGCTGGCAAAATTGCCGGCCGGGTTCACCATTAATACCCCGCCACGCATCGCATTTGATTTTCCTGATACGGCAAACGGAATGGGTAAATCGGTTCAGGATTTCACAGCGGGGGATTTGCGCAGTGCCAATATCGTTCAGGCCGGGAGCCGCACGCGCCTGGTGATTAATCTTAATCAAATGCTGACTTACGATAGCAAGATTAACGGCAATAATCTTCTGATCACCCTGCACGACAAGCCCGCAGATATCGTGGCCAGTAAAACTGCACGTTTCGCCGAGGCAAAACGGGGGGCGCAGCAACACGAGTTGCGTGACATAGGTTTTCATCGCGGAAAAAATGGCGAAGGACGCATTGAGGTCGATCTCTCCGATCCCGGTATCGGAATTGATATACGGCAACAGGGCACTCAGCTGATAGTAGATTTCCTTAAAACCAATCTGCCTCAAAATTTGCAGCGCAAACTGGATGTGGTGGATTTTGCAACACCAGTGCAGGATGTCGATACGTTTGCGCAGGGCAACAACGTGCGCATGGTGATCGAGCCCAAGGGCAACTGGGAGCATTCGGCCTATCAGACCGACAATAAATTCATCGTTGAAGTGAAACCGGTTGTCACTGATCCCAACAAGCTGGGACAGGGTAGTGCCAAATATACGGGTGAGAAGCTAACTTTGAATTTCCAGAAAATCGATGTTCGCGAAGCCTTGAATGTGATTGCGGATTTCACCGGAACGAATATGGTGATCAGCGATACCGTGAACGGCAATATCACTCTGCGACTGAAGGATGTACCATGGGATCAGGCTTTTGACATCATCCTGCAGAGTCGCGGATTGGATATGCGGAAGATCGGGAACGTGATTCAGGTTGCGCCCAGAGCAGAGATCGCAGCCAAGGAAAAACTAGAATTGACTTCGCACCAGGAAATTTCCGAGCTGCAGGATTTGCGAACCGAGAGTTTTCAGATTAGCTATCAGAAAGCCGATGCAGTCGCCACCCTTCTGTCCAGCGACAAGCAGCGCATACTCTCGAAACGCGGCAGTGCCGTTGTGGATGCGCGTACCAATACCCTGTTTGTCCAGGACACTCCCGACCGTCTTGAAGAAGCGCGAAAATTGATCAAGCAGATTGATGTGCCGGTACGCCAGGTGATGATAGAGGCGCGTATCGTTGAAGCAACGGATAACTTCAGCAAGAATCTGGGGGTCAGGCTGGGATATAACTCCAATGACGCATTTACAATAGGCAACAGTACGAGATTATCCGGAAATATAGGCGCAAATTCGGTGACTGCCGGACCTCTAGCTGGAACGGTAATGCCCGCCAATACGCCAAATGTTAATTTGCCCTCTGCGGGCACTGCCGGTACATTCTCGATGTTGTTGTTCAACAGCAGTGTGAGCAAATTGCTGTCAGTCGAGCTGACAGCGCTTGAAACCGACAGCAAGGGCAAGGTGATCTCCAGTCCCCGAGTCGTAACATCGGATCAGACCGAGGCCACCATAGCAACAGGTACCGAAATCCCGTACCAGCAGGCCAGCAGCAGCGGCGCGACGAATGTGGCTTTCAAAAGTGCAACGCTGAGTCTGTCAGTCAAGCCGCAAATCACCCCGGATGACAATATCATCATGGACATAAAGGTAAACAAGGATTCGGTCGGGCAACTGTATGCAGGCGTTCCCAGCATCAATACCAACACGGTAACCACTCAGGTGCTGGTGGAAAACGGTGGCACGGTGGTGATAGGTGGCGTGTATCTCCAACAACAAAGCGATGGGGTCAACAAGGTGCCATTGCTGGGGGATATTCCGGTGTTGGGCTACCTGTTCAGAAGTTCGGCAAAGCTGAACAACAAGAGTGAATTGCTGGTATTCATCACGCCCAAAATCATCAAGGACGCAATGAGTTTGCGCTAGGGCCGGGGCACCTGTATTTGCAACTTCCCTATTTTTCCAAAAGCCCGGCTGGTCCGGGCTTTTGTTTTTATCGTTTACAATATGTCGCATGCACATCAATCAAGAGAATAATACGAGTGATAGCCCGCGCAAGCTTGGCTCCGGCAACCTGATCCTGGTGGGCATGATGGGCTCCGGCAAGACTACGGTGGGGCGGATGCTGGCCAAGCAACTGGGAAAGGTTTTTGTGGACAGCGACGAGGAAATAATCAAGCGCACCGGAGTGACAGTTCCGCATATATTCGATGTGGAAGGCGAAGCCGGATTTCGCCAGCGTGAAACAGCGGCTATCCGTGAATTAACCGGACACGACAATCTGGTATTGGCAACAGGCGGAGGCGCGGTGCTGGACGAAAAAAACCGGGAAATGCTGCAACAGAACGGGGTGGTGGTATATCTGAAGGCCAATGTGCACGATTTATGGCAACGCACCCGCCATGATCGTAATCGCCCGTTGCTGCAGACTGAAAACCCGCATGCCAGACTGACTGAACTGTTTCAACAGCGGGATCCGTTATATAGACAGGTGTCTGATATCGTGGTGCAGAGCGGCAAGCAAAGCGCCCATGCGCTGATGCTGCACCTGGCGGGTGAACTTGAAGCATTCAAGAAAAATTATCATTGGAAGACCCTTTGAAACCGGGCGGGAACATCATGCAGACACTGACAGTAGGATTGGGTGAGCGCAGTTATCCGATACACATCGGTAGCGGCCTGCTCGATCAGGCCGCGTTGCTGCAACAGGCCCTGCCGCGAAAACGCGTAGCCATAGTATCCAATACCACGGTCGCCCCGCTGTATTTGGAGAAACTCCGGCAAGCCTTGCTCAGTATCGGGGTTGGCAGCGAGGAAATTATTCTGCCGGATGGTGAAGCGTATAAAAATTCAGACACTTTGAATCTGATCTATGACGCGCTGCTCAAGGGTCGTTGTGAACGCAGCACGCCACTGATCGCGCTTGGCGGCGGTGTGGTTGGCGACATGACCGGTTATGCTGCGGCGACTTATTTGCGCGGCGTGCCGTTCATTCAGATACCGACCACGCTGCTGGCGCAGGTGGATTCTTCGGTGGGGGGGAAAACCGGCATCAACCATCCGCTCGGCAAGAACATGATAGGCGCGTTTTACCAGCCTCAACTGGTATTGGCCGACACCGATACACTCAATACCCTGCCGGATAACGAGTTGTCGGCAGGGATGGCCGAGGTCATCAAATACGGCCTGATTCGCGATCTGCCGTTCCTTGACTGGCTGGAGCAGAACATGGACATGTTGCTGGCGCGGGATACCGCCGCGCTGCAATACGCGATCGCGCGCAGTTGCCAGAACAAGGCCGAAGTGGTCGCGGCAGATGAGCGTGAAAGCGGGGAGCGTGCCCTGTTGAATCTGGGACACACTTTCGGTCATGCTATCGAGTCCGGCATGGGCTACGGCAACTGGCTGCACGGTGACGGTGTCGCGGCGGGTACCGTCATGGCGGCTGATTTGTCGCAACGCCTGGGCTGGATCAGCGCTCAGGATGTGGCGCGCGTCCGCAGACTGCTTGAACGGGCGGGATTGCCGGTGGTCGCACCGGATCTGGGTGTGGAAAAATATCTCGAACTGATGGGGCTGGACAAGAAAGTGGAGGGTGGCAAGATGCGTTTCGTGCTGCTCAAACAGATCGGTCATGCCGTGATATATGGCGATGTCCCGATCGCCCTGTTGCACCAGACCCTGCAGGCGTGCGTACATGACTGAACTTGCAACTTATGCGGTAACCGGGAGTAATTCGCGCGGCAGGAAGATAGCCGAGGCACCGCCGCAGGGGCGCAGCGAATTCCAGCGCGACCGCGACCGCATCATCCATTCCGGCGCATTCCGGCGCCTCGAATACAAGACCCAGGTATTCGTGAATCACGAGGGCGACCTGTTCCGCACCCGTCTCACCCACAGCATAGAAGTTGCGCAGATCGCCCGCTCCATCGCGCGGCGTTTGCGACTTAACGAGGACCTCGCCGAGGGGATATCACTGGCACACGATCTCGGGCACACCCCGTTCGGCCATGCCGGACAGGACGCTCTCAATGCTTGCATGAAGGCGCATGGCGGATTCGAGCATAATCTGCAATCGCTGCGCGTGGTGGACAAGCTGGAAGAGCGTTATGCCTCGTTTGACGGTTTGAATCTGTGCTTCGAAACGCGCGAGGGTATCCTTAAACATTGTTCAGCAGACAATGCTGCCAGGTTGGCCGAAGTGGGCGAACGCTTCCTGAAGAATCGCCGCCCCTCGCTGGAAGCGCAGGTCGCAAACCTGGCCGACGAGATCGCCTACAACAATCACGATGTGGATGACGGTTTGCGTTCCGGTTTGATCACGCTGGAGCAACTGGAAGCCGTGCCGCTCGTCGCCGCACAATTGAGCGAGGTGCGTCTAGCCTATCCCGATCTGCCGGAACGGCGTGTGGTGCATGAAATCGTGCGGCGTATGATCAACATATTGGTGACGGACCTGATCCGGCAGAGTGAGTCCAATATCGAATCTTATGCGCCGGCCACGCTGGAAGATGTGCGCAACGCCCCGGCGATGATCGCCTACAGCGCGGAGATCAACGAGCAGCAACGCGCGCTGAAAAACTTCCTGCGCGTCCACCTGTATCGCCACTACCGGGTGCTGCGCATGAGCACCAAGGCACAGCGTATCATCGACGACCTGTTCGGCATATTCATGGCGGACAGCCGCTTGTTGCCCCCACAATTCCAGAGCCAGGCCGAGCATGACCGGGCACGCTCAGTCGCCGATTACATTGCCGGTATGACCGATCGCTATGCAATCCGCGAACATCGCAGGATATTCGCCGTAGAAGAGTCGGTGTAGTTCCACAGACCGCGCCGTCCGGTGCGGTTGCCCATCACCCCCAGACAAGGTAGAATTTCCGCCCTTTCGCTTTTGAATATTGACGTGGCGGCAATTGTCGCCATTTTTTGGATTTAATGATCTGTGCTTTATAGAGTTTGAACTGGGGAACACGTGAGCAATTCTTCTTTGCCGATGCAACAGGGCTTGTATGATCCGCGCCAGGAGCACGATGCTTGTGGCGTGGGATTTGTAGCGCATATCAAGGGTAAACAAAGCCATGACATGGTGTGTCAGGGCTTAAAGATTCTGGAAAATTTGACCCACCGCGGCGCAGTGGGTGCCGATCCGTTGGCCGGTGACGGTGCGGGTATCCTGTTGCAGATACCAGACCAGTTTTTGCGTGATGAAATGGGCTGGGGCAATATTCAGTTGCCGCCTGTTGGCGAATACGGTGTCGGGATGCTGTTCCTGCCCCGTGATGCGGCGGCGCGTGCCGCGTGCGAGAAGATTGTCGCTGACAAGATTGCCGTAGAAGGCCAGCAGTTGTTGGGCTGGCGCAATGTGCCGGTGGAGAGTTCAGGACTGGGCGAAAGTGTGAAGAAGGTCGAGCCTGTGATACGCCAGGTGTTCATCGGACGGGGAAAGAATTGTTCCGATGGCGATGCGTTCGAGCGCAAGCTGTTTGTGATACGCAAGACCATGGAGCATGCGATAAGCCACCTGGCCAACTCACAGGGGAAAGGTTTCTACTGCCCCTCGTTGTCTTCGCGCACCATCGTCTACAAAGGCATGTTGCTGGCCAACCAGGTCGGTACCTATTACCTTGATCTGCAGGATCCCAGGGTGGTCAGTGCGCTGGCGCTGGTACACCAACGCTTTTCCACCAATACTTTCCCGACCTGGGACCTGGCGCATCCGTTCCGCATGATCGCGCATAACGGCGAGATCAACACCGTGCAGGGCAATGTGAACTGGATGACCGCGCGCCATGCCGCGATGTCCTCCAAACTGCTTGGTGAAGATCTGGAAAAACTCTGGCCGTTGATCGTGGATGGACAATCCGACTCTGCCTGCTTCGACAATGCGCTGGAACTGCTGGTGGCGGGAGGATACTCCCTGCCACACGCGATGATGTTGCTGATACCCGAAGCCTGGGCAGGGAATCCGCTGATGGATGAGGAACGCCGCGCGTTCTACGAATACCATGCAGCCCTGATGGAGCCGTGGGACGGTCCTGCCGCGGTGGCTTTCACCGATGGGCGCATGATAGGCGCGACTCTGGATCGCAACGGGCTGCGGCCGGCGCGTTACCTGATCACCGATGATGACCTGGTGTTGATGGCTTCCGAGATGGGCGTGCTGGATATACCGCAGCACAAGATCGTCAAAAAATGGCGGCTACAACCCGGCAAGATGTTCCTGATCGACATGCAGGCCGGGCGTATCGTCGATGATACCGAACTGAAGAACCAGCTCGCCACCGCAAAACCATACCGGGACTGGATCGAAAAATCCCGCTACTTCCTGGGCGATCTGCCCGAAGTGGCGTCCAACCCGAAACTGAATGCAACTTTGCTGGATACCCAACAGGCGTTTGGCTACTCTCAGGAAGACCTGAAATTCATTCTGGCACCAATGGTGAATGCCGGTGAAGAACCAACCGGATCGATGGGCGCAGATGCGGCCCTTGCGGTTCTGTCGAACAAGAACCGTTCGTTCTACGATTATTTTCAGCAGTTGTTTGCTCAGGTGACCAACCCGCCGATCGATCCGATCCGAGAAGAGATTGTGATGTCGCTGACTTCGTTCATCGGACCGAAACCCAATCTGCTGGGTATCGAGGAAACCAACCCGGCATTGCGACTGGAAGTGCACCAGCCGGTATTGTCAAATGAAGACATCGCCAAATTACGCAACATCGATCAGCTTACCCAGGGGCGTTACCGTTCTCTGGTGCTGGACATAAGCTATCCGGTAACACAGGGTGCCGAGGGTTGTGAAAAAACAGTGCAGGCTTTGTGTGCCGCTGCCGTTAAAGCCGTGGCAGATGGTTACAACGTGCTGATCCTGTCGGATCGCGCGATGTCAATGAAGCGCGTGGCGATACCCGCGCTGGTGGCGTGTTCCAAGGTGCATCTCCATTTGGTGCAAGCCGGGTTGCGAACCAGCACCGGCCTGGTGGTGGAGAGCGGTTCGGTACGGGAAGTGCATCACTTTGCCTTGCTGGCAGGGTACGGTGCGGAGGCGGTGTGTCCATGGTTGGCTTATGAAACCATCGCGGCCATGAATCTACCCGCGAAAGTCGATATAAAAGAAGCCAGGAAACGCTATATCAAAGCGATCAACAAGGGCTTCATGAAGGTGATGTCCAAGATGGGTATTTCCACCTACCAATCCTATTGCGGTGCGCAGATATTCGAAGCGATCGGTCTGAATGCCGATTTCGTCGCGGGATATTTTACCGGCACGGCAACCCAGATCGAGGGTATCGGTTTAAGTGTGGTGGCTGAAGAAGCAATACGCACCCATCGCAATGCATTCGGCACCGACCCGGTGCTGGCCAACGCGCTTGAAGCGGGAGGTGAATACGGCTGGCGGGTGCGCGGCGAAGAGCACATGTGGACACCTGATTCCATCGCGAAATTGCAGCATGCCACGCGCACCAACAATACCGCGACCTACAAGGAATATGCAAAGCTGATCAACGAACAAAGCACCAGGCTGAAAACCCTGCGCGGCTTGTTCGAGATCAAGCCGTCTGGTGCTCCCGTGCCGTTGGCAGAAGTAGAGGCGGCCAAGGAGATCGTCAAGCGATTTGCCACCGGCGCGATGTCGCTCGGTTCGATTTCAACCGAGGCTCACAGCACCCTGGCGGTCGCGATGAACCGTATCGGCGGTATGTCCAACACCGGCGAAGGCGGCGAAGACCCGGCGCGATTCAAGAAATTGAAGGGCGGCGAAATGCTCTCCGACATCATCGGCAAAAACCGCATCGAGAGTGACCGCCAGCTCAAGGTCGGTGATTCGTTGCGTTCACGCATCAAGCAGGTGGCATCGGGGCGTTTCGGCGTCACCGCCGAATATCTGGCCAGCGCCGACCTGATCCAGATCAAGATGGCGCAGGGTGCCAAGCCCGGCGAAGGCGGGCAACTACCCGGCCACAAGGTGTCCGAGTACATCGCCAAGTTGCGTTTCTCGGTTCCCGGCGTGGGGTTGATCTCACCGCCGCCTCATCACGATATCTATTCCATCGAAGATCTGGCGCAATTGATCCATGATCTGAAGAATGCCAATCCGACCGCGGCGATATCGGTCAAGCTGGTTTCCGAAGTGGGTGTGGGCACGGTTGCTGCCGGCGTGACCAAGGCCAAGGCCGACCACATCACCATATCTGGTTATGACGGCGGGACCGGCGCATCACCTATCTCATCGATCAAACATGCCGGTACACCCTGGGAGCTCGGTTTGTCCGAGGCGCAGCAGACCCTGGTGCTGAACCAGTTGCGCGGGCGCGTCGCGTTGCAGGTGGACGGCCAGATCAAGACCGGACGCGACGTACTGATCGGCGCGTTACTGGGCGCGGATGAATTCGGTTTCGCCACTGCGCCGCTGGTGGTGGAAGGCTGCATCATGATGCGCAAGTGCCACCTCAACACCTGTCCAGTCGGCGTGGCGACCCAGGACCCAGAGTTGCGCAAGAAATTCACCGGTCAGGCTGAACATGTTGTGAACTACTTTTTCTTTGTTGCCGCGGAAGTTCGCGAATTGATGGCGCAAATGGGCGTCCGTAATTTTGACGACCTGATCGGGCGGAGTGATCTGCTTGATATGAAGCACGGAATTGCGCACTGGAAAGCGCAGGGGCTGGATTTCTCAAGAGTGTTCCACCAGCCAGCGATGGCGGCCAGCGTGTCACGCTATCACACCGACACGCAGGATCACGAATTGGAAAAAGCGCTGGATAACAAGCTGATTGCCGCAGCGCAAAATGCGCTGAACAACAAACAAGCCGTGGTGATCGACAGCGCAATCCGCAACGTAAACCGCACCGTCGGCACCATGTTGTCACACGAAGTCGCCAAGCGTTACGGTCAGGCCGGCTTGCCGGAAGACACCATTACGGTCAAATTCAACGGCACGGCCGGACAGAGCTTTGCCGCTTTTCTGGCGCGGGGTATTTCATTCGAATTGCGCGGCGAAGGCAACGATTACGTGGGCAAAGGGCTGTGCGGAGGGCGCATCAGCATCATGCCGCCTGCCGACTCCAGACTGGTCTCCCATGAGAACATCATCGTTGGAAACACCGTTTTGTATGGTGCCACTGCCGGCGAATGTTATTTCTCGGGCGTGGCGGGCGAACGCTTCGCGGTGCGCAACTCCGGTGCGATTGCCGTCGTTGAAGGTCTGGGTGACCATGGTTGCGAATACATGACCGGTGGCATGGTGATCGTGCTCGGGCAGACCGGACGCAACTTCGCCGCGGGTATGTCGGGCGGCGTGGCGTACGTGCTGGATGAAGACTGCAGCTTCGAGAAGCGCTGCAACATGTCCATGGTGCAACTCGAGCCGGTGCCGGAAGAGTTGGCCACGCTGGATAGCACGGATGATATGCCGGAAAGTCACGGCCGCGTGCACTTCAATCACCTCAACCAGGCTGACGAACAGGCATTGCGCGAGCAGATCGAAAAGCACCTGCGCTATACCAACAGCCCGCGTGCCAAACAGATTCTGGATAACTGGCAGACATATTTGCCAAAGTTCACCAAGGTGATGCCGACCGAATACCGGCGTGCCCTGCAGGAAATGGCGGCGCAACAAGTCAAGCACAAGGAGGCCGCATAATGGGCAAGCCAACCGGGTTTATGGAGTTCAAGCGCCTCAGTGAAGCCCACCTGCCGGTGGTGGAGCGGCGCAAGAATTATCAGGAGTTTGTGCTGCATCTGAACGACGATCAGGCCAGTACACAGGGCGCGCGCTGCATGGATTGCGGCATCCCGTTCTGCACCACGGGCTGCCCGGTCAACAACATCATCCCGGACTGGAATGATCTGGTGTATCGCGGCAACTGGCGCGAAGCGCTGGATGTGCTGCACTCCACCAACAACTTTCCGGAGTTCACCGGGCGTGTCTGTCCCGCACCGTGCGAGGCAGCTTGCACGCTGAACATCAACAATGACGCAGTAGGCATCAAGTCCCTCGAACACGCCATCATCGACAAGGGTGGCGAGAACGGCTGGGTGTTGCCGCAACCCCCCGAGAAGAAGACCGGCAAGAAAGTCGCCGTGGTCGGTTCGGGTCCGGCTGGTCTGGCAGCCGCGCAGCAATTGGCGCGCGTCGGCCACAGCGTGACGGTGTTCGAAAAAAACAACCGCATCGGCGGATTGCTTCGCTATGGCATTCCCGACTTCAAGCTCGACAAAGGCCTGATCGACTGGCGCATGGCGCAGATGCAGGCCGAGGGTGTGATCTTTCAGACCAGCACGTTCATCGGCAAGGATGCGCCGGCAAAGAGCACGGCCAACGATGCCAAAAAGACCATCAGCCCAGCCGAGTTGCTGAAAAAATTCGATGCGGTGATCCTGTCCGGCGGTGCCGAAACGGCGCGTGATTTGCCGGTTCCCGGCCGCGAATTGAACGGTGTGCACTATGCGCTCGAATTCCTGATTCCGCAGAACAGGGAAGTGGCGGGAGACGGGCAGAACCCTATCAGTGCTGCAGGCAAGCATGTGGTGGTGATTGGCGGCGGCGATACCGGCTCGGATTGTGTGGGCACCTCGAATCGCCACGGCGCGTTGTCGATCACCCAGCTCGAAGTGATGCCGCGTCCGCCGGAACACGAAAACAAGTCGCTGGTGTGGCCGAACTGGCCGCTGAAGCTGCGCACCTCCAGTTCGCACGAGGAGGGCGCGAATCGGGACTGGGCTATCGTCACCAGGGAGTTTGCCGGCAGCAACGGCAAGGTCGAGAAACTGCGTGCAGTGCGCGTCGAGTGGAAAGACGGCAAGATGAACGAGATCGCAGGCAGCGAATTCGAGCTCAAAGCCGATCTGGTGTTACTGGCGATGGGCTTCGTCAGCCCGGAGCAGAAGGTGCTGGATGCCTTCGGTGTGGAAAAGGACGCGCGCGGCAATATCAAGGCCGATACGGAAAATTACCGCACCGGCAAGGACAAGGTATTCGCCGCAGGCGACATGCGTCGCGGGCAATCGCTGGTGGTTTGGGCGATACGCGAAGGTCGACAGTGCGCGCGCTCCGTCGACGAATTTTTGATGGGGTCGTCGGTACTGCCACGCTGATTCAAAGTCAGGCTAAGGTGGTTTTTTTAAAATTAAATTGACCACGGAAGATACGGACAAGGCAAAACTTCCGTGTGTTCCGTGGTTCGCATTTTGTATTGCTCTGGCCCGGAATGGCAGTATCCGTGGGCCCGGCAGAATTGGGGAAACACAATGAACTTCAAGCTTAAAAACGACACCTTTCTGCGCGCCCTGCTGCGCCAGCCTACCGAATACACCCCGATGTGGATGATGCGCCAGGCCGGCCGATTTTTGCCGGAATATCGCGAAACGCGCAAACGCGCCGGCAGCTTTCTCGGGCTGTGCAAGAACCCGGACTTTGCGACAGAAGTGACGATGCAACCATTGGATCGTTACCCGCTTGATGCTGCGATCCTATTCTCCGACATACTCACCGTACCCGATGCGATGGGTCTGGGCCTGTATTTCTCCGACGGTGAAGGTCCCAAGTTCAAACACCCGTTGCGCGACGAGGCCGCGATCAAGGCATTGCGCGTGCCGGACATCGACAAGGACTTGCGTTACGTCACGGATGCCGTATCGCAGATCCGCAAGACGCTGGATGGCCGCGTGCCGCTGATCGGTTTTTCCGGCAGCCCGTTCACACTGTCCTGCTACATGGTGGAAGGAGGCGGCAGTGACGACTACGCCAAGGTCAAGACACTGATGTACAACGAGCCCAAGCTGATGCACCACATTCTCGAAGTGACCACCCAGGCGGTGATCGCGTACCTGAATGCGCAAATTGAAGCCGGTGCACAGGCCGTTATGATCTTCGACTCATGGGGCGGCGTGCTGTCCCATGCGGCATTCCACGAATTCTCGCTGGCCTATACGCACCGGATCGTCGATGGTCTGATCAAGACGAAAGACGGTGTGAAGATACCGTCCATCGTGTTCACCAAAGGCGGCGGCCTGTGGCTGGAGAGCATCGCCAATACCGGTTGCGATGCGGTCGGGCTGGACTGGACCATAGACATCGGCATCGCGCGCCAGCGCGTGGGCAACAAGGTTGCGCTGCAGGGCAACATGGATCCGTCCGTGCTGTTTGCCTCGCCCGATGCGATACATAAAGAAGTGGATCGCATTCTTGGTAGCTACGGTTTCGGCAGCGGCCATGTGTTCAACCTGGGGCACGGGATATCGCAACACACCAACCCGGACCACGTGACAGCGCTGGTCAAGGCAGTGCACGAGCTGAGCAGAAAGTTCCACTGACAATTTTGCCAATTAATGCAGGAGTGGGCGATGCCCGCGAACAACTTTATCGCGGGCATCGCCCGCTCCTACAGCAAACCAAAACAAAAGCCGCTGGTATCTCCTACGGCTTTTGCATTTCTGCGACAATCGCAATGTTGATTTTCTGAAAAAAATATGTCCATTGTCCGTCTCGCTCTCGATGTTCCGCTGCCCACCCTGTTCGATTACTCGGTGGGCGAGGGTATTGAGGTTGCAACAGGCCAGCGCGTGATTGTGCCGTTCGGGCGACGCCAGATGGTCGGCGTGGTGATGGAGTGCGTCGCCACTACCGATGTGGCCACGGAACGCATCAAGCAGGTAAGCCAGGTATTGCATGACAGCGCGCCGCTGTCGGCGCAGTTGCTGGATCTGTTGCGCTTTTGCAGCGACTATTACCGCTATCCGATCGGACAGACCGTGTTGTCAGCATTGCCAGCCCGTTTGCGTTCCGATAAGCCGATCGTAAGTAAAACTATTTCGAGTTATCGACTGGCTGCGAGCGGTGCGGCGCTGGATATGGATATGCCGCCCCGGGACGGTGGGGTGGAACCCTCCGGTGCGGGAGGGGCGGCTGGACGGTTGCTCCCGCAATCGGCTGGTTCCACCAGTAACGTGTCGCAACCGTTCCCGAAACGCAAAGTGGTGCAGCGGCGAATTCTTGCCAGGCTTGCAGAGCAGCCGTGCAGCCTCGTGCAACTGAAAAGTCTTTCCCCGACTGCGGGAATACAGCTCAAGGCGCTGCTCCGGGAAGGTTATGTGGAGCTTTGCGACGAGGCCCCGACTTCTGTTCAACACGTATTCAACAACGCGCACACACTCACCGGTGAACAGCAGCAGGCGGTTGATGCCGTCACTGCAGCGCAGGGCTATGCCTGTTTTCTGCTGCACGGAATTACAGGCAGCGGCAAGACCGAAGTGTATGTCCACCTGATGCACAATGTATTGCGGCACGGCGGACAGGTATTGTTGCTGGTACCGGAAATAAATCTCACGCCCCAACTCGAAAATTATTTTCGCAGCCGTTTCCCGGATGTGAATCTGGTCAGTCTGCATAGCGGATTGTCCGAGGGAGAACGTTTGCATCACTGGCAGCAGGCACAACTGGGTGCTGCGCAGATCGTGCTTGGCACGCGCCTGTCGGTGTTTGCCGAATTGCCCGGGCTTGCATTGATCATCGTTGATGAGGAACACGACAGTTCGTTCAAGCAGCAGGATGGCCTGCGTTATTCCGCGCGCGATGTCGCTATCTTCCGCGCCAGCCAGCGTCGGGTGCCCATCGTGCTGGGCTCTGCCACCCCGTCTCTGGAGAGTTATCACAACGCGCAAAGCGGACGTTACCGGATGCTCAAGCTGTCCGGGCGGGCGCTGTCCGGGGCACGCCTGCCTGCAGTGCGCAGCATCAATATCACCCAGACGATGATGCACCACGGCATCAGCGAAAACCTGTTGAGCGAGATCGGGCAGCGTATCGGGCGTCATGAACAAAGTCTGCTGTTCATCAACCGTCGCGGCTACGCGCCGGTGCTGATGTGCACCGGTTGCGGATGGTTGTCCGATTGCAAAAATTGCGCCGGAAAGATGGTTCTGCATTTACAGGAGCGACGCCTGCGTTGCCACCATTGCGGTTACCAGATACGTGTGCCGAAGTCCTGCCCGGACTGCGGCAATGCCGATCTGCTTCCGGTCGGCAGCGGCACACAGCGTGTGGAGGGCGTGTTGCAGGAACGCTTTCCGGATGCGCGCATATTGCGCGTGGACAGGGACAGCACACGCAGCAAACGCGCCTGGCAGTCCATGCGCGATCAGATACATGCCAATGAAGTGGACATCCTGGTCGGCACGCAGATGCTTGCCAAGGGACATGACTTTCCCGCGGTAACCCTGGTTGGCGTGCTGAATCCGGACAGCGCGCTGTACAGCAGCGATTTTCGTGCAGCCGAAAAGCTGTTCGCGCAACTGGTGCAGGTAGGCGGACGTGCCGGACGTGCCGACAAATCCGGCGAAGTGATCATACAGACCGCCTTCCCCGATCACCCCCTGTTTCTTGCCCTGCAGACACATGATTTCGAAGGCTGGGCAACTTCGCAGCTGGCTGAGCGGCAGATGGCGGGTTTCCCGCCGTTCGTATACCAGGCCATGCTGCGCGCCGAGGGTAAGGAGGAATCGGGGGTGTATGGATATCTGAATAATGCGCACGCCGCCGGTATCGCACTCCGGCATGTGGTGGAAATCTTCGGCGTGGTACCCGCAGCTCTGCCGCGACGCGCCAATCACCTGCGCGCACAACTACTGGTGCAAAGCTCGACCCGCAAAGGCTTGCAGCAATTTCTGCGTGCCTGGCAACCGTCGCTGGACGCACTGGCCACAGCAAAATTACGCTGTTCACTGGATGTTGACCCGCTGGAGTTCTAAGATAATCTCATAAAATGAAACGAAAAACTGGGCTGTCGTGGTTCCGTTTCTGGCATGTCGGGTCACTGAACAGGACGCTTGTTGGTTGTGCGCGAAGTGGTCTATGATGAAGATGCTGTATCTTAAAACGCCTGTCAGTTACTGACTCACCCCGCGAATTGCGCTGATGCAAAAAGATCTGATCGACTCATTGACCACCATTGCAGGAAAGGATGCCGTGCTGGAGGGCGAGTCGGCTGCACCTTATTGTGCCGACTGGCGCGGACGTTACTCGGGCAATGCCCTGGCAGTGGTGTTTCCATCCGATACAGGACAGGTCGCCAAGGTGGTCAGATTATGTGCCGCCAATAGTATCGCCATCGTGCCGCAGGGCGGAAATACCAGCTTGTGCGGGGCCAGCGTGCCCCTGCCGCAAGGCGAACAAGTGGTGCTGAACCTGTCGCGCATGAACCGGATACGTGACATCGATCCGGAAAATTACACCATGACTGTTGAGGCAGGTTGCAAGCTGGCCGACGTGCGCGAGGCCGCCGGAGACATCAACCGCTTTTTTCCGCTGGGGCTGACAGCTACACAAAAATTCTGTGAGATTGGTGGCAATCTTTCCACCAATGCCGGCGGTATCAATGTGCTGCGCTATGGCAATGCACGCGATCTGGTGCTCGGGCTGGAAGTGGTGTTGCCGGACGGCCGCATCTGGAACGGATTGCGCCGCCTGCGCAAGGATAATTCCGGATATGACCTGAAACACCTGTTCATGGGAGCGGAAGGCACGCTGGGCATCATTACCGCCGCGGTGCTGAAATTGTTTCCCCGTCCGAAGGCAGAGGCGACGGCATGCGTGGCGGTGCGCGATCCGGCTGCTGCTGCGGCATTGCTGGCGCACCTGCGCGCAAACTGCGGTGACAGGATCAGTGCGTTTGAGATCATCTCCCGTTCCAGCATGGATCTGGTTTTCAAGCACATACCCGACACGCGCGAACCGTTCACAGCCATGCACCAGTGGATCGTCATTACCCAATTGGCCGACGTGCTGTCAGCACCGCTGGATAAGGCTTTGCGCGAGGCACTGCGATCCTTCGGCGATGGTATCACCGAGTCCGAGATTTCCTCCGACAAAGGTTACGCCGAGCGCTGGTGGAAACTGCGCAAGAACATAAGCGAGGCACAGAAGCGCGAAGGAATCAGCATCAAGCACGATGTATCCGTTCCGGTCAGCCGCGTCGCCGAATTTATCGCGCGCGCCGATACTGAATTGCAACAGGCCTTCCCGGGCATTCGTATCGTCGCCTTCGGGCATATGGGGGACGGCAATATCCATTACAACATCTCGATGCTGGACGCGAAACAGAACCCGGCATTTGTTGCTGAACATGAAACCGCAGTGAATAAGCTGGTATACGCGGCGGTGCGGGAACTGAACGGCAGCATCAGTGCCGAACACGGGGTGGGTCAACTCAAGCGCGCAACCTTGCGTGAACACAAGGATCCGATCGAGCTGGAGTTGATGCGCACCATCAAGCAGGCCCTCGATCCGCATGGATTGATGAATCCGGGCAAGGTCCTGTAACCGTTCGCATGCGGGTAAAAATCAAAGGAGACACAAATGGCCGCTCAACCGGAAATAACCAATATGGCACTGTTCTGCGATTTCGAAAACGTGGCGCTGGGCGTGCGCGATGCGAAATACGCGCAGTTCGATATCAAGAAGGTGCTGGAACGCCTGCTGCTCAAGGGCAGCATCGTGGTCAAGAAAGCCTATTGCGACTGGGAACGTTACAAGGAGTTCAAGGCAACGATGCACGAAGCGGCCTTCGAACTGATCGAGATTCCGCATGTGCGCCAGTCGGGCAAGAACTCGGCTGACATCCGCATGGTCGTGGATGCACTCGACCTCTGCTACACCAAAGCCCATGTGGATACCTTCGTCATTATCAGCGGCGACTCGGATTTCTCGCCGCTGGTGTCCAAGCTGCGCGAGAACAACAAATACGTGATCGGCATCGGCGTGAAGGACTCGACCTCGGATCTGCTGAGTGCCAACTGCGACGAGTTCATTTTTTACGACGATCTGGTGCGCGCCCAGGAAGCAAAACAACAAGCGAAAAAGAAACAGGCTGCCAGGAAGACTCCCGCCAAGCCCGCCACCGGAGCTGCCAAATCTACCGAAGCCAGGGTCGAGGAGGACAAACGTCAGGAAGCACTCGATCTGATAGTGGAGACCGTCGAGGCATTGATCGCCGAGCGCGGTTCGGATGAAAAGATCTGGGGCTCCATGGTCAAGACGACCATGCAACGACGCATTCCGGGGTTCACCGAATTATATTACGGCTACCGCTCGTTCAAGGAGCTGGTAGAAGACGCACAGAAGCATAAGTTGCTCAGGGTGATGCGTGACGAGAAATCCGGGCAGTACACGATACGTTTGTCTGCGGCCGACTAGCGTGCAAACCTGTGTATGGCAGGCCGCCATAGACCATAACTGCCTGTCAGAATTGCACACCCAACCAGAGGAGTTCTGATATGGCCAAAAAAGTGGCAATCGTACTTGCCTTTGCGATGCTTGCCGTCGTTGCATGGGGGCTGTTTTTTGAGGTGGGGTCGACAAGAATTATCATCAACGGCCGGGAACTGGTTGGCCCGTTCAGCGGCGCGGTTGGAGCGGCCGGATCCATCATCGGGCTGACAGCGCTGTTTTGTGCAGCGATCTTTCTGCTCTTTGTGTTTGCCGGAATCGGCGTTTTTATTCTGGGGGGCATGATTGTTGCCGGACTTGTCATGACGGGATTTGCGTTTCCGTTTCTGCTGGTGCTGCTCCTGCCATTGGCCCTCGTCTGGCTGTTCATTGCGATTATCCGGAAAGCCGGCACATAATTCGCGATGGGTCCGGAAATGTCGCCGGCAGTATCTGCACGCTGTCGACAGACCGTTATGCATAACAGATGACTGGAGATTTCTATGGCAATTACACTCGGGTTTGATGTCTATGGAACGCTGATAGACACCCATGGCATCATTGCTGCGCTGGAACCACTTGTCGGGAAACGAGCGGCTGAATTTTCCCGTGCCTGGCGTGACAAGCAACTTGAATATTCATTCCGCCGTGGGTTGATGCAGAATTATGAAAACTTTGCCGTATGTACCGGCCATGCTTTTGATTTTACGGCTTCCTGTTTTAATGTGTCATTCAGTGCTGAGGACAAGCAGGAAATCCTGGCTGCGTACCGAACCTTGCCCGCGTTCAATGACGTGGCAGAAGGATTGGCCAGGGCAAAAAAATCCGGTTACAGATTGTTTGCATTTTCCAACGGCAGCGCCGATGCAGTGGAGGCGCTTCTGAAGAATGCGGGTATCAGGGATTATTTCATCGGGGTGGTCAGCACCGATGAAATTAAGTCTTTCAAACCAAACCCGGGCGTATACAGTCATTTTTTAAGGAGAGCCGGTGCGTTGGGGTCCGATGCCTGGCTGGTATCGAGTAATCCATTCGATGTGATCGGCGCTGTTTCTGCGGGTATGCGGGCGGCATGGGTCAAGCGCTCGCCTGAGGCAGTATTTGATCCGTGGGGAATCGAGCCGACAATTACCGTAAGCAGCCTGTTGAACCTATCCGAACAAGTCGGCAGCGCTGGCCATTGAGCCCCCGTAGATACGAAGCTGTGAAATGTTCTGGGTGCGGGTTAGTTACTCTGGACTGACCTGCACCTGTGCGGGTGTTCCTTTGGCCGGCGCGCGCAACAGCAACAGCAAGGGCAGCATCAGCACGAAGTTGATCGTGGCAAACCAGAAACTGTCTATGTAACCGATATTCTGCGCCTGATGTATCACGGCTCTGGCGGCGAACGCGATACCCTGCGGGTCATGCACGCCCAGATGTAGCGGAGCCAGGTAGGCATGCAGAGATTCGTTATATGGCGAAATGTTGCCGCGCAAGAGAGCCCAGCTTTCTCGCGTGCTGCGCGAGAAATAGGTGGCCAGGATGGAGATCCCGAGCGCGGAACCAACCGCCCGAATCAGGCTGTAGATGCCGGCGGCTTCGGCCGCAACCGCTTTGGGCAGAGTAGTAAAGGCGAGCGTGGAGATCGGCACGAATATCAGTCCCATGCCAAAGCCCTGCAGCACCATCGGCAGAATCAGGTCGTTCGCGGTGATGTCTCCGGTGTAGAGTGTCATCAGATAATTCCCTGCGATGCTGCAGAAGATGCCTGCGAGGATGAAATTGCGCGGCAGAATTTTGCCGGAGAATTTGCCGACGAACATCATTACAAAGAACGATGCCACACCGCGCGGTGCCATATACAACCCGGCCTCAAAGGTGGGATAACCGAGAAAGTTTTGCAGGAACAGCGATTGCAGCACCATGCCGCCGAAGAAGCCGATGCCGATGGTGGTCATGATCAGGCTGGCAACCAGAAAATTACGGTCGCGGAAGATACGCAGATCGAACAGCGGTTGATGCTTGCCGGTGAGCGTATATGAAATAAAAAAAGTGAAAGACAGTGCGGCGGCAATGGCGGCAAAGACCAGGGTCTGCGAACTGAACCAGTCATCCTGATTGCCGCGATCCAGTACCAGCTGCAGCGCACCGATCCCCAATGCCAGCGAAGCAAAGCCCATCCAGTCCATGCGTCGTGCGCGGGTGGGGGTGTCGTGCACGTAACGCAGGGCGAGTAGAAATGAGATGATGCCAACCGGCAGGTTGATATAGAACGTCCAGCGCCAGCTCCACTGCTCGGTGAGCCAGCCGCCCAGCGTTGGCCCCATGATCGGTGCCACCATCACACCCATCGCCCAGATCGCCATTGCTTTGCCGCGTTGCTCGCCGGGGAAAATTTGCAGCATGATGGATTGCGACAGCGGTACCAGTGCAGCCCCGAAAATACCCTGCAGGAAACGGAAAAATACCATTTGCGCAAGACTGGTGGCGAGGCCGCAAAGTGCCGATGAGATAACGAATCCGGCGATACTGATCAACAGGAATCGTTTCTGCCCGATGCGGTCGGTGATGAAGCCGGTGAGCGGCATGATGATGGCCGAGGCGATCAGGTAGGAAGTGAGTACCCAGCTGATATTGTCCGGCGTGGCATTGAGCTCCCCGATCATGTTGGGCAGCGCGACATTGATGATTGTGGTGTCGAGCACCTGCATGATGGTCGCGGCCATCACGGCTGTGCCGGTCAATACACGATTGCTGTCCATGGCGATGCTATTTCAGTTGAACACTCACCGTCGCCGTTGCGCCGATGCGCAGCGGATAACCGGCATCGATTTGGGCTATCTTGATCCGTACCGGTACGCGCTGCGCGATCTTTACCCAGTTGCCGGTGGCGTTCTGTGGCGGTAACAGTGAAAAGGCCGTGCCGGTCCCCCCGCTCAGACTTTGCACCGTACCTTTGAAATGCCGATCGGGATACATGTCGATCTTGATGTCCACGTTCTGGCCGGGATGAATGCCCACCAGTTCGGTTTCCTTGAAATTGGCATCGATGCGAAAGCTGTTGTCGGTGATCAGCGCAAACTGGGGTTCGCCGGCGGCGACCAGCGAACCCGCGGCGAGCGTAACATTGCTGAGCTGCCCGTTCTGGGCCGCAACGACACGGGTATGCTGCAGATCGAGTTTGGCCTGCTCGATTGCCGCCTGAGCTTTCAGTATGTCACCGCGTTTTTCGGGTTCCTGCGGGGCAGAGAGTGCTTTGGTCAATTTTGCGCGTGCTTCTTCCAGCGCAGCTTGCAATGATTGCGATCGGGTATGCGCGTCATCAAGGGACTGCTGCGAGAGAAAGTGCTGTGCCACCAGTTCCCGGTCGCGTGAATAGCTGGTGCGGGCATTGGCAAGATCGCTTTCGGCCTGGGTTATTTGCGCCCTGGCGATGGAAATTTCAGCATTGTCCTGACGTTCCGCCTGTCTGGCGAGCGCCAGATCGGCCCGTGCACGCAGCAAAGCGATTTCGGATGGTTCGGGATCTATGTCGAACAGCGGATCACCCTTATGAACATGCTGGTTGTCCCTGATGTATACGGCTGTGACACGCCCCGATACCTGCGCCGCCACGTTTACCACATCCGCATTGATATAAGCGTTGTCGGTGCTGCGGGTAAGCCCGGAGTAATAAATGAATGCGATACCGCCGGAAAGCGCGATGAGAGCCAGTACAAGCAAGATGCTTTTTTGGTGAGCTTTGAAAAATTCCATTTGCGTTCCTTCGGCTACGGATTCCCGGTTAATTTGTCGCGGATGCTGTGCAGCACATCGAGAGCCGTGCCGATATCTTCCTTGCCGGAACCGGACAATATTTCTTTGCGCAGTTCGGCCGCGTGGCTGCGGATGTGCTCAACAGCTTTCTTCCCGGCGGTGGACAGATTCAGATGCTTGACCCGCCTGTCGGTTTCGCTGCCGCAGCGTTTCAGCAGTCCCTCGTGTTCCATATGGTCAACCTGCCTGACCAGTGTTGCCGCCTCTATGCCCATGTGTTGCGCCAGCTCGCGGTGGTTGCAGCCATCGTGGCGTGACAGGTGCAGCAGCAGCAGCCAGCGGGAATGGGAGAAGCCCGAAGGCCGCAGCCGCCGGTCCAGTTCTATCCGCCAGGCATGTGCAACCAGATGCAGTGATTCGGCGAATTGTTCGTCCAATGGTTTCATTATTAATTTGTTAGCTAATTGTTAGTATACTAACTATATTAGGGTAATGCTGGGTATTTGTCGATAGCCGAAACAATTTTGAACAATTTTTTATGAATCTGAAAAGTTGGCCGACAAATGGTGGAAATGTTCCATGACGGCAACTGCAGACCGGATTTCATGGGCAAAGTATTTTTCGGCCGTGAAGATGTGCCGACTGGCGAGGTGATATAATTCGCGCCTCTTTAAGGGTGCCGCTTCATGTCTGCCGTATTCAATTTCAAAGTTCATTTGTCCGAATTGTTCGCGCTGGCTTTGCGCGAGGTTGCGCCTGAATTGGCATACAATGGCTCGACCCAAACCGAGATCCTGATCGAACGTCCCAAACTGGCATCCCATGGCGATTACGCCTGCAATCTGGCGATGCAGTTGGCCAAACCGCTGCGCAAATCGCCGCGCGATATCGCGCAGGCACTGATCTCGGCGTTGCCGGAATCCGCGGTCATCGAAAAGATGGAGATCGCGGGGGCGGGCTTCATCAATGTGTTCATCACCACTGCAGCCAAACAACAGGTGGTGCACGGCGTGTTGCAGGCTGGTGCCGGGTACGGCCACATCCATCTCGGTGCGGGGCGCAAAGTGGGGGTGGAATTTGTTTCCGCAAACCCGACCGGACCGCTGCATGTCGGGCATGGTCGCGGCGCGGCAGTGGGCGATTGCCTTTGCAACGTGCTGCACGCGGCGGGCTGGAATGTGACGCGCGAGTTTTACTATAACGATGCCGGTGTACAGATCGACAACCTGACGCGCTCAGTGCAGTTGCGCTGCAGGGGCATCACGCCGGAGCATCCATCCTGGCCGGAAGAAGGTTATCGCGGTGACTACATCGCGGATGTCGCGGAAGCCTATATGGGACAGGAAACGGTGGAAGCGGACGATCAGCATGTCAAGGCAGCCGGAAATGTGAACGATGCCGAGGCAATCCGTCATTTCGCAGTTGCGTATCTGCGCCGCGAGCAGGACATTGATTTGCGTGCGTTCGGTGTGAATTTTGATTTGTTTTCGCTGGAATCCGCCTTGTACGCCGATGGCAAGGTGAAGGAAGCGGTGGACAAGCTGATCGCGAGTGGTCACACCTATGAGCAGGACGATGCGCTGTGGCTGCGCACCACCGATTTCGGTGATGACAAGGACCGGGTGATGCGCAAGACCGACGGCACTTACACCTATTTCGTGCCGGATATCGCCTATCATCTGGACAAGTGGCGGCGCGGATTTACGCGCGTCATCAACGAGCAGGGGGCCGACCATCACAGCACGATCACCCGGGTCAGGGCGGGATTGCAGGCGCTGGATGCCGGCATACCGCAAGGCTGGCCGGATTATGTGTTGCACCAGATGGTGACAGTGTTGCGCAACGGCCAGGAGGTCAAGATTTCCAAGCGCGCAGGCAGCTACGTGACACTGCGCGACCTGATAGACGAAGTGGGATGTGACGCGACACGCTATTTTTTGGCGGCACGTCATCCGGATTCCCAGCTGGTATTCGATATCGACCTGGCGAAATCCAAGAGCAATGACAACCCCGTGTACTATATCCAGTATGCCCACGCCCGTATCAGCGCGGTGCTGGCGTTATGGGAAGGGGAAAGGAATGCATTGCAACAGGCGGATGTAAGTTTGCTGGACAGCGATTATGAGACAGCATTGTTGCAAAGGCTGATCGATTATCCCCAGGTAATCGAAAACGCCGCCCAGGACCTGGTGCCGCACGTGATTGCGTTTTACCTGAAGGACTTGGCGGCCGATTTCCACAGCTACTATAATGCCTCGCGCTTTCTGGTCGAGGATGAAGCCATCAAGACGGCGCGGCTGGCATTGATAGCCGCGGCGGCACAAGTGATACATAACGGACTGGCTTTGCTGGGTGTAAGCGCGCCCGAAAAAATGTGAAGTCCGGGAAAAAGCGATGAATACAAATGGGTACAATATGAACAGGGATAACGGCAACAAAAAAGCCGCACAGGGCAAGAGCGGGAGTTCATTGGGAATTGGCATTCTTGCCGGCATGATCATCGGTGTTGCTCTGGCCGCTGCAGTGGTATGGTATATGAAGAGGACTCCCAGCCCGTTCGTTAACAGAGAGCAGCCGGCTTTTGCGGAGCCGGATGTGTCCAAGCCGGCTCCGCCTGCTGTAACAGGGCAGCCGTCGGGAACAGCGGATGGCAAGCAGCGATTCCAGTTCTACAAGATTCTGACCGATCAACAGAAAACGACTCCTGTCGCGCCAGCCAAACAGGCAGATCAAGCCAAAACCGCGGACAAGAACCCATCTGTAGCCTACGAACCGCAGATATTGCAGGCAGGATCATTCCCCAATATGGGTGACGCAGAAAATCTCAAGGCCAAACTGGCCTTGCTGGGTGTCGAGGCCAATATCCAGACTGCGGCCATCAAGGACAAGGGTGTGTGGTATCGCGTGCGCCTGGGGCCCTACAAAAATGCGGATGAATTGAACCGGGCGCGCGGATTTTTGAAACAAAACGGGGTGAATAGCACTCCGATGCGTGTGCAATAGTCACCCACAATCACCAAAAGGAGCGATACATGAAGAGTTTGATAAGAGGTCTGGTCGTTGCGGTAACACTGATGGCAAGCGGAGCGGCATTGGCCGAAGCGCAACTCGGCAAGGATTACACTTTGCTGAATCCGCCACAACCAACCAATACCAAGAAGATCGAGGTGCTGGAGTTCTTCTTTTACGGCTGTTCGCACTGCTATCATCTGCACCCGCTGTTAAGCGCATGGAAAAAGACCATGCCCAAGGATGTGGAGCTGACGTATTTGCCCACCGTTTTTCGTGATACCTGGGAACCGATGGCCTATACCTATTACGCACTGGAAAGCCTGGACAAAGAAGCGCAGTTGCATGATGCACTGTATCGCGCCTGGAACGAGGACAATATCGTCCTGGTCGATGAGGGCAAAATTGCCGATTTTGTTGCCAAACACGGCGTTGACAGGGCAAAGTTTACTGCCGCATACGGCTCATTTGCCATGAAGAGCATGGTGACGCGCGCCGAACAAATGATACGCAGCTACCATATCAACGGCACCCCCACACTGGTGGTGGATGGAAAGTATGTGATCGAGGGTTTGGAACCCGAGGAAACCATCCAGGCATTGAAGCGGGTGATCGTGATGGCGCGCAAGACCCACGGAAAATAATTAACTTTCAGGTTGCTCCCGGAATTCATGCAGCGCATCTGATGATGGCTGTTGAAACGACGTGCCGTGTACAGTGCTTTGCATGGCGATTCGACTAAACATGAAAAAGACACATGTTAAGTCGCTGGTCAGCTATGCATGGCCACTCGACTAAATATGCAAAAGGCACATATTAAGTCGCTGGTCATAACCGGTGCGTCGAGCGGCCTCGGTCTGGCGCTGGCCCGCCACTATCTCAAACACGGCGCGACAGTCGCCGCACTCGCGAGGCGCGGCGAGTTGCTGCAAGGTCTTGCAGAAGAATTTCCCGAACAGGTTTTTTGTTACGCGCTGGATGTGTGCGATTCGCATGCCGTACAGGATGCCGCCAACGATTTTATCGCGCGTGCCGGTGTGCCGGACATCGTTATTGCCAATGCCGGCGTGAGCATCGGCACACTGACCCGCCATGCCGAAGATAACGAGGTGTTCCAGCATGTCATGGACATTAATGTGCTGGGCGTAGTGAAGACCTTTCAGCCGTTCGTCGAGGCCATGCGCACAGCCGGCTACGGCCGACTGGTCGGCATCGCCAGCGTTGCGGGCTTCCGCGGCCTGCCGGGGGCAGGCGCTTACTCGGCTTCCAAGTCCGCGCTGATCTCCTATCTGGAAAGCCTGCGCATAGAATTGCGCGGCAGTGGCGTCAAGGTGGTGACCCTCTGTCCAGGCTACATCAGGACACCGATGACCGACATCAATCCATACCCCATGCCGTTCATGCTGGAAGCAGACGAGGCAGCGCGACGCATGGCACGCGTGATCGAACGGGGCAAATCGTTCGCGATCATCCCGTGGCAGATGGCGCTGGTCGGGCGGTTGTTGAAATTGTTGCCGAACTGGCTGTATGACGCCCTGTTCAGCCGCGCACCGCACAAGCCGCGCAAAAAAGGCATCTAGCCAGCCAACTTTTTCTTCAGTATCTCGTTGAGCTGCGCTGGATTGGCTTTGCCCTTGCTGGCCTTCATTGCCAGACCGACGAAAAAGCCGAATAGTTTGTCCTTGCCGCTGCGATATTCAGCAACCTTGTCGGCATTGGTCGCGATGATTTCGTCCACGATCTTCTCGATCGCGCCGCTGTCGGAAACCTGCATCAGGCCCTTGGCTTCGATGATCGCATCGGCAGCATTATCATTTGTTGCCCAATCAAGAGTTGCCGTATCAGTAGAGTTGCTGGATTTCCACATTTCAGCAAAGACTTCTTTAGCAATTTTTCCAGAAATCGTATTGTCAGTGATGCGATAGATGAGATGAGCCAACTGCCTTGGCATAACAGGGCAAATCTCTACACCTATTGTACCCATCAAATTCAAATAAAGGTCTATGCCACAAGAGTTCATATGGCTAGACACATCGCCGACGATCCAGTTGGCACAAAGTTTAGCTTTATCCTTTCCGGCGGCGGCTACACATTCCTCAAAGTACGTTGCTATATCTCTTGACGCAGTCAACAATCCTGCATCGTAGGCCGACAGCCCGAGTTGGCTGACATAGCGTAGCTGCTTGTCATGCGGCAACTCCGGTAACGTCGCACGTATCTGTTCTTTCCACTCCTCGCTGATTGCTAGTGGTAGTAAATCGGGATCCGGGAAGTAGCGGTAGTCATGCGCATCTTCCTTGCTGCGCATCATGCGCGTCTCGCTACTGTCCGGGTCGAACAGGATAGTGGCCTGATGTATCTTGCCGCCATTCTCCAGCGTGTCAATCTGCCATTGCACCTCGTAGTCGATGGCCTGCTGCATGAACTTGAACGAGTTCAGGTTCTTGATCTCGCGCCGCGTACCGAGCGGTCCGCCGGGGCGGCGCACCGACACGTTGACGTCGCAGCGGAACGAACCTTCCTGCATGTTGCCGTCGCAGATGTCGATCCAGCGCACCAGAGAGTGTAATGTCTTGGCATAGGCCACCGCCTCGGCAGCCGAACTCATGTCAGGCTCGGAAACGATTTCCAGCAACGGTGTTCCGGCGCGATTCAGGTCGACACCGGTAGCTCCCTGAGATTCGCCATGCACCGATTTTCCCGCATCCTCTTCCAGGTGGGCGCGGGTGATGCGCACCACTTTTTCGTAGGGTTTGGCATTTCCTGACAAGGGCTCCACCTGAATGGTCAGTGCACCCTGTCCCACTACCGGCAGATCAAATTGGCTGATCTGGTAGCCTTTGGGGAGATCGGGATAGAAATAATTTTTGCGCGCAAACACCGAGCGCGGCGCGATGTGCGCGCCGACCGCGAGGCCGAATTTGATTGCGCGTTCCACCGCACCCTTGTTCAGCACCGGCAGCACGCCAGGCAGCGCGACGCTCACCGCGTCGGCCTGGGTGTTGGGTTCGGCACCATAGGTGGTGGAGGCACCCGAGAATATTTTGCTGTTGGTCGAAAGCTGGGTGTGCACTTCCAGCCCGATAACGATTTCCCATTCCATGCTCATGTCCTTACAGCCCGATGTTTTGCGGAGCGCGATCATGATGATCGGTTGCCAGCTGGTATTGGTGTGCGATGTTCAGCATTTGCGCCTCGGCGAAATAATTACCGATGATCTGCAACCCCACCGGACGGCCGTTACTGCCGAAGCCGGCCGGAATCGACATGCCGGGCAGGCCGGCCAGATTCACCGCGATGGTGTAGATATCGGACAGATACATCTGTACCGGGTTACTACCCTTCTCGCCCAGGTTGAATGCAGTAGACGGACTGGTCGGACCCATGATCACGTCGCATTGTTTGAACGCATCATCAAAATCCTGTGCAATCAGGCGCCGGATTTTCTGCGCCTGCAGGTAATAGGCGTCGTAATACCCGTGCGACAGCACGTAAGTACCGATCATGATGCGGCGCTTAACTTCGTCGCCGAAGCCCTGCGCGCGGCTCCTTTCGTACATTTCGGTGAGGTCGCCGTATTCCGGCGCTCGGTAGCCGTAACGAACACCGTCGTAACGCGAGAGATTGCTGGAGGCTTCCGCCGGAGCCAGCACGTAATAGACCGGGACAGCCAATCTGGAATTAGGGAGGCTGATGTCAACGATGGTTGCGCCCAGTTTTTTGTATTCGTCTATCGCCGCGTGTACGCAGCCGGCGACATCCTGTGCCAGACCTTCGGCAAAAAATTCCTTGGGCAGGCCAATACGCAGGCCCGACAGGGGTTTGTTCAGGTCGCGGCCATAATCTTCCTGGTCGCGCTGCAGACTGGTGGAATCGCGTTCGTCAAAACCGGTCATCACGTTGAGCAGCAACGCCAGGTCATCCGCGCTGCGTGCCATGGGTCCGGCCTGATCCAGGCTGGAGGCAAACGCGATCATGCCGTAGCGTGACACTGTGCCGTAAGTCGGTTTAATTCCCGAGATGCCGCACAACGCGGCAGGCTGGCGTATCGAACCGCCGGTATCGGTACCTGTTGCGGCGGCACATAGTCGCGCCGCCACGGCGCAAGCCGCGCCACCGGAGCTGCCTCCGGGTACGGCGTTGTGGTCCCAGGGATTTTTCACTGTTCCGAAATGCGAAGTTTCGTTGGACGAGCCCATGGCAAATTCGTCCATGTTGGTCTTGCCCAGATTTACCGCGCCGGCATTGTTGAACTGGGAGATGACGTGTGCGTCATAGGGGGCGATGAAGTTCTCCAACATTCTGGAACCGCAGGTGGTGCGCCAGCCCCTGGCGCAGAAGATGTCTTTTTGTGCGATGGGGATGCCGGTGAGCGGCTGGGCTTTGCCGTCGGCCAGTTGTGTATCCGCCCGGCGCGCCTGTTCCAGACTGGTTTCGGCATTGATTGTGATATAGGCATTCAACGCGGGATTGAACTCGGCAATGCGGTCCAGATAGAGCTGCGTGAGTTCCACACTGCTGATTTTTCCGACGCGCAGTGCGCTGCCGAGTTGTTGCAAACTTGAGTTGATCATGATCCGGATTATTCGATGACTTGTGGAACGAGATACAAACCTGCTTCGATCTGGGGTGAGCCCTGATATTGCGGGGCAAGGGATTGGAATAGCTCGCGCTGGTCGGCTTCCGTGACCACATCCTCGCGCAGTCGTTGCGTTACATCCTGGGCATGGGACATGGGGGTGATCCCTTTGGTGTCGACAGCCTGCATTTCGGCGATCAGGTCAAAAATGCCGGAAAGTTGCTCGCGGGCGGTTTCGATTTCCGTTTCAGTCATCCCCAGCCTTGCCAGGCTGGCGACTTTGCGGACATCTTCTTTGGTCAGAGACATAGTAAAAACTTTATAGAAATAAGGCTAATAGGGTATCATACAAGGGATTATTGGCGCACTTCTTTGACTACAGGACACAACATGTTTGGATTTTTAAAAGGCTATTTTACGAATGATTTGGCGATTGACCTCGGCACGGCAAACACGCTGATCTGGGTGCGCGGACAGGGCATCGTGCTGGATGAGCCGTCGGTGGTGGCGATACGCCAGGAAGTCGGGCCGAATGGCAAGAAAGTTGTACAGCAGGTCGGGCTTGCCGCGAAACAGATGATGGGTCGCACGCCGGGCAGCATCACCGTGATCCGCCCGATGAAAGATGGCGTGATCGCCGACTTCACCGTGACCGAGTTGATGCTCAAGCATTTTATCCGCAAGGTTTACAAGGCGGGCATTTTCAGTCCCAGCCCGCGTATCGTGATTTGTGTGCCGTGCGGCTCCACCCAGGTGGAGCGGCGCGCGATCCGTGAATCGGCAGTCGGTGCCGGCGCGCGTCGTGTGGAATTGATCGAGGAGCCCATGGCGGCTGCGATTGGCGCAGGCCTGCCGGTGGAAGAAGCAACTGGATCGATGGTGGTGGACATCGGCGGGGGCACCACGGAAGTGGGTGTAATCTCCCTGGGCGGCCCGGTGTATTCCGGTTCGGTACGCGTCGGCGGCGACAAATTCGACGAGGCGATCATCAATTACATTCGCCGCAACTATGGCATGCTGATCGGCGAATCCACTGCCGAGCAGATCAAGAAGACAATAGGTTCGGCTTTCCCCGGCAGCGAAGTGCGCGAGATGGAAGTCACCGGGCGCAATCTGGCCGAGGGTGTGCCGCGCAGTTTCACCATTTCCAGCAATGAAGTGCTGGAGGCGATGACGGATCCGCTCAACAACATCGTCAGCGCGGTGAAGACCGCACTCGAACAAACACCTCCAGAACTCGGCGCGGACATTGCCAACAAAGGCATGGTGTTGACCGGCGGCGGCGCGCTGTTGCGCGATCTGGATCGTCTGCTGATGGAAGAAACCGGTTTGCCGGTGTTGATTGCCGACGATCCGCTGACCTGCGTGGTGCGTGGTTCCGGCATAGCTCTGGAACACATGGACAAGTCGACCAGCATCTTCACCACCGAATAGTTTTCATTGCCCGGCAGGGTGTGAAAATACAGTCCCGACGGGCGGGGTAGCTTTTCCATACCCTGATTGTTCCCAAAGCTCCGCGATGGAATATAGTTGATAGACAACACGCAATCTTTCCAGTTTTTCAATCGTGGCCCCAGTCCGGTGGTGCGACTGGTTTTCTTTGCAGTGCTGTCGTTGCTGTTGTTGTTTGTGGACGCCCGTTTTCGCTATCTGGAATCGACGCGCAGTGCCTTGTCGGTCCTGATTTCGCCGATACAGCGGCTGGCGGCGCTACCGGACGCACTATGGCAACAGGTGAGCGATTTTTATATCACCCAGAGCAAACAACATGATCTGATAAAGCAGAATGATGATTTGACACTGCAGCATCAGAATGACGCCGCGCAGTTGCTACAGTTGCAGGCACTGGAATTGGAAAACCGGCATTTGCGCACTCTGGATGCGCTGCCGATACGCAACGAATTCACTACCCAACTAGTCGAAGTCGTTTACGCCGAGCGTGACGTGTTCAGGCGCAAAGTGCTGGTCAACAAGGGTGCAAATGCGGATGTAAAACTCGGACAGGTGGTGATGGATGATGTCGGTATCATCGGTCAGATCACCCGCGTCTATCCCTGGCTTTCCGAAGTTACGCTGATCACGGAAAAAAATCAGGCGGTGCCGGTGCAGGTGGTGCGCAATGGATTGCGTACCATCGTGTTTGGCGCGGGAGACACCAGCCAGTTGTCGTTGCGTTATATGCCGGCCAGTGCGGATGTGCAGATTGGCGATGTGCTGGTCACCTCCGGTATAGACGGCACTTATCCGCCGGGTATTCCGGTCGCCAGGGTGATCAAGATCGAGCGCGATCCAGTCTATCCTTTTTCGAACATTACCTGCCTGCCGATTGCCGGAGTGGATAATCACCGCCACCTGTTGATATTGTCCGGCATCCCCAAGTTTCCACCGCGCCCGGATGAAAAATCCGGAGCGGCGGATTCCGGCAAGCACATGAAGGTCCGGAGAAATAATTAGATGCCTTATCCCTTCATGCAAGCCAAGCCAGAGATTCAGCGGCCGGTCAGCAGCTTCTTTATTGCGTCCAGCATCCTGGCAGCACTGTTTTTGAACGGGCTTCCCTGGTCGGGAATCGGGCTGATATTGCGTCCGGACTTTGTCGCGCTGGTGCTGTTGTATTGGTGCATGCACAAGCCGTTGCGTATCGGGATCGGACTGTCGTGGATGGTGGGGATACTCGCCGACGTGTCGGATGCCACCCTGTTTGGCCAGCACGCGCTTGCTTATACGTTACTCGCCTTCGGTGGAGTGGTGCTGCATCACAGGTTGCAGATGTTCGATTTGCGCAGTCAGACCATACAGGTGTTCGCGATATTCGCACTGACGTACGCAGTGTATGCGCTGGTGAGCTGGCAGGTGAATGGCTATGTGGTGTGGCTATATCTGGTTGGTTGTGTGACTTCCACTTTGCTGTGGATGCCTCTTAACCTGTTGTTCCAGGCAATGCGGCAGCACAGAATGGACCGTAATCGTCCATGAAGAAGCGCATTGAGTTTAAAAATCACCAGCGCGAGATATTTCATTTTCAGTTGCGTCTGTTTTTCGGCATTGGTTTTGTGGCGGTATTGCTTGCGATTCTGCTACTGCGTTTCATCTATCTTCAGGGGGTGCGCCACAGCTATTATCAGACGCTGTCTGAAAGCAACCGCATCGCTATCGTCCCGATCGTCCCGAACCGCGGGTTGATCGTCGACCGCAACGGTGTGGTGCTGGCGCGCAACTATTCCGGTTACACGCTGGAGATAAACCGGAATAAAACACCGGATATCGAGGCCACAATCGACAATCTTTCCAAGCTGGTAGAGATCACCAACAAGGACCGCAGACGTTTCAAAAAACAGCTCGACGAGAGCCACAACTTTGAAACACTGGTGATCCGCAGTCACCTCAGCGATGTTGAAGTCGCGCGCTTTGCTGCCCAGCAATACCGCTTTCCGGGAGTCGAGATCAAGGCGCGATTGTTTCGTGACTATCCGTTCGGTGAAAAGACCTCACATATGATCGGTTATATCGGGCGGATTAACGATACCGAGGTAAGCCAACTTGAAGATGACGATCTGGCGGCAAATTATCGCGGTTCCGATTACATCGGCAAGACCGGCCTCGAGCAAAGTTACGAAAAAGATCTGCACGGCACCACCGGCATAGAACAGGTCGAAGTGGATGCAAACGGTCGCGCGGTGAGGGTGATTTCGCGCACCGCACCCATTCCCGGCAATACACTGGTATTGAGCGTTGATATAAAGTTGCAGGAGATTGCCGAGAAAGCGTTCGGCAAATATCGCGGTGCGCTGGTTGCGATAGACCCGAACAATGGCGAGGTGCTGGCGTTCGTCAGCAAGCCCGGATATGACCCCAACCTGTTCATTGACGGCATCGATCCGCAAAGCTGGGATGAGTTAAACAACTCACCCGATAAACCGCTCACCAACCGCGCGCTGCGCGGCCAGTATCCGTCGGGCTCGATCATCAAGCCTTTCATGGCACTTGCGGGACTGTATTACCACACCCGAACGCCGGAACAAACCATCAACGATCCCGGCGTATATTATTTGCCGGGCAGCAGTCACCAGTATCGCGATTGGAAGGCGGGCGGTCACGGCAGCGTGAACCTGTTCAAGGCCATTCAGGTGTCGTGCGATACTTATTTCTATGGTCTGGCAACCGATATGGGCATAGACAACATATACGACTATCTGTCGCGCTTTGGTTTCGGCAAAAAGACGGGTATCGATCTGGAGGGTGAAACTTCCGGTCTGCTGCCTTCGCGGGAATGGAAAATGAAACGCTACAACCAGATATGGTATCCGGGCGACACAGTAGCGGTAGGCATCGGGCAGGGTTATAGCTTGTTCACACCGATGCAGATGGCTTTTGCCACCGCCACACTGGCAGACAACGGTGTGGCATATCAACCCCATCTGGTCAAGGAAGTGCAGAGTCCGCGCAGCAGCGAGAGTCGTTCCATCGTCAAGGGTCCCCTGTACGATTTGCATATCGACCCCAAGGCTCTGGATCTGGTCAGGCGTGCCATGATAGCCGTCACTCAGCCTGGCGGTACGGCGGTATATGCAAACATGGGCGCGCCCTATCAAATTGCCGCCAAAACCGGCACGGCACAGGTGGTCGCCGTGAAACAGGGCGAAAAATATGTCGCCAAGGATCTCAGTGAGCGGAATCGAGATCATGGCTGGTACATCGCTTATGCACCTGCCGACAAACCCCGGATCGCATTGGCAGTGCTGGCCGAGAATAGCGGGCACGGCGGGGGCGCACCGGCACAAATTGCGCGCAAGGTATTTGATTACTACCTGCTGGGCAAAGTGCCGAAGGATTTGGCTCCGGAGAACTTGAAAGAGGAGAGTGATCATGACTAGGCAGCAATTCTGGCTGCGCTTCATCGCGCATATCGACCGGCAGCTGCTGCTGGGTATCTGTCTGCTGCTGTTGACCAGCCTGCTGGTTTTGTACAGTGCCGACAATGCAAGCTGGGATCGCCCGCTGGGCCAGATGCGTAACATTCTGGTGGGATTTGTCTGCATGTGGGTGGTAGCAAAGTTGCCGTTGCATTATCTGATGCGCACCGCTGTGCCGGTTTATGTGTTGGGGATGGTATTGCTGATAGCCGTGGCGCTGTTCGGCGAGATCAGCCACGGGGCGCGGCGCTGGCTGAATCTTGGCGTGACGACCGTCCAGCCATCCGAATTGATGAAGATCGGCGTGCCGCTGATGATGGCATGGTATTTCGAAAGACATGAAGCCACACTTACGCTGAAAAATTATTTCATCGCCGCGCTGCTGTTACTGATGCCGGTAATGTTGATCGCACGCCAGCCGGATCTGGGCACGTCGTTACTGATCTCCGCGAGCGGATTCTATGTGTTGTTCCTGGCGGGACTGAGTTGGCGGGTTATGGGCGGGATGTTTGCCACGGCAATTGCCAGCGCGCCAATTCTTTGGAAATACATGCTTCACGACTACCAGAAGCATCGCATCATGATGCTGTTCGACCCCTCGCAGGATGCGCTGGGCACCGGTTATCACACTATCCAGGCAAGCATTGCGGTGGGCTCGGGCGGTATTCTCGGCAAGGGCTATTTGAACGGCACACAGACGCATCTGGATTTTCTGCCTGAGCGCACCACCGATTTCATCTTTGCGGTGTATTCCGAGGAGTTTGGTCTGATCGGCAACGTGATTCTGCTGTCGCTGTACGCATTCGTGATCTGGCGCGGCTTCATCATCACTTCGCATGCCTCGACCTATTTCACTCGCTTGATGGCCGGTTCCATCACGCTGACTTTCGCCACCTATGCATTCGTAAACATGGCCATGGTCAGCGGCATCTTGCCGGTAGTTGGTGTGCCGTTGCCGCTGGTCAGTTACGGCGGCACATCGATGCTGACCCTTCTGCTCGGTTTTGGTATGCTGATGAGTATAGAGACACACAAGAAATTGGTTAAAACTTGATACAACCACCACCCATGCCAGGCAACCCGAAACCGGCGCATAAACCGCGGGTTGAAGGTAGCCGGGTAGTTTAATAGGAGACTGAATGAATAAGAAGGCCGTAGTATTGATCATAATGACACTGTTGCTTGCTGCATGCGGAACTGTTCCACAGCGCAAGGCGGCAACCCCGGGCCCGGCCACAAGTGGCGGAGGCTATCTCCCGGGAGATGGACCGGGTGCGGATATTCCGGTTAATCTTGATGCGATACCGGATGCGGTGCCAAAAGTCGAACCGCTGCACCCTTATGCCAATCGTCCCTACATCGCGCTGGGTAAAACCTACACGCCGATGACCGTGGTTGGAAATTTCAGGGAACGCGGCATCGCCTCATGGTATGGAAAAAAATTCAACGGCCAGCGTACGTCGAGCGGCGATATTTATGACATGTACGCCATGACTGCGGCCCACCCCACGCTGCCGCTGCCCAGCTATGCGCGCGTGACAAATTTGGTCAATCACAAGTCCGTGATCGTGCGCATCAATGATCGTGGCCCGTTCATGAAAGATCGCATTATCGACCTATCCTACACCGCAGCGTACAAGCTGGACCTCATTGCCAACGGCAGCGCGGAAGTGGAAGTGGATAGCATCGATCCCAATATCAGGGTCAATGCCATTTCTGCCAGCTCAGTACAAAGTCAACCGCTGGAAAACAGTGCGCCAGTCAATCTGGAGGTTCTCCCCGCTGCGACTTCGGCGGTTGCCGTCGTCCCCGTTGCGGCAGCCGCATCTTCCGTTCCCGCTATTCCGGTGGCGGCACCCGCGGCCGCCGGCATTCAGACTGGCGCGAAAGATTCATTGACAAGCAGTGACACTGCCATTTATCTGCAACTCGGCGCGTTCAAGACACAGGAAGCTGCAGAAGCGTATCTGGCAAAGATGCGCGTCAAACTTGGTGACAACGGCAAGCAGCTCAAGCTGTCCACTAAAGACGGATTGGTTCGTGTACATATCGGGCCGTATGCCAGCCAGAGCGAAGCGCGAAGCAGCGCGGACAGCATGGAAGCACAACTGGGTTTCAAACCGATGGTCAATTTGCCGTAAATCAATGCCGCGGGGATTGCAGCCCGGAATTTTCTGCTATCAGGTTTTTTTCTTCGCGCGCGGATGAGCCGCGTCGTAGATCTTGCTGAGATACTGGAAATCGAGATGGGTGTAAACCTGGGTGGTGGAGATGCTGGCGTGGCCGAGCATCTCCTGCACGGCGCGCAGATCGCCGGAAGATTGCAGCACATGGGTCGCGAAGGAATGGCGTAGCAGATGCGGATGCACGTTGCTGGTGATGCCCTGTTTGATGCCCCATTGCTTCATGCGCAGCTGCACCACGCGCGCAGAGATGCGCGATCCTCGCCGGCCGACGAACAGCGCGGTCTCGTCGGGTTTGGCCAGCTGGTCGCGCACGGCCAGCCAGGCTTTCAGCGCGATGATGGCAAACCGGCCGAGCGGTACGATGCGCGTCTTGCTGCCCTTGCCGGTCACGCGCACTTCGCCTGCGGCAATATCTGCGCGCATCGGTTCAAGATCAAGATCAACCAGCTCAGCCAAACGCAAACCGGAAGAATAAAACAATTCGAATATCGCCTTGTCGCGGACCGCTTCATTGGTGTCGGTCGGCAGGTCGACCATGCGAGCCGCCTCGTCGGGGGATAAAGCTTGCGGTAATGTTCGCGGCGATTTGGGTGCACGCAGCCCGATGCAGGGATTGTCGGCCAGGCCGTGATCGCGCATCAGATAAGTGAAAAACCCGCGCCACGCCGACAGCAAACGCGCCAGCGAACGTCCACCCAGCCCCTGGCTATGCAGTTGCGCGATGTAACGGCGGATGTGGTGAATCCTGAGAGCGGTCAGCGGAGTCTCGGCGACCAGCTCGAACAGGTGTCCGAGGTCACGGGAGTAATTCTCCGCAGTCAATTCGGAATACTGTTTCTCGTTGCGCAACCACGCCAGATAGCCGCTCAGGTATTGCTGGTTCGGGCCCCCGGCAGGCGTGGCTGCAGTTGTCATCTCTTCAATGATCGAGATAAGGATGCAGCGCACTACTCGCCGCTTCGGCGATGCGTTGCAGGAATACTGTGCCCATCTCGGGATAGAAACGCTGTTTGTCCTCGCTTGCAAGTACCAGCAAACCTATGGTCTCGCTACCGGCGTGTAATGGCAGGTAAGCATAAGAGTGCAACAGCGCGGATTGTTCACCAAACCATGCGGCGGTATCGTGTGCAGCATGATGCAGACAAACCGGTTGCGCCTGTGCATCGGCAAATGCCAGCACTTCAGCGCTGGGCGGATTAGTCTGCCACAGATGCATTGCTGCGTGGGGTATGGCAAAGATATCGCGCAACAGATGCGGGATCATTTCCTGTACTGTGGCCAGATCCCGCGCAGCAAAAAGTGCAACAACGAATTCATGCACCTTGTGCTGCACGATTTCGTTATCCTGAGCAAACACGATCATTTCGCGCAGCTTCTTTTCCAGTTCCTTGTTCTTCTCGCGCAATGCCAGCAACTGCCGTTCGCTCAGCGAGATCGTGCGCCCGCCATGCGGATGCGGCAAGTTGATCTGCACCAGCGTATCGACATGCTCCTCGAAAAATTGCGGGTTGTTCTGCAAATATTGCGCGACTTCTTCAGCTCTCATGGATATCCCCTATAAATTGATCTCGCCCGAGAATACACTAATCGCAGGACCTGTCATCAGCACTGATTGACCTTCGCCATCCCAGGTGACGGTCAGCACGCCGCCGCGTGTGGCAACGTTCACCGGGCTGTCCAGCAACCCGCGCCGAATCCCGGTCACGGCTGCGGCACACGCACCGGTGCCGCATGACAGGGTTTCACCCGCGCCGCGTTCATACACGCGTAGCCGCAGCGAATGGCGATCCATTATCTGCATGAAACCGGCGTTGACGCGCTTGGGAAAGCGGGCATGGTGCACGATCAGCGGCCCGAGCTTTTCAACCGGTGCCCGCTCGACGTCAGGCACGAGTTGTACGGCATGCGGATTACCCATCGACATCGCGCTGATGTCCAGTGTTTCGCCCGAGACTACCAGTGGTTCGTTGATTGCACCGCTGCCGCCGTCGAACGGAATAAGTGCCGGTTCAAAAATCGGCGGACCCATGTTGACGGTTATGCGCCCGTCCTGTTCAAGAAGCGGGCTGATCAAACCGCCGCGCGTCTCCACCTGAATCTCGCGCTTGGTGGTGAGCTTCTGGTCATGCACGAAACGCATGAAACAGCGTGCTCCGTTGCCGCATTGTTCAACTTCGCCCCCGTCCGCGTTGAAGATGCGGTAGCGGAAATCGGCCCCTTTGTTCACGGGCCTTTCGACGATCAAAATCTGTTCGCAACCCACCCCGAAATGCCGGTCGGCCAGCAGGCGCAGTTGTTCCGGAGTGAGCTGGATGTTTTGCCGCACACCGTCAAGCATGACGAAGTCGTTGCCGGCGCCGTGCATCTTTGCAAATTTTAGGTTCATCTGATTAATTCCCCATGCCTGAAACAATCCGTGGTGTGGTCGTTGACCATGCCGGTCGCCTGCATCAGCGCGTAGCAGATGGTGCTGCCGACGAACTTGAAGCCGCGCCGTTTCAGTTCCTTGCTCATCGCATCCGACTCCGGCGTACTGGTCGGGATTTCGGCCGGGCTGCGCCACCTGTTTTGTTTCGGTTTGCCATCCACGAAACGCCAGATGAAGGAGTCGAAGCTTCCAAATCCGTCCCGCACGTCGAGAAACTTCTGCGCGTTGATGACCGTAGCGGCCACCTTTAACCGATTGCGCACGATACCGGCATCCTGCAGCAACGATTCTATTTTATTTGCATCGTAGCGGGCAATGCGCTGCGCATCGAAACCGTCGAAGGCGACGCGGTAATTTTCCCGCTTGCGCAAGATGGTGATCCAGCTCAGGCCCGCCTGCGCACCTTCCAGAATCAGGAACTCGAACAACGCCCGGTCATCGTGCAGCGGCACCCCCCATTCTGTGTCGTGATATTGCCGATAAAGAACATCTTCGCCCGCCCATGTGCAGCGCTGCCTGACCATGGTGGCTGTGTTATGCAGGGCGGAACTCATGACGGATGTGCCCCTGTCCGGATCAACTCGCGCCAGATGCAAAGATCCATCACCACGGTGATACCGGCTTGCTGAGCGCGAAGCGCGGCTTCCTCGCTAATGACACCCTCCTGCAACCACAGATTCCTGATGCCAAGATTGATACAGCTTTCCACGATGGCGGGTACATGCTCGGATGCGCGAAACACATCCACGATGTCGGGTAACATTGGCAGGCTTTCCAGGTCGGGGTATGCTTTCTCGCCCAATACCTCTGCCACCATGGGCCGCACCGGTATGATGTGGTAACCGTAACTTTGCAAACCTTGGGCAACTCGATAGCTGGGGCGGTCAGGCTTGGGCGACAGGCCCAGCACCGCTACGTTATGAACTTGGCGCAGCAGACGGTCGATTTCATCGGGGTGGGGGTTGATGAATTGCATGGTGAAGTCCTTATAAGTGCGATCGGGCCCACAGAGCCACCTGGGCTATTTTACCCGCGGTCGATGAACTTCTGCACCAACAATTCTTGGCGGAAATTCTTGCGGAGCGCCGCCGGGATTGCCGCTGTCACCACGGCAGAACGCGGCGCATTTCGCGGCCATCCGTGAGCTGTCCCAGCCCGGGTAGTGGTTCAAACCGGGGGCAGTGGTATATAACGATTGCGCAGAGCGGGCGGGAAGTGCAGCTATCCCGCCCGGCGGCGATTACACAGCGAGGTAACGCTGCAATAATTCAGGCTGCGCTTTGATTGCTTCTGACGGGCCTTCGTGCACGATATGTCCGTTGTTGATGATGTAGACGCGCTGCGCCAGAGCCAGCGTTGCCGCAAGATTCTGCTCTACCAGCACAATGGTCTGTCCGGCCGCGGCAAGTTCACGGCAAGCCTTCATCAGGTCTTGCACGATCACCGGCGCAAGTCCTTCGAACGGCTCGTCCAGCAGGATAATTTTCGGATCGCGGATCAGTGCACGGGCGATCGCCAGCATCTGTTGCTCTCCGCCCGACAGGTCGGTGCCGCTGCTGCCACGCCGTTCCTTGAGTCTCGGAAACATCTCGTAGATGCGGTCGATCGGCCATTTGTTCGGCGCGGTCAGCGCGGCAAGAAACAGATTTTCCTCGACATTGAGACTACCAAAAATGCGGCGGTCCTCATGAACAAGTTGCATGCCTTCCAGCGCGATGGTATGGCTTTTTTTGCCGACCAGCTCGACTCCGTCAAGCTTTACCGAGCCCGCACGGGGCGTCACGACGCCCATCAGGCTTTTCAGGGTTGTGCTCTTGCCGGCCCCGTTGCGGCCGAGCAGCGCGACTACCTCGTTTTTTTCCACGCGTAGCGAAACATCGAACAGGATATGGGAATCACCGTAGTAGCTGTGTATATCTTTGACCTCAAGCAGGCTCATGGCTTGATCTCCTCATGGACGCCGCCAAGATAGGCTTCCTGTACTTTCGCGTTGTTCTTGATTTCATCCGGCGTGCCTTCGACCAGAATGCGACCTTCCTGCAGCACCGTGATGCGCTCGGCCAGTTCGAACAGCGCGTCCATATCGTGATCGATGATGATCATGGTGCGGCCCTGGCTGATCGACTTGAGCAGTTTGACCGTTTCGACCCGTTCCTGCGGGCTCATGCCCGCGAGTGGCTCATCCAGCAGCAGCAGGCTGGGCGAAGACGCCAGCGCAAGGCCTACTTCCAGGCGCCGCTTCTCGCCATAGGCGAGTTCAGACACGGGGGTGTCACTACGCTCGGTCAGATTGACCAGCTCGAGTGTATGCTCCACATGTTCGTCCAGTCCCGGGGTTCCCGACAAGCTGGACAGCATGTCGAGTTTGAATTTGCCGCGCAGTTCTGCCAACGCGGAGATGACCAGGTTCTGGCGCACCGTCAGACTGTTGAACAACTGGTTGACCTGGTAGCTCTTGGTCAGACCGAGTTGGCAGACGTCGGTGACGCTCAAGCCGGTGATGTCGCGTCCCTCGAACACAATCTTGCCCGAAGTGGGATGCACTTCGCTGGTCAGCATCTTGAAAAAAGTCGACTTGCCGGCACCGTTCGGTCCGATGATGCCGCGCAGTTCGCCCTGATTTACCGTGAAATCGATGTCGGTGTTGGCAAGCACGCCGCCGTAATGCTTGGTCAGGCCGGTAGCCTGCAGGATGGGTCCGGTGAAACTTTTGGGCGCAGGATGGCGTGGTCGCATGGGCATGGTCTTCCGGACAGATTGCGTTTCGGCTGCCAATTTCCCCTTGTTGGTGCTTGCCGCTTCCTTCGGTTCGACGACCAGTTTGTTTCTCACAAACCAATACAGATCCCGGAAGCCACCGATGATGCCCTGACGCAGGAAAACCACCAGCAACACGAACACCACGCCCAGCACCAGTTTCCATGTCGCGCCCAGCCCCAGGGTCGATTGCAGGAAATCCTGCAGGAACAACCACACGGCGGCGCCGACCAGCGGGCCGAACAGCGTGGCGCGGCCGCCGATGGCGGTCTGCATCACCAGTTGGCCTGAGGTGTCGAACATGAACGCGTCCGGTGGCATGAAGGCCTGCATCACACCCAGCAGGCCGCCTGCCAGCCCGGCGTAGGCGGCGGCAATGACGAATGCGGTCATTTTATAGCTCTGAACATTGTGTCCGACTGCAGACGCGCGCAGCGGGTTTTCGCGTATCGCGGTGAGGATCGCCCCGACCGGCGAGCGCACAATGCGCAATGCGATCACGATGCCGATGAAATAGATAAAGGCAAGCAGTGGATAGAGAGACCAGCCGCCCGAGAAATGGATGGTCGTGAAGCCGAGATTGAAGCTGGGTGTGGGCACGCCGGGCAACCCGTTCTCGCCGCCAGTCCAGGCTGCGAGGGGGTTAAACTCGACAAAGAAAAATATCTCCGCGATCGCAACCGTTATCATGGCAAAGTAAATGCCGGTGCTGCGTAATGCGAGCAGCCCGATCAAATAGCCAACAATGGCGGCCACGACCATTCCGATGATCAGGGCAAGCATGACATAGGGAAAGCCTGCCTGGGTGAGCAGGTAGGCGGCAACGAATCCGCCGGTGCCGTAAAAGGCTGACTGTCCGAATGAAAGCAGGCCGGTGTAGCCGAACAGGATATCGAAACCGATACCGAACAGGCCCCAGACCAGAATACGATTGACGGTGTTGGGGGCCGCATTGAAGTGGGGCAGAACGAAGGGTGTTGCAATCAGGCAAATGGCAGTCAGTATTTCAATCAGATAGCGGTGCCGCAAGAACATTTTTCCGATACTCATGCGCGACCTTTCTTGCCAAACAGGCCATGCGGCCTGATCAGTAGAACCAGCGTCATTGCCGCGAACAGCATGATGTATGCGTAGCCGGGGTTAATCATGGAAGTGATGCTGATAATTTCGCCGGCAATCAGTCCGCCGAGAATGGCACCCGGAAACGACCCGACTCCCCCGATAACAACAACAACGAACGTCTGCACCAAAATCGTCTCGCCCATGCCGGGCGTGAGGGAGACCACAGGCGCATTGACGATGCCGGCAAAGCCTGCAGCCATCGCGCCGATACCAAACACGATCATGAACACGCGGTACACATTGATACCCAGAGAATTGACCATTACCGAATCTTCGATGCCGGCGCGCACGATCAGACCGAGCCGTGTCCGGTACAGCACCAGGTACAGGGCCAGCAGTGCCAACGCCACGATGCCGATGAGAGCCAGGCGATAAGTCGGGAACATGACGCCGCCCATCGAGGTAATGCCGGTGAACAGTGATGGCGGGGGTACGGATTTTGACATGCTCGAAAAGAAGTAACGGACGATCTCAACGATGCAGATGGAGAGTCCGAACGTAACCAGCAACTGGTCTTCATCCGGACGGTCATAAAAGTGCCGGATAATCAGCCTTTCCAGGAGCACGCCAAATATCAGCATGAACACTGTCGCGGAGATCACCGCAACGATGAAGGATCCGGAAGCCTGATATGCAACATAGCCGGCGTAACCGCCCAGCATGAACATCGCGCCGTGAGCCAGATTCAGCACACCCAGTGTGCCGTAAATAATAGTGAGGCCGGAGCTGGTCAGCGCTAGCAGCGAACCCAGCACCAGTCCGTTGAATAATTGGGAAAGGAAATTGGTCCAGTTAAACATAGTCGTTTTTATTTAATTTTTCGGGCCTGGGCGCGGGCGCCCGAACAGCCGCATACTTGGCACCACAGGCGAAAAATCCCGACTGTGGTGCCAATACGTGTGTTTACATTACAACTTAGGTATACGAGCCAAGATTGCAGCCGAATGCATCGGGTGCCTGCATCACCGACGCACCTGGAACGGTTTCAACGACATCCCAGTAATCTTCCTTGTTGCGCATCTCGGCAGGTTTCTTGCCCTTGACGATGAACACTGGTCTGATCAGCTGGTGATCTGCCGCGCGCCAGGACACTTCGCCAACGAGCGAATTGATCTTGCGGCCGGCTTCGTAGGACTTGATTACGTCCGGCGGATAGAAGCTGCCGGCGTTCTCCACGGCTTCTGCCCACAACGCGAATTCCATGTAGGCATTTTCGGCGCCCCATTGTGGTTTGTAGCCGTATTCCTTGTCGAAGGCGTCGACGAACATCTTCGCAAGCGGGTATTGATCTTCCAGCGTCCACCAGAAATCGGTGGCTGCATAGACTCCGGACAACAAACCGGGGCCCACTTCCCGTGCAAGGAAAGGCACCTGATACGGCACCACCAGTTTCATCTTGTCGAGAATGCCGAACTGCTTGGCTTGCTGGATAGACAACACCGAATCGTGACCCCAGTTGACGTTAATCAGCACATCGGCGCCGGAATTGGCTATGTTCAGTAGATAGGAAGAGAAGTCGGGCGAGCCGAGCGGAGAAACCTGGTTGGTTACTGTCGTCCATCCTGCTGTGGCGAGATAGTCCTGGAACGATTTCGTGGTAGTGTGCCCGTAGGTGTAGTCGGGCGTCATGAAAGCGACTTTTTTGTTCTTGCCGAAGGTCTTCACCAGGATCGGCCCAAGTGCATTAGCAGCAGTCTCGCCATAAAAGCACTGACGGAAACCATAACGCACACAGTCCTTGCCGGTAGTGTCGTTTGAGCCGGAAATGCCAGCAACGTACAGAACCTTTTCGCGTTGGGCGAGCTTGTTGAGCGCTACCGCGACCGCGCTTGATGTTGCACCGGTCATGAGTATTGCCTTGTTCTCTGTAATGAAGCGCTGTTGTGCCTGCACTGCATCGTTCGGTTTGGCGGCCGAATCCGCCACGCCATAAGTGACTTTCTTGCCGAGTACGCCCTTTTTGGACTTGGGCGAGATCTTCTTGATCAGCGGATTGCCTTCATTGATATGCTTGACAGCCAGCATGTAGCCCTTGAGTTCATCTTCGCCCTGCAGCGCATATGCGCCGGTGCGAGGTACGGTAATGCCGATAAACACCGAATCACCAGACGAGCCGGCTGGATAGGTGCCGATGGGCGCATTGCCTGCTGCGAAGGCTTTTGACACAAAGCTTGTAGGTAACGCGAGCGCACCCGCTACGGTCAGACCGGTGCGAATAAAATTGCGGCGTTCAAGGTTATGGGAATTTGACTTGCGGTTTGACATTACATTCTCCTCTATGCTTAGTTGTTGCGAAGGTGTAAAAACCTGTTCTGAAACTGCGATCTCGAAAATATCGAGATGTTGATAATAACCGAATTTTTTGTTCATGGCGCTAATCCCGAGGTTTTTCTGGTTAAGGCGCGCTTGAGGTATATCAGTAAATCGTTATTTTACTGAAGCCATGTTCAAGCATGGAATGTCACCCGATGAAATGCATAAATATACGTCCTGTTTCGCACGCATCAATCTGCTGGTGAGCCGTGATCGTGATAGTGATCGTTTTCGTCATGTCCACGTCATGACGTATTGAAATACAAGCTGGAATAAGTTTTCGGAAGAAGCAAAAGCCGATTGCCGGTTTTCATTAGGTTTCCGGAAGGTCAATCTAAGGTAGAATGCGCGCCTTCTTTTTGACATTTACGCGCCCGTAGCTCAGCTGGATAGAGTATTGGCTTCCGAAGCCAAGGGTCACAGGTTCGACTCCTGTCGGGCGCACCAATAAAACTAAGGGTTCAGGCTAAGCGCCTTACTCCTTCACTGCTAACTGTAGTAACAAACGTACCATTCCTGCGGTCAACCCATTGTGCTAAATGTTCACAGGACAAGTGTGCATACCGCTGCACCATTTCCGGCCCTGACCATCCGCCCAATTCCTGCAAGACATGTACAGGGGTGCCATCTTGAATGTGCCAGCTTGCCCAGGTGTGTCTGAGGTCATACCAGCGAAAATTCTCGATGCCTACCCGCACTAATGCTTTGTGCCATGCCTTGGTGTTCACCTGATACACAGGCTTGCCTTTGTAGCTGAACACCTTGACTTGATGCTTGCCGATCTGCTTGCGCATGACTGCAACTGCTACGCTCGACAATGGAACGGGAATCGCTTTTCTGGCCTTCGCTTGGTCCGGGTGTATCCACGCCATCCTGCGCGCCAAATCCACCTGTGACCATTCCAGGCCCGTGACATTGTTGCGTCGCAAGCCTGTCTCCAGACTGAAACGCATCATGTCTGCCAAGTGCTCCGGTAACTCAGCCATCACTCTGTCGGCTTCATTCCGAGTCAACCAGCGCACTCGTCGGGTCGGTTCCTTCAGCAACCTGATCGAAGGAACACGATCAATCCATTCCCATTCGTTGCAGGCTTTCGTCAGAATTGTCCGGACAATTTCCACCACGCGGTTGGCCGTCGCATTTGCAACCTCTTCGGCCTTCTTGATAGTCAGAATCTTGTCCAGCAAATCCCGGTTGATCTTCTGCAACTCGACACCGTTCAGATATTTGTCCAGCCAACGCAGTCGGGATGTGTCGCTCTCCCTCGATACCTTGTGCTGTGTCTCTTTCAAATACCGTACAACGGCCTCGTTCCACTTGTAGATCGGCTTGACGCCCAGCCTTTGCTGCTCCCACAAGGATGATTTCAGCTTGGCTTCAAACTCTTCCGCCTTGATGCGCTCGGAAGTCCCAGAGCTTTGCTGTATTCGACATCCCTTGAGGGTGAAACGGACCCACCAGACGGTGGAGTCCTTACGCTTGTAGAGTGACATAGTGATTTCTCCTGTGTGTCACCTTCCAGCGTTCGCCACTGAGGAGCATAGAGCGAACGCAGATAGGACACAAGGTCATCTTTGATGAAGGCCCAGCACTTGCCCGGCTTGGCGGCTGGAATCTCGCCAGCACGCGCCTTGGCCTGCACGGTAACGGGGTGCATCTTGAGAAATGCGGCAGCTTGTTCAAGATCAAGCGTCTCCATCATTGCCACCCGTTTGCATGGGGTACCTAAAGGCATCGTGCCCGATGACATCACTCTGTGTCGTAGTCGTGCTGACTGCGACCCAGGCTGATGTCACATGGCCGGTGAATGAAGATTGCGTAAGTTGGTGCATAACAATTTTCTCCTATAAAAAGTTTGATGCGGTTGCTACTGTTTGGTGGTGCCTAATGTGCGCCTGTTTTGAAGAAAAGCAAAATACCCCTCCTATTAGGACCCATCCTAATAGGAACCTGCCTATAAGTACCCCTCCAAACAAGAGAGAAATCGCGAGAAATAATTAATGCATTGCGAAGGGGGTGCTATTAGGAGGGTGTCCAATAAGGAGGGCACTTGGACACCTGCATGTAGATCACTTTCCGGAAATGTTTTGCCTACGCCGAGAATCGGGGTGGCGGGTCTTGCTAGTAGTGGTTGGCTTTGCATTGCTCTTCCTTGGTTGTTGAACGGAGGAGGGATGATGCAGCAGTTCTTGCAAAGGGGGTAAGGGCAGTAACCGTTACTGTTACAGTTACAGTTACAGTTACAGTTACAGGAATTGCTTAGCAGTGAAGCTTGTTAAGTGGCTTGGAAGATCAGGTATGTCGCCTCGAACGGCCACTTTTCGGCCATTGCACTTGGGTATTGTGCTGATGAATGGCAGCTTATGTTCGTTGTGGATAATTAGGCTGTAATCCGGCTAGTAAATCGGTGGCGATTCAGTATGGCGGGGGTATACTTGCCTAAAGTAGTGGTGTGGTTTTAGGTTTGCCTGAGATTGTATATTTAAAAATATACGTTTAAGCGCATGCTACAACATCAGGTTATGGATGGGCTGGATGTCGTTACGCGTGCGCCGAATAGTACGCTTCAATTTCAAGGATCGGAGCACAGTGAGTCCAAAAAACACGAAGACGTCGGCAACGCGACGCGTGCGCAATTCACACAGCACATCGAAACCAACAACGCCGCTCAACCGCCTACGAGGCGCAATTGGTGACCGCAAAAATTGGGGAAGCATATACAACGCGTTGGACAGCGTAAAAAACGATGGTTCCTCGAGTAACTTTGATCGACTGTATCAATTTAGCGCTATGAATCCTATGGCTGCAATAGCTATTCCAGCAGCCAAGCCGATAAAGAAAACTGCCCAAATCCAGTCTGTTCCACCTTTAGATACTATTGGGATTTATCGTGAGATTGCATGGGTTGCAACAGTACTGGCAAAAAATTCAGAGTTAATGGCTAAGTTTGTGAAACTCCGGAATGAATACGTGGTGACGCTGAGTAAAGGTCACTATGAGGCAGCAGAAGCATGTCTAGATAAAATCGATAAGGATTGCGGCTTATCTTTGTGGACAGTTGAAAATAAAATTTCACTCGCATCGCTTTCTGGAGGTTTTGAACGCCAAAAATCTTACGTCAACAACATACTTTCATGGTTTTACCCCGATTCCTCGGACACTCAGTTAAGAGCGGGTTGATGGATATTACCACTGTTAAGTTGCCTCATTTTCCGCTGGTTATAAAATCGTTCGATGTAATCAAAGATGTCCGATCTGGCCT
>JBDTCC010000047.1:0-2641 GCA_039923775.1 Gallionella sp. | reverse complement strand
CCGCAAGCTATTTCGTGCCGTTCGACCATTCATCTCGGCTGTAGCGGTCATTACCACTGCCACCATTCTCGTCTTTACAATCTACTTTACCCAGCTTGGCGTGCAATGGATCACATTCCTGACCGGGATCCTGGTGGCCGCGATACTCGCGGAAGCTACACGCAGGTCGCATGCCGAGTGGACTGTCACGCGCCGCACCGTGCAGCTGGCGGCGGTAAAAGCCAAGCTGGAACGGGAAACGCAATTGCGTAAAGTGACAGAAAAGGCGGTTGCCGACAGTAAACCGAGATTGCATTTTCTCGATGAAGTATTGCCGACCATTGTTGCGTTCGTGGACAAAGAAGGTCGTTGCCAGTATTGCAACAGGGCATTTCTGAACTGGCTGAACCTGCGGCCGGAACAGGTCAATCAACGGCATATGCGCGAGGTGCTGGGCAGCAAGGTCTACCAGGAAACAGCGACTGCGGTTCGCCAGTCTCTGGATGGTCATGCGGTCCATTATGAACGGACGCAGAAAATGCCGGATGGTACGGTCTACCGGCTGGCCGTTAAACATTTTCCGCAGTTTGGCGAGGATGGAAAAATTGCCGGTTTTTACATGCTGATCAACGACATTACCGGACCGGATGATGTGCGCATATCGGACAATCTTGAATCCCCAACCGACCAGGATTTGTTTGTCGAGGCATACTCCGAGCAGGTTACCGGGCAACAGGATTCGGGGATGATCAGGGCAGCAATCGAGAATGGGGAATTCACCCTGTTTTGCCAGTTGATTACTCCCATGGTGGCCAATTCAGGCGAGCCCGAGCACTATGAGATTCTGGTGCGCTTGAATGAGGAAGAGGGAAGCATGCTGCCGCCCGGTACATTTTTCCCGCTTGCCGAAAAGTACGGGCTGATGACGCAACTGGACCGGTGGGTGGTGCAGCATGTTACGGAATGGATTGCACATCAAAATCCGCGCGAGGGCGGGATGGGAAATTCCATGCACTTCATCAACGTATCCGGAGCCACGATTGCCGATTCCGGGTTCCCCGAATTTCTGCATCTGACGTTGCTGGAATATGGTGTGCCCGGTACGGCCCTGTGTTTCGAGATATCGGACTCGGATCTGGCATCAAGGACGGGGGATGTGGCGGAATTTGTACGGCAGGTCAGGCAGTACGGCTGCCGCATAGCACTCAGCGGCTTTGGCCGGGATCGGGTGTTGTTTGACCTGATTCGCGGCTTCCGGGTGGAATTTCTCAAAATCGACGGAAGCGTTATTTTGGGTATGCTTAACGACCCGTCAAAACTCGCCAAGGTGACAGCGATAAACAGGGTGGCAAAAGTGATCGGCGTCAAAATCATTGCAGAAATGGTGGAGACCGACGAGACCATTGTCAGCCTGGGAGGAATCGGGATCGACTTTGCGCAGGGTTTCGGCATTTCGCGGCCGCGTCCTCTGGCGGCGTAATCCAGGGTAATTCGCATATTATTAATCGACTATGTTTGGAATAGGAAAATCAACGTGAACACAGATAACTTGTTTGAAAAGGCTAACGCGCTACTGGATCGGCTGGAAAAGCTGTTGCCATCCACTTCTTCCGTAGAACCCGATTGGGAGAAAGCCAGCGCGTTTCGTTGGGAGCAGGGCAGGCTCGTTCCCGTGGAGCATCCGCATCGTATCGGCCTGATCGACCTGCTCGGCATCGACAAACAGAAACATCTCATCGCACAAAATACACGCCAGTTCGTGCAAGGCCGCACCGCCAACAACGTGCTGCTCACCGGATCGCGCGGCACCGGCAAGTCCTCGCTGGTCAAGGCGCTGCTCATTGAGTATGCAGCAGAAGGTTTGCGCCTGATCGAAGTCGGCAAGCCGGCGTTAGGTGATTTGCCGCACATCATCGCGCTGGTCGCGGGCCGGCCGGAGCGGTTCATCCTGTATTGCGACGACCTGTCGTTCAACTCCGAAGAGCCCGGTTACCAGGCGCTCAAAGCGGCGCTCGACGGCTCGCTGGTGGCGTTTTCCGACAACCTGCTGATCTATGCAACTTCAAACCGCCGCCACCTGATGCCCGAATCCATGCAGGATAATCTCGCCACCAAATATGTCGGCGACGAGATCCATCCGGGGGAAAGTGTAGAGGAGAAAATTTCTCTGTCCGAGCGTTTCGGTTTGTGGGTGTCGTTCTATCCGTTTTCGCAGGATGAATATCTGGATATCGTTGCGCACTGGTTGAAGCATTTTGGTGTGACTGCGGAGTTTGATGAAGTCGCACGGCAGGAGGCGTTGCAATGGGCGATTCAGCGCGGGTCTAGGAGTGGCAGGGTGGGGTGGCAATTTGCCAGGGATTGGGCAGGGCAGAATTAATTATTCCGTTCGCCCTGAGCGTAGCGTAGCGAAGTCGAAGGATAGCCCGTTAAGGCTGGGATTTGTTTGTAGGAGCGGGCCATGCCCGCGAACAAAATTCAATCGCGGGCATGGCCCGCTCCTACCGTTTATACCAAATCAACTTCGCCGGGGGTTGCCCGGCAGCAAGTTACTTTCTTTTGCTTCGCCAAAAAGAAAGTAACCAAAGAAAAGGCGACCCCGGTTTCCCACCCTTCGGGTTCCCTGCGTTGCTCGACTGGCCAGGCCTCCTCATAAACTCGC
>JBDTCC010000046.1:0-20597 GCA_039923775.1 Gallionella sp. | reverse complement strand
CAAACCGTGGCCTGGTATGGCGTGCGCAACTATCAGGCACGCAACTTCATGCGCGACCAGATGAAGGTAGGCGATGGCGTGCTGTTTTACCACTCCAATTGCAAGGAACCCGGCATCGCCGGCATCGCCCGGGTCAGCAGCACCGCCTATCCCGACGCCACGCAATTCAAACGCACAGGCAAATACTTCGACCCCAAGGCCACGCAGGAAACTCCCCGCTGGTTCAATGTGGATGTGCAACTGGTCAGGAAGATTGCACTCATCTCAATCGATGAGCTGCGCAAGCATCCTGAGCTTGAGCGTATGCGCACTTTGCAACGCGGCAACAGATTGTCCATCACGCCGGTAGATCCCGCCGAATGGAAATTTATCACCACCAAGCTGGGGCATAGCTAGCATGGAATGGGACATCAGCTATCTGGTACTCGGTGCAGTCGCGGGATTCCTGGCCGGGATGTTCGGTGTGGGGGGAGGATTGATCCTGGTACCGGTGCTGCTGTTTTTGTTCGACCTGCAACACTTCCCTGCCGAACATGTGATGCTTCTTGCACTCGGCACCTCGATGGCGGTCATCCTGTTTACCTCGCTGTCCAGCCTGCGGGCACACCATAGCCACGGCGCGGTGAATTGGCGCGTGGTGCGCAACATCACCCCCGGCATTCTGCTCGGAACCGGCCTGGGAGCTTCAATCGCGGCATACATTCCGACGCGCGGTCTGGCGATATTCTTCACCCTGTTCGTGTATTCGGTGGCGGCGCAGATTCTGCTCGATCTCCGTCCGCACGCTGCCCGCCAATTACCCGGTGCAGTCGGTATGACGACGACCGGCCTGCTCACCGGCTGTTTGGGCAGCCTGGTTTCCATCGGCGGCGGCGCCATCATCGTCCCCTTTCTGGTCTGGTGCAACGTATCGCTCAGAATTGCGATTGGCACCTCGGCAGCAATCGGTTTCCCGGTCGCGGTCGGCGGGACGATCGGCTATATTTTTACCGGATTCAACATCCCCGCGCTGCCCGCGCATTCTCTCGGCTTCGTCTATCTGCCCGCCTTATTCTGGATTGCGCTTGCCAGTGTCATCACCGCACCGCTGGGCGCAAAAGCCACTCATCACATGAAGGTTAGCCGGTTGCGAAAACTCTTCGCGCTGCTGTTGCTGGTGCTGGCGACCAAGCTGTTGCTCAAAGTGATCGCGTGAGTTTTGAATGGGCATATTTCCCCGTCCGCACCGGAATAGATAACCTTCACGACAGACCGCCATCGGGCAACGGCTTGCAGAATATTTGGACACTAATTTGACACCTATTTCAAATAGCTCTCGTTATAATGAAGCGCCGTGTCTTCGTGAAGTTTCTTGTTGCAAGCGACATCTGGAAGCGGTTCGAATCTTTAAAGAATGCTGCAAATTTATTCACCCAACCGAGGAGAAATAATATGACTCAGCAATATTCCCGTTTCATGCGCTGGACCAGCCGCGTGGTTATGTTAAGCATGTTGGCCATGGGTTTGCCTATGCAATCCGCTTTTGCCGTTATGGTCGATACAAACCAGACCGTTGTCCATGAGTTGGCCAATCAGGACCGCGCCAAGATCAGCGCATTTCTGGACCGCGCGGACGTGGTCGCCCAGCTGCAAAAACAGGGTGTGACCGCCAATCAAGCGAAAGCGCGCGTTTATGCGTTGACCGACGATGAAGCCCACAATATTGCCGGCAAACTGGATCAATTGCCGGCAGGTGGTGATGTACTTGGCGTGTTGCTCACCGTATTCATCGTGTTGCTGATTACCGACTTACTCGGATTCACCAAAGTTTTCCCGTTCACCCACGCAATCAACAGAAGCTAAAGCATGCGCTTCACGAACGCCCGCTCGCTACTAGCGGGCGTTTTTCTTTTGTGCCTGGGCGCCTGCGCAACCCCGCCGCAGACGCGTTTGATGCTGAGCTCCCCGCCCGTATCCCTGCCCAGGCACGTCGAACTGACCAATGTTCCCTATTTTGCCCAGGATGCTTATCAGTGCGGTCCGGCATCGCTGGCAATGTCTTTGAATGCGGTCGGATTTTCGGTTACACCCGAGATACTCAAACCCGAACTTTATTTGCCCGACAGGCACGGTAGTCTCCAGGTCGAAATGCTGGCAGCCGCGCGCCGCAACGGTGCGGTCGCCTATCAACTGGCACCCGAATTGAATGATGTGATGCAGGAAATCGCAGTCGGAACACCGGTGGTGGTACTGCAGAATCTGGCGTTATCCTGGTACCCGGTCTGGCATTACGCGGTGGTGATCGGCTACGATCTCGACCAGGCTGTAATCATCCTGCGCTCGGGGCCCGAGCAACGGCAAATTTTGCCGATGAGCACCTTCGAATACACCTGGGCACGCAGCAACTACTGGGCGATGGTCGCCATGCCGCCGGGCAAAATTCCGGAAACTGCCGATGCAACCCCCTTTATCGCCGCAGTCAGCGCGCTCGAGAAAATCAGCGGCCCCGGGAAGGTACAAAGCGCCTACATTGCCGCATTGAAGCGCTGGCCCGGAAACCTGTCTGCGCAAATCGGCGTCGGCAATGCCGCCTATCAATTGCATGACCTGAGCCAGGCAGAGGCAGCTTTCCGCCAGGCCGCACACGACCATCCCGATTCAGTCGCCGCTTTCAATAACCTGGCGCAAACCCTGTCCGACCAGGGACGTTCCGATGAAGCGCTGCAAGCCGCACACCGGGCGGTCAGTCTGGGCGGGCCGCTCGCACAGACCGCGCAGGAAACACTGGCAGAGATCGAACGCGCAAAGAAAAAGTAGGCGTCCCGACACCCTTGTTCCAGGTGACTTTTGCAGTCCCTGCATCAATGCAATAATGCCCCATGGTTACAACCCCCAAACAATCACCCCGGCCATCCGGGAACATCCAGTCCCTGCTTGATACCGTATCGAAAACTTTTGCTCCCGCAGAAGTTGAAATGGTACGCAAAGCTTGCGAATTTGCCGGGCCGTTCTATGCCGGGCAAGTTGAACTGACCGGTGCACCGCTCATGCAGCACGCCCTGGGCGCGGCAGATATTCTGGCCGGCATGAACATGGATCATGAAACCATCGCTGCCGCCATCCTGCATGCCGTGCCCGAATACCTGGATGTCTGGCGGGAAAGAATAGCCCGTGATTTCGGCACCAATGTGACAGCACTGGTCGAGGGCATTTCACGCATGGAACAGATCCCTCAGTTCAGCGAAATTCCCGGTCGTGGCAAAAAAAACAAGGAACAAGCCGCGCAGCAGATCGAAAGCCTGCGCAAGATGTTGCTGGCCATGGTGGAAGACATCCGTGTGGTGCTGATCAAACTGGCTGAACGTACCCAGACCTTGCGCCATCTGTCGGGCGCAAGCGCCGAGCAACAGAAACTGATCGCGCAGCAGAGTCGCAGCCTGTTTGCGCCGCTGGCCAACCGCCTCGGCGTATGGCAACTCAAGTGGGAGCTGGAAGATCTTTCGGTGCGTTATCTCGAACCGGAGTTGTACAAGAAAGTCGCGAAGCTGCTGGATGAACGCCGGGTCGATCGCGAGCATTACATATCGGCCGTGGTAATCAGGCTGAAACAGGCCCTGAGCCAAGCCGGCATCGCTGCCGAAGTGACAGGGCGCCCCAAACACATCTACAGCATCATCAACAAGATGAAGCACAAACATCTGGATTTCAGCGAGCTTTATGACGTACGGGCGCTCAGGATTCTCGTCGACGACGATAAAGTTGATGGGATCGGAGCCTGTTACACCGCGCTCGGCCTGGTGCATGAATTGTGGATACCGATTGAAAGCGAATTCGACGACTACATCGCGCATCCCAAGAGCAACAAGTATCGTTCGCTGCACACCGCCGTGATCGGCCCGCGCGGCCTGGCACTCGAAGTGCAGATACGCACCCGCGAGATGCACCGGCATTCCGAACTCGGTGTCGCCGCCCACTGGCGCTACAAAGAAGGCGTGAAATCGGATACCCGCTTCGATGAAAAGATTGCCTGGTTGCGCCAGATACTCGAATGGAAGGAAGAGCTCGCCAACAAGGGCGACCTGCAGGAGCAATTCAGGAACGACTTATTCCACGACCAGGTGTATGTGCTCACGCCGCAGGGGAAAGTGATCGCAATGCCGAAAGGCGCGACCCCGGTGGAATTCGCCTACATGTTGCACACCGATATTGGGCACCGCACCCGGGGCGCAAAGGTGGACGGCGGTATCGTGCCACTCAATTACAAGCTGCAGAACGGACAACGCGTTGAGATCCTGACAGTCAAACAGGGCGGGCCGAGCCGCGACTGGATCAACCCGTCACTCGGCTTCCTGCAAAGCCCGCGCATCCGCGCCAAGGTGCGTGCCTGGTTCAAGAGCCAGAACTTCGACGAAAGTGTAGCGCAGGGCCGCACACAACTGGATCGCGAACTGCACCGGCTCGGCATCACTTCGATCAACCAGGAAAAACTCGCGCAGCGATTGCACTTCAACAAGCTGGAAGATTTTCTGGCGGCTATCGGGCGCAACGAAGTCACGCACCGACGCATCGCCGTCGCGATCCATGAAGAACTACCCAACAAGGTAATCGCGCTGGCAAAACCAAAGATGCTCAAGCCCGTAACCGAACGCACTTCCCAGGCAGATATTACCGTAGGCGGCGTGAACAACCTGATGACCCGCATCGCAAAATGCTGTAACCCGGCACCGGGCGATGCCATCGTCGGATACGTGACCCGCGACCGGGGAATCACGATACATCGCGAGGACTGCTCATTCATGTTACGTCTGACAGAGAGCAGAAAAGATCGCAAGCTGACGGCACAGTGGGGAGTCTAGTGGCCAACATAACCACTGATACTCTCCCTATGTCCGCTTTCCCGGTTTTAGATAAACTTCCGTTGTGCCCCAACAACATAAGTTTGTGCTTATTTCGGACAATCAGGCTCAAATCTGTCTGGTATTTCCGGGACAATCCGATTCTTTTGTTTATAACGAATTGTAACAATTGAAAAATTGACTCAAGCGTCAACATGGCCATACCATTCTTAGCCCGAACTTACGTTTCATATTATAAGAGAGGAATTTAGAATGAAGAAATCGTTGACACTTTTAGCAGCTGCTGTCGGATTAATGGCTATGTCTGCAACGGCAAGTGCCTTCTCAACTGCACCATGCAAAGCCTGCCATAAAGTTGATAGAGATGTAGTGGGCCCCGCCTGGAAAAGAGTTGCAGAGAAATATGGCAATGAGGCAGCTCTGGCAAAGGTTTTCAAATCCGGATTTAAAGTGGAAGATCGCAAAGTAGCAAGCACTGAGCCTAAATTCAAGAGACAAGCAGCCCTTATGACGGCACAGTATAAGCACTATATTAAAGGTCACGAAGATGACGCGGCCAAAGCACTTTTTGCTGCCGTTAAAGCAGGCAAGATCTAAGCCGGTTTGGAATTGGCAAATAAAAAGGCGGCCCCTTGGGCCGCCTTTTTATTTATATGTAGTCGTCGAGACCGGCACAAGCTCTGCTACATAAAGCAAACTCATTCAGATTTCTGCTCGAAATTTGGCTATGGCCGCAAAAGGAAAAATAGCAACAATCTCTATCACCTTCTAAAGTGCGAAGCTTTCAGAGTTTGATGAACGTCCTATTCCGGGCAACTAATTGACATAGTTGAATGTCGCATATGTACACAAAATGGAAGTATTCCGTTCAGCCGCCCAGGTAGGCGCGCTGCACCGCATCACTGCCCAGCAGTTCACCAGCCGCACCGGACAACGTGATCGCGCCGCTTTCCATCACGTAGCCGCGCTGCGCCACTTCGAGCGCAAGCCTGGCGTTCTGTTCGACCAGCAGGATGCTCATCCCGATTGCGGCAATGTTACGGATGGTATCAAATATTTTTTGTACCATCAGCGGGGCGAGCCCCATGCTTGGCTCGTCCAGCATGAGCAAGCGCGGACGACTCATCAGCGCGCGCGCCATTGCAACCATCTGCTGCTCGCCGCCCGAAAGGGTTCCGGCCACCTGGTCTTTGCGTTCGTCGAGGCGCGGAAATAATCCGTACATACGTTCAAGGTCAGTCTTGATTTCATTTTTGTCGCTACGGCAGTATGCGCCCATCAGCAGATTTTCCTCTATCGTCATGCGTGCGAATATACCGCGCCCTTCCGGCACGAGTGCAATACCCATCGCGGCACGCTGGTACGCCGCGACGTTGTGCAGGCTATGGCCGTCGTAATGGATCTTGCCGCCGGCCGGGTTCAACAGCCCCGCCAGGGTTTTTAGCGTCGTGGTCTTGCCCGCGCCATTGCTGCCGATCAGCGCGACCAGTTCGCCCGACGCGATATGCAGGTCTATTCCCTTGATGGCGTGGATACCGCCGTAAGCGACTTTGAGGTCGCTGATTTTGAGCAATCGATCAGTCACCGCCGCCTCCGTCTTGCGTGGAGGAGCCGGTGGTTTCCTGTCCAAGATAAGCGGCAATCACGGCAGGATCCTTGCGTATCTGCTCCGGCACACCTTCCGCGATCTTCTTGCCGTAATCCAGTACCGCAACACGATCGCACAGTCCCATGATGAGTTTCACATCGTGTTCGATCAATAGCACAGTGATGCCGTTATCACGTATGGTCTTTAGCAGTGTTTTGAGATTGTCTGTTTCACTGGCGTTCATGCCTGCAGCAGGTTCGTCGAGCGCGAGCAGCAGCGGTTCGGTGGCCAGCGCGCGTGCAATTTCCAGGCGGCGCTGTTCGCCATAGGAAAGATGTTTGGCGAGGGTCTGCGATGGCTTCGCGATGCCGACATAGCGCAGCAGTTCGCGCGCACGCAGGGTAATGGTGTGCTCCTCTTTGCGCGTACCGCGATCGCGCAGCAGTGCGCCAAACACGCCCGCGCGGGTGCGCACGTGGCGGCCTATCATCACGTTTTCCAGCGCGGTAAGATTGGCGAACAGCCGGATGTTCTGGAAGGTGCGCGCGATTCCGGCTTGCGCCAGCAGATGCGGTTTGCCCGACTGGTAGTGCATGCCATTGAACCGGAAGCCGCCCGCGCTCGGCTGATACAGCCCGGTAAGCACATTGAACAGGGTGGTCTTGCCCGCACCGTTCGGCCCTATCAGGCCGTATATTTCGCCGCGTTTGATATGCAGCGACACGTCGCTGAGCGCGTTCAACCCACCGAATTTTTTGCCTATATGCGAGGCGTGCAGCAATGCGTCATCAGTGTGTGGCATCGTATACGCTCTCTTCGGCAGCCGCGTCGTCGCCGCCCAGTTCGCGGCGGCGCAAGCGCGATGGCAACAATCCGGCCGGCCGATACAGCATCATCCCGATCAGCGCCGAGCCAAACAGCAGCATGCGCAGGCTTTCCGGGTCGATCAGCGTTTTGCCGAACAGGGCCTGTTGTACCGGCATGACAATGTTGCGCAACACCTCCGGCAGCAGCGCCAGCAATATGCCGCCGAGAATCACCCCGGTGATGTTGCCCATCCCGCCCAGCACCACCATGCACAACACCATGATGGATTCCATCAGGCTGAAACTTTCCGGGCTGACGAACCCCTGGAACCCGGCAAACAACGCGCCGGATGCGCCGCCGAACATCGCACCCATTGCGAAAGCCAGCAGCTTGAGGTTGCGTGTGTTGATACCCATCGCAGACGCGGCGACCTCGTCTTCGCGTATCGCCATCCACGCCCTGCCGATGCGCGATTTCTCCAGCCGCTGCGAAACGAATATCACCAGCGCGGTGAATGCCAGAAACAGATAGAAATACAGATGCACCGAAGGAAACGCGATGCCGAAAAAATGCTGGGTCTTGTTCAACGATACACCCATCACGGTAATCGGGTCGATGAAGCTGATACCCTGCGGACCGTTGGTCAGATTGACGGGCGCATTGAGATTGTTCAGAAAGATGCGGATGATCTCGCCGAAGCCGAGCGTCACGATGGCAAGATAATCCCCGCGCAGGCGCAATGTCGGTGCGCCGAGCAGCACGCCAAAACCGCCCGCAACCAATGCCGACAATGGCAGAACGAACCAGAACGGCAGATGCACGCCAGCGGGAAACGCTATTGGAAAGGCCTGCGCCAGATGCGGTGAATCGGTCAGCGCGTAGCAGTATGCGCCGACCGCAAAAAATGCAATGTAGCCAAGATCAAGCAGGCCCGCATAACCGACCACGATGTTCAGCCCGAGCGCCAGCATGATGTAGAGCATCGCGAAATCGACTATGCGCACCCAGCCGCGCCCGAGCAGCGCATCGGTAATGAAGGGTAACAGCAACAAACCTGCCAGCAGCAGCGCCCAAATTATCCAGCGTTGATTGCGCTTATCGAAAGAGACCATCAGAAAAAATCCCCGCAGAAGCGTCGCGAGCAGCCCGAAGCGCAAGGAGCCGCGCAGCGAACGACGAGACATACCGTACAGGTAGGCGAGGAGTAAGTGAGCACGCGACACAGCGATTTTGGCGCGCAGTAGCTTATGCGAGGATTTTCATGCGCGTTCCGCAAGGCGTTCTCCCAGCAACCCGGATGGTCTGAACACCAGCACCGCGATCAGCACGAAGAAAGCGAACACGTCCTGATAGTTGCTGCCAAAAAATCCGCCGGTCAGGCCGCCGATATAACCCGCGCCCAGACTCTCGATCAGCCCGAGCAGCAATCCGCCCAGCATCGCACCGCGCAAATTGCCGATGCCGCCCAAAACCGCTGCGGTGAAGGCTTTCAGGCCGAGTATGAAACCCATATAGTAATGTGCCAGACCATAATTGGCACTGACCATTACACCGGCAATGGCGGCGAGTCCCGAGCCGAGCATGAAAGTGATCGAGATCACGCGATTGATGTCAACGCCCATCAGTTGCGCCGCATGCTGGTTCTCGGACACTGCGCGCATCGCGCGGCCGAGACGGGTACGATTCACAACGAACATCAGCCCCGCCATGATCGCCAGCGCCAGGATGAAAATGATGATCTGGATATTGTTGATGATCGCACCACCGATGTTATGCGGCGTATTTGCGATCAGCTGCGGGAAAGAGTGGTACTGGCGCCCCCAGATCATCATCGCCAGATTCTGCAGCACGATGGACACGCCGATGGCGGTGATTAGCGGCGCCAGGCGCGGCGCATGGCGCAACGGGCGGTAGGCGATTCGCTCAATGCCGTAGCCGAGCACCATACAGCCCAGCATCGCCAGCGCAATGCTGATTGGCAAGGCCAGCAGTGGCGTCACACCCCATCCGAGCAGCGCGGTCAGCGAGGAAAGCGCCAGCATCGCACCTATCATCACAACTTCGCCATGCGCGAAATTGATCAGACCGAGTATGCCGTACACCATGGTATAGCCCAGCGCGACCAGCGCGTACACACTGCCCTGCACGAGACCGTTAATGATTTGTTGTAAGAAGATATCCATGAACGCACAAACAAAAACGACACGTAACCCGTGTCGTTTTGTGTTTTACCGATGCCGCATCAGTTGGCCGCCTTGGCCATACCGAGTGTCTCGAGAGGCTGCCACTTGCCATGCTGCACCTGATACATGGTGATTGCGCCGCCCTTCAGGTCGCCCTTTTCATCGAACTGAATCTTCGCCGTCACGCCGTCGTAGGTAATATCGGCCAGCGCGGGCAGATATTTTGCGGGATCAGCCGAACCGGCTTTCTGCATCGCGGCGATCATCACATTCACCGCATCGTAGCAATACGGAGCATACAGCTGTATCGGTCCGTATTTGGCAACGAACCGATCGGCGAATGCCTTGCCGCCGGGCATCTTGTCCAGTGGCACACCGGGCAGTGAGGCATAAGCACCCTCTGCCGCCGTACCTGCCAGCTTGATGAATTCCGGCGTATAACCGCCGTCGCCCGTCATGAATTTGAGCTTCAGCGCGAGTGCCTTGACCTGTTTCGCCATCGGCCCACCCTGCGCATCCATCCCGCCGTAGAACAGCAAGTCCGGTTTCTTGCTCTTCACCGCCGTCAGCACTGCAGTAAAGTCCATTGCCTTGTCGTTGGTATATTCATGCGCAACGATCTTCGCACCGTTGGCCTCTGCGGACTTGATGAACTGATCCGCCAGACCCTGGCCATAAGCCGTGCGGTCGTCGATCACCGCAATCCGCTTCGCGCCCAGATTTTTCGCCGCGTACTCGCCCAGCACATGCCCCTGCTGCGCATCGTTGGCCATCACGCGAAACGCGGTCTTGAAGCCCTGCGCGGTGTAGGTAACCGCTGTGGCGGAAGGCGATATCTGGGGAATGCCGTTATCGCTGTATATTTTTGCCGCGGGGATGGTAGTGCCTGAATTAAGATGGCCGATCACGCCATTGACCTTGTCGTCCACCAGCTTCTGGGCCACGATGGTCGCCGTCTTGGGATCGGCCTGGTCGTCTTCGCTGATCAGTTCGAAATGTGCCTTGCGCCCGCCGATCATCATGCCCTTTGCATTCGCATCGTCAATTGCCATGCGCGTGCCGTTCTCGTTGTCCTTGCCCAGATGGGCCTGCGGACCGGTCAGGGGAGCCGATGCGCCGATACGAACGACCAGGTCACCGGATGAATCCTGGCTTGTCGTGGCCGATTTTTCGCAGCCGTAAAGTGTCATGGAAAGCAGCACCGGAACAATGGCGCCGAACATTAAGGAACGATGCGAATGACGTGACATGTTTATCCCCTTTGATGTACGAGAACTGATTATGTAGAGCAGAAGCTGCGCTTGTCAATTTTACGGGCAGCAAAAAGCCGGCTTGCGCCGGCTTGTGCTGGGTTGAGCTTCGCTCCCTATTTGGTGGCCAGGCTTTGCTCGAATTTCACCAGTTCCGTGATTTCCGCCTTTTTTGTCCCGTTCGGGTCGTTGGCCGGCATCGGCATAGTGCCCCAGTTTCCGGAGCCGCCCTGGGATACTTTCATCACAAGACCTTCGATCAAAGGATATTCTTTGCCCTTGTAGGTGTAGGTGGTAGCCCCGCTACCGGTATATTTTTTGGCCACGTCTCTCCAGGCAGGCCCAACCTTTTTTTTATCTATATCGTGACAAGCAGTACAGTTAAGCTTGTGGGCCAGTGGTGGCATTTCTTCCGCCATTGCGCTAGCGGCAATTATCAAACCAGCCGCTGCAACCATGCTTCCGACAATAGCTTTCATATGTCTCTCCATTCATTATGATTAAAATATAGGTCTGCCCCTACCGGATGATTCTAAACAACTCGATCTGCTTTGCATAGCAACTCGCATCGGTTGATCTGGCAACGTTTACCCGCGCTCTTGGCGTAAGTAGCCAAAGCTTCAACAACCCATACAGACGGACAACAAAACAACACTGCATATCCACAGGCGATAAAAATGCCGGCTTGCGCCGGCATTTTTTAGACTGCTTCCGGTCCTTCCACAAGACTCTCAATGAGCCGGGTCGAAGGGTACGTGACAGACTTATTTCTTTTCCAAGCCAAGAATAAAATCGACCAACGACTTGATATCAGCCTCCTTGACTCGTGGTGCATTGGGAATCATGGCTGTGTATTTGAACCAGTCTCCGGTGCCGCCCTTGGCTACTTTTTCTTCCAGCCATGCTTCAGGAGTGGCTTTGCCGTGTTCTTTCAGAATGGCAGAAACTTTTTGGGTTACCTGGTAAACTTTCGGATCAACTGCAGTACCCGTCGCACCGACTTTGTTGTATGCCTTGGACACGTCTCTCCAAGCCGGGCCAACCAACTTCTTCTCGATAGTGTGGCAAGCGGTGCAGCCGTTCTTCTTCGCCAGCGCCGGCATGTCTTCTGCCATTACGCTACCCGCCATCACCAAACCCGCTGCTGCAATCATGCTTATGATAATTGTTTTCATGTTCTCTAACTCCCCAAATTTTTATTTGAAAGCGTCTGATAATAATGGAAGGCCCCTCCTCCACTTTCGATTCTAGGACAAGTCCACCCGGTTTTTCCGCCGAATGGGCGGCAAAATTGTTACGGGTTGTAAGCCCACAACGCGGCGTCTACAAGATACGTTGACATCCATATAAAATCAACTTCACCTGCCTGATTTAAACAATATTAGTTAACCATTCCAATTACGCGGATTATCCGGTTGGACCATGTCTGAAATTAAAAGCCCGGCCCGGACATAATTCCTGGGATGGGCGTTCCGTTAAATGGACTCCACACGGTATTCAACTATCATCGTGTGCCGGGTTCCCGCCGCGATTTTCACCGCATTTTCCATCGCATTCACAGACTCCACACAAACCATTTCGCGCCAACCTTCGGCTTGCCCCATGTCACCCATCTTGCCGGCCTTTTCCGTCCAGGGCGTCCACACCACAGTGGACAGGCTTCCTGACTTGGCAACATGAATGCGGCGTTTGAGCTTGTCGTCTTCGATCACGCACTCGGCGGCCGTGTTGATATACACGCGATCGGTCTCGCCTGAAAATTGGATATCTCCGGATTGCTTTTTCAGTGCGGATCCTTCCACCTTGTCCCAATAATCACAGTTCTCCAACCCTTTCACCCGCACCTCGCCGATGTCACCGATCCGGAAATAAGTATGCAATGCTTCGCCGATAACAAAATCCCCGGCACCGGTATTCTCGGTGGTCAATTCCATGCGCAGCGTTTCGCCGACAATCACGGTCAATTCAACCGTGCAATCATGCGGCCACTGCGCGCGCGTCTTTTCGCTTTCAACCAGACGCAGCACCAGACGTGTCGCTCCGTTCGGCTCCTTGCCCGACTCCATCATTCGCCACGGCACCGTGCGCGCATAGCCGTGTCCGGGGAAGCCCGATTCGGACGCATGCGCGCCAAACCACGGCCAGCACACCGGCGCTCCGCCGCGTATGGATTTCCCCGCCGCAAGCCTTGCATCGCGCGACAACCACACAACCTCCTCTGCCTGGTTCTTCGGCTGCCAGGTCATCAGGTGCGCACCCTGTAGGCAGAGCAATGCCGTCGCCTGCACATTGCTGATTTCCGCGACGATCAACCCGCCGGGGTCTTCCCGAAATTTCAGATCCCCGTCGATGCCGAACTGCGTATTCAAATGCTGTACTGTGGTCATGATTTCCTCGTTCCGCCTGTGAGATATCGCGGGCGCTTATTACCCGCGACTGTTTTTTTGGATGCCAGTATAATCAGTCTTTCGATTTTACCCGAATCATTACATGCTCGTTCATCCGCAATTCGATCCTGTCGCCATTCACCTCGGCCCGCTTGCCGTCCACTGGTACGGCCTGATGTACCTGGCCGGTTTCATGGCCTTCCTGTGGCTGGGGCGCAAACGCATCGCCACGCTGAACAATCCGCAGATCAATATCAAACTGCTGGATGATCTGCTGTTCTACGGCGTACTCGGGGTGATTCTGGGCGGACGTCTGGGTTATGTGCTGTTTTACAAGGCGGGGTACTACGCCGCACATCCGCTGGAAATTTTTGCGGTATGGCAGGGCGGCATGTCTTTTCACGGCGGCTTTCTCGGCGTGCTGGTGGCGATGGCATGGTTCGCGCACAAACATCATTTGCGCTGGCTGGAACTGACCGACTTCATCGCCCCGCTGGTTCCTCCCGGCCTGGCGTTTGGGCGCCTCGGGAATTTCATCAATGGTGAACTGTGGGGGCGCCCCACTGATGTGCCCTGGGCAATGATCTTCCCCAAAGTCGATAACCTGCCGCGCCACCCCTCCGAGCTTTACGAATTCGCACTGGAAGGCGTGGTGTTGTTCACGGTGCTCTGGCTGTTCGCGCGCAAGCCGCGTCCGATCGGTGCGATATCCGGCCTGTTCCTGATCGGCTACGGCAGCTTGCGTTTTCTGGTCGAATTCACCCGCGAACCGGACAATTTTCTCGGTCTCTTGTCACTCGGCATGAGCATGGGACAATGGTTGAGCCTGCCGATGGTCATTGCCGGTGTCGTGATGATGATAATCAGTTACCGGCGCGCCACTTGACACCCGCTTACCTCTCGCACACTATTCTCACCGTCGAAATGACCGCCATCACCATAACCAGGGCATCACTTTGGACGACCTATCTTTAGTCACACTGTTTGGTATCCTGTTGCTGCTGCTGGTTTGCAGCGCGTTTTTTTCCGGCTCTGAAACCAGCATGATGGCGATCAATCGCTATCGTCTTAACAGCCTGATACGCAGGGGAAATCGCAGTGCCAAACTGGTCAGCCGCCTGCTCGGCAAAGTGGACAAACTGCTCGGCTCCATCCTGCTCGGCAACACCCTGCTCAACGTCTTTGCCGCCGCGGTGACTAATATCATCATCTTTCGCCTGTACGGACAAAATGATCTGGCGCTGCTGCTGGGCACACTGACACTCACCTTTGTGCTGCTGGTATTCAGCGAAATCATGCCCAAGATCATCGCGGCAAGCTACCCGGAACGCATCGCGCTGCCGGCCAGTTATCTGCTCACGCCGCTGATCACACTATTTCAGCCGGTGGTCTCGATCGCGGGCGGCCTGGTCAAGGCCGTGCTATGGGTGTTGCGCATCAAGATCGAAACCGACCAGAGCAAGCAGAAAATGACGATCGAGGAATTGCGCGGACTGGTATTGGATGCCGAGCATTTCCTGCCGCGCAAACATCAGAAGATGCTGCTCAATCTTGTCGACCTCGAACGCATCACGGTCAACGATGTAATGATTCCGCGCAATCAGATCGAAGCGCTGGATATCAATGCCGATGCGAATGAATTGCGCCAGCAGATCATTACCTGCCACCACACTTTATTGCCGGTTTATGCCGACACGCACAGCAACATCATCGGCATACTGCATATAAAGCGGGTGCCGGCCCTGCTGCAGGAAACCACGCTGGACACGACCCGGCTGCGTGAAATCCTGAATGAACCCTATTTCATCCCGTCCGATACGCCACTGCTCAAACAATTGCAGCAGTTTCAGGAGCGCCATGCGCGGCTGGGCATGGTGGTGGACGAATACGGCGAACTGCTCGGGTTGGTAACGCTGGAAAATATCCTGGAGGAAATCGTCGGTGAATTCACCACGCAATCGCCATCGCAAACCGGGAAATTCATGCGCCAGGAAGACGGCAGCATTGTGCTGGAGGGCAGCAGCAGTCTGCGCGAACTGAACCGCAAGCTTGGCTTGCATCTGCCGATTGACGGTGCAAAAACACTGAACGGGCTGATTCTCGATCATCTTGAAGATATTCCGGAGACCGGCACCAGCCTGAAAATCGCGGGTTATCCGATCGAGATCATCCAGACGCAGGATCGCATTGTGAAGGTGGCGCGCATTTTTCCGGCCCAGCCGAATAATGCGCAATAGAATACCTGCCTTTACAAGAAGCTTAAAGCTCGGCATGATGAGCCGAATCAGAGGTTGCTTGGCATGTTGTCAATTTAGTTAGTGACCCAGGGGAGACACTATGGCTGTCGCGGCAAGAGTCCAGAAAGCAAAAGAATTTACCTATGCCTGGGAAGGCAAGGACAAAACCGGCAAACAGGTCAAAGGGGAGATGCGCGCGCCCGGCGAGGCCAGCGTGTCTGCTTATTTGCGGCGCCAGGGAGTCAATGTCACCAAGATCAAGAAGCAGAGACAAAGCGGCAAATCGATCAAGGCAAAGGACATCACGCTGTTCACCCGTCAGCTTGCCGTCATGATGAAAGCGGGCGTACCGCTGTTGCAGGCTTTTGACATCGTGGGCAAGGGACATAGCAATCCTTCAGTGGCCCGGCTGCTGCTCGACATCAAAACCGATGTCGAAACCGGCAGCAGCCTGCAACAGGCCTTCCTGAAATACCCGCTGTACTTCGATGCACTGTATTGCAACCTGATCGGTGCGGGCGAGGCTGCGGGTATTCTGGATGCACTGCTGGAACGCCTGGCGACCTACATGGAAAAAACCCAGGCGCTCAAGAGCAAGATCAAATCCGCGCTGTTCTACCCGACTTCCATCATCGTCGTGGCGTTCCTGATTACTGCCATTATCATGATTTTCGTGATTCCGGCGTTCAAGGAACTGTTTAGCGGTTTTGGCGCGAGCTTGCCGGCACCAACATTGGTTCTCATGGGCATATCCGATTTCTTCGTAGCCTACTGGTGGGCTATTTTCGGCGGGATAGGCGGGGGACTTTACGCCTTTTTCTATTTCTGGAAGCGCAGCGTAAAAATGCAGAACGTGATGGACAAGCTGCTGCTCAAAATACCGATTTTTGGCGAATTGATCCGCAAGGCGACGATCGCCCGCTGGACGCGCACACTGGCAACCATGTTCGCGGCAGGCGTACCGTTGGTTGAATCCCTTGATTCGGTTGCCGGCGCAGCAGGCAATGCGGTGTATTACAACGCCACCAAGGTGATCCAGCACGAGGTCAGTTCAGGCAGCGGATTGACTGTCGCGATGCAGAACACCGAAGTATTCCCGAGCATGGTGTTGCAAATGAGTGCCATTGGTGAAGAGGCCGGCTCGCTGGACGAAATGCTCAGCAAGGTGGCCGACTTTTATGAAGCCGAAGTGGATGATGCGGTCGCCGCCATCTCCAGCCTGATGGAACCGGTCATCATGGTGGTGCTGGGCACGCTAATCGGCGGCATGGTGATCGCGATGTATCTGCCAATCTTCAAGATGGGCGAAGTCATTTGATGAATATTCAGTTGCCAGGCACGGGCTTTTCTCCCGGTCATCAACCTTCAATCCACGTCGCACCGCAATGAGCTTTCGGGTGCTGCAGCAAGCAATCCCTTGCATGTGTTGGTGCGTGTTTGACATATGGACTGATGGCTGACTGTCCGTCAATATATAAATAACCCGCAGCCAGGCCGGCCGTCACTGAAACAACCGATATGTATACATTACCCCAACTTCTCCAATCTTCACCGCTGGCGTTCACTATCATGGCTGGCGTGCTGGGCCTGATGGTCGGCAGTTTTCTCAACGTGGTGATCCATCGGCTGCCAAAAATGATGGAACTCGGTTGGCGGCAACAATGTGCCGAGCTGTTGGAAGGTGACGACGCCGGCAATCCGCCTCCCGCAAGCGGCGGGGATGAAACTGCCCAACACGCACCTTACAACCTCATCATCCCCCGCTCCGCTTGCCCGCATTGCAACCACGCCATCAGCGCATGGGAAAACATTCCCATCTTCAGCTATCTGATATTGCGCGGCAAATGCAGGGGCTGCGGTGTAGCGATCTCTCCGCGCTATCCCGTCATCGAGGCGATCAGCGGCATGCTGTGCGCCTATGCGGCATGGCACTTCGGGTTTGGCTGGACTGCCGCCGGCGCGCTGTTGCTGGTCTGGGCTTTGCTGGCACTCACTGCGATCGACATCGACACGCAACTGCTGCCGGACGACATCACCCTGCCGCTGCTCTGGGCGGGCCTGCTGTTCAACCTGAACGGGGTATTTATCAATTTGTCCAGCGCAGTGCTGGGAGCCGTGATCGGTTATCTCGCGCTGTGGAGCGTGTACTGGCTGTTCAAACTGTTCACCGGCAAGGAAGGTATGGGCTACGGGGATTTTAAACTGCTTGCAGCCCTGGGGGCCTGGCTGGGCTGGCAGATGCTGCCGCTGATCATCCTGTTATCGTCGCTGGTCGGCGCCATGGTTGGCATCACCCTGATCGTGGCGCTCAAACATGGCCGCAACATTCCGATCCCGTTCGGCCCCTATCTGGCCGGTGGCGGGCTGATCGCGCTGTTCTGGGGGCCGGTACTTACACAAACCTATCTGCGGCTGTTAGGCTAGCCATGCCCGCCTTCGATAGTACTCATGACAGGCTCTGCGTCGGGCTTACGGGGGGGATAGGCTGTGGCAAAACCACGGTGGCCGGCCTGTTTGCCAAACATGGGGCCGGGATCATCGACACGGACGCGATCTCACGCGGCCTGACCCAATCCGGCGGCGATGCGATCGCCGCGATCCGGGCGGCATTTGGCGATGATTACATCACTGCCGAGGGGGCATTGGATCGCGCAAAAATGCGCGGGCTGATCTTTGCGGATACTGCCGCCAAACATCGCCTGGAGCTGATCCTGCATCCGCTGATACTGGAACAGGCCAAAGCCCAACTGCGCCACATGGAGGACAAACCATACGTCATCCTGTCCGTACCGCTGCTACCGGCAAGCCCGTCATTTCGGCAACTGGTACAGCGGGTTCTGGTGGTGGATTGCGACGAAAATACCCAGGTTGAGCGGGTAATCAACCGCAGTCAAATGGTTGAAGCGGAAATCCGCAGCATCATCGCACAACAAACACCGCGGGCCGAACGCCTGAAAATTGCCGACGATGTCATACACAATGACGCAGACCTGGACAGTTTGGCAAAACAGGTCAGCGTTCTGCAGGTACACTACTCGGCAATGCAAAACAACATTTGACGATAACCGGAATTTCAATATATCTTTATATCTGATTTTCCTTCCATCACTTGGCCAATAACGGAACAGCACAGCGGGCAATAACGGCGTGATCAGCTACGAATTTCCTCTCAATGAAAAGATCCGCACTCTGCTGCGCCTTGAGGATTTGTTCGCGCGCATGACGCACTTCACCGAACATGATCACAGCATGGATCACCATGCGGCCCTGATCACGCTGTTCGAAATTCTTGAGGTCATCTGTCGCGCCGACCTGAAATCGGATTTACTGAAGGAATTGGAACGCCAGAAGCGTGCACTGTCGAGCCTGCGCAACAACCCCGATATTTCCGAAGATGCACTGGATACGATCCTGGACGAGATCGAGCAGGTCTACGAGTTATTGCTCGCGATGAGCGGAAAGATCGGCCAGCACCTGCGTGAGAATGAGTGGCTGATGAGCATCAAGCAGCGTGCCGTCATGCCGGGAGGCACCTGTGAATTCGATCTGCCTTCCTATCACTATTGGCAAGCCCAGGATGCTAATTTTCAGCGTGGGAATCTGCGCTCCTGGCTGGCACCGCTGTTGCCGTTGCATTCCGGACTAAAAATCATCCTGCAACTGTTGCGTGAAAACGGCAAGACCTTCCACTTCACCGCACAACGGGGCACTTTCCAGCAAATGCAGGGCGGGCGTGTCGCCCAAATGCTGCGTGTCCGCATGGACAGTGAGCTGCCGTGTATCCCCGAAGTGGGCGCCAACAAATACGCGATCAACATCCGCTTCATCGCGGCAAACTTTGCTGCAAAAACCACGCTGTTCGAACAGGATGTGCCATTCGAACTGACATTCTGCAGCTTGTCCTCCTGATGCAAAAAAACCGCCCGTCGTAAGCTGCCCCCACTGCGGCAAAGAACATCAATGGAACACCAATAACCTCTTCCGCCCGTTCTGCAGCGAACGCTGCAAGATGATCGATCTTGGCAAGTGGGCCAATGAAGAATATCGTGTTGCCCAACCGGCGGATCAGGGCGAGCAGGACTTTACCGAACCGCCTTACCAGACCTGACGCAGCAGTGAAATCCCGTGCCCGCCATGAGACCACGCGGTCTGCATGTCGGCCCGGGTCAAACCACCCAGTGCATACACCGGGATAGCCGCATCCGCCGCGATCGCCGCGAAATTTTCCCAGCCCAAATGCATTGCACCGGGATGCGATTGCGTAGCCTGCACCGGGCTCAGCAGTGCAAAATCACAACCCAGCGCCTCGGCACGACGCAGCTCCGCAGCACTGTGACAGGACGCCGCGCACCACTCCACATCGGGACGCCCACTTAACCCCACCAGCTGCGCGCCGGTCAACTGCACCCCGTCCGCACCGATTTCCTTTGCCAGTTCGATGTCGGCATTAATGATCAGCCGCGCATCATGCGACCGTATCAACGGCAACATCTTCATCGCCAACCCGCACAACGCCTCACGCGAATAATTCTTCTCACGCAACTGCACCAGCCTCAGCCCGTTTTTCAACGCTGCATCAAGCCGATGCATGAATTCCGTCTCGCCCAACTCCTGCACATTGCTGATCGCATACAGGGTCGGTAAAGACAGCGAGCGCAGGATGGGTCCGTTGGCGGGCAGCAAGGGTGCAACCGAGACTTGCTCCCTCTCCTCTTTCGGGGAGAGGGTTAGGGAGAGGGGCCGCTGCCAGGAAAACTGCTGTCCCTCGCGCGGATGCAACTCGCCACTCCATGCCGTTACGCGAAAGAAGCTCAGCCGCACGGTCGCGTGCGGATAGGTGTACACGCGCGTCACCCACGGATAGGCGGTTTGAACTTCGATGCCCAGCTCCTCGCGCAGTTCGCGCACCAAAGCATGATTAGGTGTTTCGCCGGGCTCGATCTTGCCACCGGGGAATTCCCAGTAGCCGGCCCAGATTTTGTCTGGTGGACGTTGGGCCAATAGAAATGTGCCGTCTGGTTTTTGCAGCACGGCAGCGGCGACTTCGACGATTTTGGTTTTTTCAGTTGTGTTGTTCAACGTGAGCTTTCAAGTTTAGGCCGTTCGTGCTGAGCGTAGTAGTGGCTTTTGCTGCGGAGTCGAAGCATTAATCTCCAACAATCAAAATCAACTTCGCCGGGGGCTGCCCGGCAGCAAGTTACTTTCTTTTGCTTCGCCAAAAAGAAAGTAACCAAAGAAAAGGCGACCCCGGTTTCCCACCCTTCGGGTTCCCTGCGTTGCTCGACTGGCCAGGCCTCCTCATAAACTCGC
>JBDTCC010000045.1:0-7227 GCA_039923775.1 Gallionella sp. | reverse complement strand
AGCATTAAGGAAGCGCTGAAAAAGTCGTCTCGCCGGCGAAGGCCGGTGTCCAGATCACAGCAAATACTGGATTCCGGCTTCCGCCGGAATGACGAAATGGAACTTGTTCAGTGTTTCCTTAAATTTGAATCAACAGGGATCAGCCCGCGTTTCCCTATCAAAGTTGACAGGATCAGCACCGCATTTCATCAGATGTCAAAGAACAAATTAAAGATGCCCCGGGAGTTGAGCAACATCGACAGCATTGTGCAATCCCCCTGTATCCGGCACTGCTGCCTGAACGATGATGATATTTGCCTCGGCTGCTTTCGATCGCTGGACGAAATTGCACGGTGGAATGAGGCAAACAATCGTGAGCGCCTCACCATTCTGCAAAACGCCCAGCAGAGGCGTGATCCGGAAATTCGCTAACGAAATCATACGAATCAATGCGAATCAGTTGAACAAAAGAACATTGCCCATTTGCGCGATCGTGCTCCTGTAATTTCATGTTGCTGTAATATTCAAATCAGAATGTTGACCCACGCTGATAATGTTCCCCGCCGCAAGACCTGGCGCAATCGCGCGCTGCCCCTGCTGTTGTTCATCATAGCCATTGCGGGCATCCTTGGCTGGCAACAGTTCTACATGGTGAGCCGTATCGCGCCGCCATTGGTTGGCGTGAAAATCGATGGCAGCGCGTACGCCTTGCCCACCAAACCCGCGCAATCTGTGCTGGTTCACTTTTGGGCGACTTGGTGCCTGCCGTGCCTGACCGAGCAGGATTCCATAGAAGCCATCGCACACGATCATCCGAACACCATTACCGTGGCGATGCGCAGCGGCAGCGACATGATTGTCAGCCAGCATATGGTCAGGCAAGGTTTGCACTTTGCCGTGCTGAACGATCCCGATGGCCGCATCTCCGCCGCATGGGGCGTGCATGCCATACCTGCGAGCTTCATCATCAGTCCGGATGGAAAGATACGTTTTGTTGAAGTTGGATTAACGTCGAACTTTGCCTTGAGGTGGCGGCTCTGGCTGGCCGTATTGCTGGGTTAAGAAGGCCGCTTTCTGGCAGGTAATGAAAATTAAAGGGATCAGCCTCTCGATCGTTTCGACGCGGATGCAGATCACCTTTGATTTATTTCATCGGGATCTACGTCAGCGGTAGATACACATCGGTAACCAGATCATGCTCGGGCGTATCCGTTATCAGGTTCAGATAGTGGAAGAACAGCGGAAAATCGCGCAGCTCCTCGCTGCTGCCCGGCAACCAGTCCCGATATAAATAATATGCGGCTTCGCCGATGCGCTGATGCGAACCCAGGTGCCGGACCACTGCGCAGCGACCTTCCGGAATCATTTTATTGATCACGCCCTGCGGGTTGGCAGGCACATCTTCGGTGACGGCGCCGCAGATATCGAAGCGGAATTCCTCCGGCGCTACCGTGTCCGGATTGTCGTAGACAATACCGAAGGTGTCGCTGCTGCTGACCGGCGACAGGCTGCTGCTTTTGCGCCAGTCGATGAAGATTTTGACCGATTCGTTTACCCGATCCGGCGGGCCGCGATGCTCCAGCACGGCAATGGGGGTTTGCTTGAAATTTCTGATTTTGACTTCCATGATTATTTTCCTGTCTCTGTTGGGGAATCGGTAACGTTCGTTCCAGGGTTGCCACTTAGGCTGCTTCCTGAAATCAGTGGGCGTTTGCCCAAAGGTGGCCTTGAATGCACGCGAGAACGACTCCAGATTTTCAAAACCGGCATCCAGCGCAATATCCGTGATTCGCTCAAGCGTGTTAAAGACCAGCCTGTAAGAGGCACGCTTGAGTCGCATCAACTGTATATAGCGCATGACACTGATGCCGCAGTATTCGGAGAACTGGCGGTGAAAATGAAACTTCGAGAAGTGGGCTACCCGACTCAACTGATCCACAGTCAGGGCGTCATCAAGGTTGCGGTCGATGTGATCGAACACCTTGTTGAATCTTGCTGTGTATAGGTCTACTCTGGCTGTATTCACTGTTGCATCTCCTTGAACGGCAAGATACCGAACCGGGCGGGATGTGTCCTGACTGAGATTGCGCATTATAATGATTCGGCATCGTTCACAATCAAAGGGGACAATATGAAAGCCTTCTTCCGCGAGAATCCCACCATTGCTTTTGGCCTGGGCTTGCCTCTGCTGCTTGTTGTTGTTTTCCTGTTGGCTTCGGGGATACCCGCGCTTTTTGTCGATCCCCCGAAATATGATGTGCTGTACGCCAGCGATTATTCCAATGCCAATGCCGGTATTCAGATCTCTGTCGTGAACAAGAAGGTTCAGGTCGTTTATCTGGGTGGTTCGCTGGGCTACCAAAAGCCGCGGCTGTGGCGTTACAGCCCGTCTACCGGGGCAGTGCGTGAGATTGCCATCCTGCTACCAGCCGGCCTGACGCCTGCCGGACAAAGATCTGCCACGCCCGGGGATGCGGCAAAGATCACGACTATCGATGTGCCCGATCTGGCAGGTCTGACGGTCGATTCGTCCAGTGTTGCGCCGGATGGCTATGAATTCAGCACCGGCAGGAACGGCTATAACGGGGATGTCTTCACCGGTTTGTTTTATGCGTCGCGCTACCGCAATGAGATGGTGCTGACCAAAAAAGGACGGAGTATCCGCCTGCCAAGCGAGGGCAACAGGTATTACAGCTATAACACCCGCTTCATCGGCTGGGTGGTGTCGCCATGATCTGGCTGCTGATTCTCATTGTTATCTTCATGCTGATGGGCGGCCTCTGGTGGGGCTGGCCGCTGATGGCAGGTATCCTGGGTGTGTCCGGCGTGTCGGACAAGCCCGGTGCGCTGGAACATATCACGCAGCTGATGCGCAGCTACAACATCACCCCCGCCGAAGTCGAGGCCGACTTCAATGCCCCGGCCGATTCCCGGCATGCACAAGCCCCACGCAGCAAGGGTGATATCGCCAAGACGCTGTTCATTTATCTCGGTGCAATTTTCATACTCGCCGGGATCAGCACTTATGTCAGCATGTTCTGGGCGAGCATGGGCAGCGCGATGCGTATCTTCGTGACGCTGGGTGTCGGCTATATTTTGCTCATCGTGCTGGTTTCTGCACTGCACGAAAAGAAATATCCAAAACTGGTCCAGCCGCTCGCACTGGCTTCTGCGTTCATGTTGACCGGTGGCTGGTTCGTGTTCATCCACGAGATGTTTCCACACGGGGATAATTGGCGCCTGGCGACGCTATCCGTATTTGGCGTGATGGCGCTGCACCAGAGCGGGCTGTTCGCCAAATACCGCCTTACCGTGCTGTCGTTCACGTCGCTGTTTTTCGTGTACGGCTTTATGCAAGTGGGGCTTGATCTGCTCGATGTGCCATACGCATACATTGCCATTATTCTGGGGGCCTCGTTGTTTCTGGTCGCCACCACACTGGAAAAGACACCGCATCGTATTCTTGCAGCCCCCGCCCTGTTGATCGCAATCTGCTGGTTGAACAGCGGCCTGTTCGACCGCGTCGCAATCGCGACGTCCGCCAGTTGGGCGAGCCTGATCATCGGCGTGTGCGTGATTTTCACGGCCTACGGTTTGCAGAAAGCAGGACGGCACAGGGGTCTGTCGGGGCTTGGTTATTTCTTCGGGTCCGTGATGGCCTATAGCGGCTTGTTCGACCTCGTGCATAACACGCCATACGAACTCATCTATCTCGGCGTAACCGCATCCGTGCTGTATGCCTGTGTGGTACTGCAAAGCCGGGCGCTGTTGTTTACCACGGTGATTGCCATGCTGGGCTTTATCGGGTTTTATACGGCAAAGCATTTTGCCCATTCTCTGGGCTGGCCGGTTTCACTCGTCCTGATGGGTGTCGCGTTTCTGGCCGTTGGCACCATCGCCCTCAGGGTAAGGCGGAAAATATAAAATAATCGCAAAGAAATAATCATGGCCGAAATAATCGTGGCCGGGCCACAGCTTCTTATGTCCGCACACATCGAAGTTAATGGGGCAGTATCGCAATCGTGTTGCCGCCCCGTCGGAAATAAACAATGACCGGTTCAGGCAGATGAACACCCCGCCTTCACATCAGACGCAATTCGCCAACAGCGACAAGCTTGCTTTCCGTTTTGCCACGGCGGCAGATATCGATGCGATCGTCGCGCTGGTGAATTCCGCCTATCGCGGCGATTCGGGCCGCGCCGGATGGACGACCGAGGCGGACATACTGGGCGGGCAACGCACCGATGCCGGTGAAATTTCGCAACTGGTTGCGAAACACGATTCGTCAATGCTGCTTTGCTTGCGCGATGGAGAGTTGATCGGCTCGGTGCATCTGGAACGTGTGGATGCTGCGACGGCATACCTCGGCATGCTGGTGATCAAGCCGGTGTTGCAGGAACAAGGGCTGGGTCGCCGCTTGATGACAGAGGCGGAACGCTTTGCCGGCAATGAATGGCGCACATCGCGCATGCGGATGCAGGTGATCACGTTGCGCAAGGAATTGATCGCCTATTACGGGCGGCGCGGCTACCGGCGCACCGGCGAAACTTTGCCCTTCCCTGCAGGCGATCCGAGATTCGGCCTGCCCAAGGTGGATGGGCTGATGTTCGAAGTGCTGGAAAAGTTGATGCAGAATTAACGTTGCCAGACCCGATTGCTTTTTGAATGGAAAGGGCAATCTCACCCTTTCCAACCGATATGATTATTCAGTTGCCGATTTTGCAATGGCTGCGAGCAGGCCATCCAGTTTCTTTGCCAGTTCGTCCCGGCCTTTTATGTGGTGTCTCGCCACGATGCCGGACAACGTGTTGTAGCTCAGATATACCTTGCCTGCGGCATCCTCCCAAACCAATGCCTTAAGCGGGAAGTCTATTGCCGATTCGGGCGATGCCACCATGAAGGGTGTGCCGCCCTTGGGGTTGCCGAAGATGGTGACGGTGGCAGGCTGCATTTTCAGTCCGGCTTTTTGCGCGCCATCCGCATGATCGATCTTGGCAAATACGGTCAATCCCTTTTCTTTCAATACTGCTTCAAGCCGGGCTTGAGTGTCGTTGAAACCGTGTTTACTTGCCTGGGTTTTCATTGTGTCATCCGCGAATGCTGCATTGGAAAAGGCAATCATGCTTAACAGTACCCATAAATATTTCATGGATGATGCTCCTTTTTTGAATGTTCGTATTTAGTGAGGCCAGTATATATCCATATGTATCATTTTTAGCCGGGATTGAATTCTGATCCGGATTCAAGAAAGAAGGAAGCGGTGTGGGCCGCTCGACGGAGGAGCAGAGCCCGGTGCGGATCGCGATATTATTGCTCCACAGCCTGTGGGGCCTTGCTATCAAACAAGAATATCCGACCGGCATCATGCAGTTGAAATCATCCCCCTTTATTACCGATTAAGTCATAACATGCGCAAAGTTGTACCAGTTGATCATCCGTCGGATGGCATAAAGATGGAGATCAACAGGGCGGAATCCGGTAAAACGGACGCCGTATATTAATTTGGCTATAGGGGGAGGCATGAAAAAAATAGCATTCGGTGTTGTACTGCTGATATTGGCGGGTGTGTTGGTAGCACCAAAGTTGATCGGTAACAGGGCACATCAGGCGTATCTGGAAAGTATCACGGCATACCCGTTGGGGACATCCGGGATCACCTTCGAACAAAAAAGCTATGAGCAATCCTGGTTCACTGCCAGGGCCGTTACGGTCATGAAGATTCCCATGAACCGTCCTGAAATAAAAGATATCAGTATGGTAGTGACAACAACTATCGTACACGGGCCTATCTTGTATACCGGCAAGGGCCTCGCTCTTGGCCTCGCGTACGAAAAATCGAACATCACACTTGCGGATCTGCCTGAGGCCGCGCAAAAACTGGCGGACCAATACCTGCCAGCAGGAACAATCACCGGCACGTCGCTGATCGACTTCAGTCAGCTTTCACACGATGTGATGCATGTGGGCAGCATCAGTTTCAAGAACGACAAGGGCAGTGCGGTGTTCGGCGGATTGAACATGACCGGCGTGTCGAAACCGGATTACTCCTTGATGAAGGCCAAGATCGAACTGCCGGCGTCACATCTGACCTCCGATAACCTCGCGGTGGATATTGCGGATGCATCGGGAAGCTATGATCAGCACAAGTTTGGCGATCTGATGATGCTGGGCAAGGCCGACTTTAACTTTCCGCAGATCAATTTCGTTGCCAGGCAAAACATAGTAACTCTTGAAGATTTCAGTATGGCCTCGAATGCAGAGGAGAAAGCCGGGAAGTTGAACATGACTGGAAGTGTCGGGATCCGGAAAATTACCGCGCCCGTTCCCGTCACTGCATTCCAATACGATATCGAGGTCAACCGGGTCGATATCAAGGCAATTGAATTATGGGGTGAAATCACAAGGGAAATGAAAGGCAAACCGGTTGATCCGGCAACGGCCTTGAATAACCCGAAAGTGCGCCAGTTTCTTGAATTGTTGCTGCAGAAAGACCTGGAGCTGAAACAGCAGTTCACCTTGGATGGCAAGGGTGGCAGACTGAATATCGATTGGGATACCCGTTTTGCGGGTTTGCCGGAGGGCGTGCACCTCGACAGTACGACCGATAAAACACAGCTTTTAAAAGCAGTAGTCATGAATATTTCGGTGAAAGTCGATGAGCAGGCGCTGATGGCATCACCTTTGGCGGGCATGGTCGCTCCCTATATGCAGAAAGGCATGATTGTGAAACAGGGTGAGAAGCTGATGACGGATATCAAATTCCTCGACGGCGTATTGACTGTCAACGGCATTATCGTACCGATGAAAAAATAGGGATCATAGTTATATCCGGTGCGCGCTATCCGGGCTGACTTGCCGTGACCCCGACTTGCGATGACAGACATCTATACACAATGCCCGAAATGCGGCCATAAATTTCCGCAACCCCTGCCGGCCAGTGCCGCCTGCCCGGCATGCGGGATTTATTTTTTCAAGTACGCACAGGATGCCGCGGCAATCGGTATGCGTGATGATGCCGACAGAGATTCGTACGGTGACGAAGAGCCGGGCTTCTTCGCGGCATTGTTGCAACCCCTGGACAAGATGGATTCCGTCACGTTTTACGGGCGCTGCGCCACACTGGCCGGGCTGGCGGTCTGGAGTATGTTCCTGTTTGGTTATGACTACCGCACCGGCGAAATCGGCTCGTCTTTCATGCACGACATTCTGCTGCCGATACATGAAGCGGGGCATGTGCTGTTCAGGCCG
>JBDTCC010000044.1:0-2847 GCA_039923775.1 Gallionella sp. | reverse complement strand
GCGACTGGTTGTATGTGAAGGATCACTGCAGCGCGATCCGCCGTGTGCTGGAAGCGGGCAGGTTGGGCGAGGTGTACAACGTGGGTGGCTGGAACGAAAAAGCCAATCTCGATATCGTGCATACCGTGTGTGCGCTGCTCGATGAGCTGAGCCCGCGCGCCGACGGCAAGCCCTACCGCGAACAGATCACCTTCGTCACTGACCGCCCCGGCCACGACCGCCGCTATGCGATCGATGCGCGCAAGATCGAGCGCGAGCTTGGCTGGAAGCCCGCCGAAACATTCGACACCGGCATACGCAAGACTGTGCAGTGGTATCTGGATAACCGGGAATGGGTGAATAACGTTCAGTCGGGTTCCTACCGGCAGTGGATGGAAAAGAACTACGTGGGGTTGGCCGGATGAACACAGAAAATCCACCAGGGGGAAACACCGTTGTAGGAGCGCGACTTGTCGAGCGATCTAATGAGACATCGCGGTGTCAATTCTGCATTGAGCTTGCTCGATAGCAGATTGCCTGACTTTGTTGCAACAAGTTGCACTCCTACATAACCATCAGTGTCTTCAGTCAAGACGCGAACGGCTTAATGGATAATCTGGGATGAAGATATTGTTGTTCGGCAAAAATGGCCAGGTCGGCTGGGAGCTGCAGCGCAGCCTGGCACCGCTGGGCGAACTGATCGCGCTGGATTCGGCCAGCCGCGAGATGTGCGGCGACTTTGCCGATCCTGCAGAACTCGCGCGCACGGTGCGGAGAGTCGCACCTGATGTGATTGTGAATGCGGCCGCCTATACTGCGGTAGACAAGGCCGAGAGCGAGGTTGAACTGGCGCGCACCGTCAACGCGCTGGCACCCGGCGTGCTGGCAGAGGAAGCATTGCGCGCCAATTCCTGGCTGATCCATTACTCAACCGATTATGTATTCGACGGCAGCGGTGACAAACCCTGGCTGGAGACCGATGCGACAGCGCCACTGAATGTGTATGGTGCGACCAAGCTGGAAGGCGAACAATTGATACAACAATCCGGATGTCGCCACCTGATTCTACGCACCAGTTGGGTGTACGGTGCACGCGGCGGCAATTTCATCAGGACCATGTTGAGGCTGGCCCGGGAGCGCGACAGACTCAACATCATTGATGACCAGATCGGCTCGCCCACCGGCGCGGACCTGCTGGCAGATGTCACCGCGTATGCGATCAGGACTGCGCTGCAGCGGCCAGAAGTATCCGGGCTTTATCACGTGGTTGCGGGTGGCGAGATTTCCTGGCACGGTTATGCTCGCTTCGTGATCGATTTTGCGGGACGTGCCGGCATCGATATCAAGGTGCCCCTTGATGCGATCATGCCGGTGCTGACCAGCGCATTCCCAACGCCCGCCAAACGCCCGCACAATTCGCGGATGGATACCGGGAAGCTGCAACAGACATTTGATTTGCACCTGCCGGATTGGCAGATCGGTGTGGCGCGCATGTTGAGCGAAGTGTTGGAGAAATCTTAAGTAAGGGTTTATCCCTTGTTCTCCGTAAAATAGCGTGGAGTTCGTGAGTAATCACAGCTAGTGACTACGAATAAACATTAGGCTTATGGCATAACGACTACGGGACCGTCCAAGTGCAGGAGCGGAAGATGATGACCTTTGGTGTGGGTCTAGCGTAGCTGGAGGATTGGCTGGCTGACTGAAAGACTAGTTGACTGCCTAATAATTAAGTGCATAATAACTTGAATTAATAGTTAAAAGAGGTCATAAATGGAAGTGTCGATCCATGAATTTAAGTCTCATTTGTCACAATACGTCGGACAGGCGCAAGCAGGGGAGCTAATTGAATTAACTTCACATCGCAAAGTCGTTGCTCGCCTCATTGGAGTTCCATCAGTGGGTAGCGCGGGTATATCCAAGCTGCTGGCATCAGGTGCTGCAAGCTGGAAAGGTGGCAAACCGCAAGGCGCTGCTTTGGTTTTAAAGTCAGGCGGAAAATCACTGTCTGAGCTTGTACTGGAGGATCGTGGTTGATTCTATTTTGTGATACCTCGGCTTTAATTAAGCTTTACATCAAAGAAGATGGAAGCGAAACGGTAACGGCAAAGTTGATAGAATCTGAAGGGATTGCTGTTTGTCGCATTGCCTGGGCGGAAGCTATAGCTGCTTTTTCACGACGGGTGCGAGATGTACCAGAAGATGCGGCAGTAATCGAGCAGGCCAAAGCGGCGTTGACTCAAGACTGGCCTAATTTCATCGTAATGGAAGTGACTCAACCACTGGTAGAAAGGGCTGGCGATTATGCTGACACTTTTGCTTTGCGTGGTTATGACAGCGTTCAACTCGCTTCTGCATTTGAGGTAGGGCGCGTTACAGAATCACCAATTTATTTTGCCTGCTTTGATATACGCCTCAACAAAGCCGCTTCTGTGCTTGGAATGTCATGTATTAATTCATAGAAATGCGACACTACTTTTCTTGCACCTTGACTCCTATCCCTCGACGATCTGCAAACTGACGCCCAGCCCTTTCCACTGCTTCACTTCATCCTGCAACGCGGCTTCGGTCAGGGGATTCTGGGTTAGCCAGCCCGGATCGATTGCAAGGTGGAACTTGGTGCCGCTGAAGCGCCCGTGCATATCGGGCAGCGTGATGTCGCTGCGGTTGCGGTAAAACAGTACCGCCAAACGCAGGCTCATCGCGAGGGCGCAGTTTTCTTCGTCGTCCAGCATGCCCTGCAGCTTTTTCAGATTGCCGCGGTGCGCCAGCGCCAGCAAACTCAGTCTGGACTGTTCCTTCTTGGAAAAACCGGGCATATCGGCATTGGCGAGTATGTAGGCGGTATGTTTGTGGTAGCCGCTGTGTGCC
>JBDTCC010000043.1:0-3662 GCA_039923775.1 Gallionella sp. | reverse complement strand
TCGAATTTCGTGTCCAGCGATTTGCTGTCCACCTTGGGCATTCCCATTGCAAGCGGTGGCAGCAAGGCATTGTTCACCTCGTCCGGTTTGTTTGTTTGTGCGCTGCTCTGCACGGCCTGATTCATTTCGTGCTGAATCGAATCTGCGACCTGATGGTTGCTGCGCGAAGTAGCACAACCGGCCAGCAGCAGCACCCCCAGCAATAACGTTATTCTCATTTTTCCTCCTTCGGATGCCCGGTCAATAGTTTTTCGTCGGGCGTAGCCGGCGTCAATTCTGGTTTGGATGACTCCACTGTGCTTGCCGATGATGGTTGTTCGACCGGTGCTTCATTGCTCGATGATTTCATTTTTGCCGATTCCTTGCCGGGCATTTTCATGCGTGTAATTTCCACAGCGGGGAACAACGTCAACACCTGCCTGTGCTTCCCACGCTGCAACACGACGCTACCTGGATAGACTTCAACCAGTCTGGCATTGCCAAGCATACCCCCCAACTCCACGGTTTTCCCGTCAATGATCGCCGCGCGGCGCTTCTGGGAAATGATGATCGAATGCAAACCGGCCGATGATTTTGCCTCACCGCCATGTCTCGCTCCCGAAGCCGTCATGACACCGGCCGGCGGGCGGGTCGGGTCGGGCAAATCCTCTGCGTGCACGGGTAAAAACACTGCAGACATAAAACAGAAAATGCCGACGCGCATGAACGGCCTCAATGCCCCCGCGCCATTCACGCGCATTACTTGTTCTGTATGCCGATTTCCGTTCATCATACTGACAACCAGTTTTTATCCAGACTCAAAGTGTACAGAGTCAATGTAAACAGGGAATCGGGATATTTCTCCACGCTCAGGCTTGCCTCACCCCAAAACATCTGCTCGGGCATTTTTTCCAGCGCGGTAATGTAGCGTATCAAATCCAGATAACCGCCGCGCACTGTGATTTGCACACCGTGTTTGAATATTTGCTTTTGTGATCCCGCCTGACTATCCAACGGAACCGCTTCCGCACCCTTGGGTGGCTCGATCAGCAGGCTCACCGGCAGGGTCTTCAATTCAACCAGCTGCAAGCTGCCATTTTTATTCAGCACCTTTCTCAACAGGTCTGCCATCTTGTCCGGTTCGACCAGGCGATCGGTACGGCTTTGCAGATAGCTGTCCTGTTCCTGCAACTGTTGCTTGAGCTCCGCCATGCGGCTGCGCAACGGTGAATGCTCCTCGTCTTTTTTAGCCTGCAACATATTCTGCATCTGTGCCTGCAACTCTTTCATTTTTTCCTGCCGCTGCTCAACTTTGGACGACAATAATTTTTGTCTGGCCAGTAACGGATCAAGCAATATCACATTAATCAGGGAAATCACGACAAAGGCGGCGGCAATAAAAATCATCATGCGTTCGCGCAAGGACATATCGTCCACCTTGGCGCTGGCCCGTTCCCAATATTGTTTCATTTGTCGGCCTCTTTGTTGGGGCTGGAATACAGGGTGAATTCTATATATCGGCTTGCCGGGGCAGACGAAGCCTTGCCGGCCCCACCCTCATCAACCTTGGATTGCTGCATCTTCAGGGTCGAGAAAGTCTTGCCCTTCATGATGCTCTCCCTGCCCAGGCGTTGGATATAGGCAGGCAACAATTCCGGATCAACCACGCCACCGCTCAGGCTGATGTGTGCTGCATCGCCTGTCACCTTGAAACCTGTCAGCCACAAACCCTGCACCACTTGGCGGGAAAAAGCCCGCATGTATTCGGAATAGCCTGTGGTGTTGCCCACGGCACCGGATTTCAATGTTTCGATTATCCGATCCTGTTCGGCAACCTGCTTGTCCAAACGCTGCACTTCATTCTGCAGCAGTTGAATGGAATGCTGCGGGGAAAACTCCGCCACAAAACCTGCCAAACGCGCCTGCTCGGCAGTGTAGCGCTGGGTGTTTTCTTCCGATTGCCGCTTAAGTTGGTCCACCTGATAGATCGCATAACCATAAAAGATCAGCGAGCCGGCGATGATCATGCCCAACGCCTGCAACATCGTCAGCAGCGAAAAATACTTGCGCTGCTTCATGAAAATCGGGTTGAAGAGATTTATCTGCTGGCTCATAAGACGCGGCTTTCCTGGCGTAGTGCCGCACCCAGTGTTGTCAATGCGCGCGCAACAAATTCGCTATCGGCGAGCGCAGGTACCGCACTAATGTCCATCACCTGCGACAAATCCAGCTTCTGTACTTTTGTATCCAGCTCGGCATTCAGATACTCCACCAAACCGGTCCTGTCCGGCACACAGACCAGCATCATGTCTACCGGCAACTGGTTATACTGGCGGTCAAAATAATCCAGAGAGCGGTGCAATTCCGTTTCGACGCGATCCCGGTATTGCTTGCGCAAATTCTCATCCGCATCCAGCAACTGCCCGACACCTATTTCGATACGGCGCGACAGGTACAATTCACCGCCTGCGGTAAACGTCATCAGGCCACCATAGTCGTCGAATGCCAACACAACCAGCGCGCGGTCATCACGTTCAAACAACTTAGCGATATTGCGCTGCGCCATTTCCGGAATATCGATCACATCCAGCGCGATTTTTGCCTCATCAAACAATCTGATGCGTTCCTGGATGATGTTGTTCGATGCCGCAATCGCATACAGGGATTGCGGACGCCCAGAAGCATATTTACTGGCCGGAATACTCACCATATCCACGGTGGCATCGTCGATGTGATAGTTCAAACCATCCTTGATTTTCCAGCGTACCGCGGTCTTCATCTCATCGACAGGCACATTGGGCGCATCGACCAGCAACATCTGGTATTCGCCGGGTGCTAGGAGCGTCGTGACGTCATGATCGTCGATATCCGTTTCTCGGCGCAGCGTTTCCAATGAATCTACAGTTACCTTACCGGTCTCGTGATATTCACAGCGCACCACGCTGGGCATTGCGCCGACCAACTTGATTGCCGCCAGATAAATCCCATGCTCGCCAAAGCTGACGGAAACCCAGCCGGATCCGTGTTTTTTGGGCTTGATTAAGCCGGAAAATAAAGGAATTTTCATAATTGAGATGAAGATAATTCAATAAGCTACTGGAGTCAATGATTTTTTAGGCCTCAAACCCTGCCAACCAACCTTCCCCAAGCGGCATTGCCAAATTTTCGACAGGGTCACAAAAGGGGATAAACACAAGAGATTCTCCCCGATCCGGCTAACGTTGCTTTTGTTTGGGTATAACGAGATACCACCGACCGATGCGCCCATCAGTATTCTTCTCGCCGGTAAATAAAGTTACTTGGGCCTTTGTACACGCCAAAGGTGGCGCGCGCGGTATTGCTTGGTAGATAGCTCGGCACACTGAAATTCATGTCGACGCTGCCGGTGTTGCTGTTTCCGGGGATGCTCAGGGTGAAGTTGCCCGAGCCGTTATTTAAGACCACTGAAGCGGGCGATGGCGAGGTAGGTGGGCAGGCGCCGCCGGTGCCGGACGGCCAGGTCGAGGTAGCCGACAGCGGCAGGCAATTTGAAAAGGTCAGGTTGATGGTTTTGATACTGCTGATATTGTCGTTGCTGCTGGTGACATAGCCAGTACCGCCATAATATTCTGCTGTCACGTCAATTGGCAGCGGTAGCAGCTCCGAGCCATGTGCACTGGAAAGGTTGATACGGCCATAATATT
>JBDTCC010000042.1:0-44441 GCA_039923775.1 Gallionella sp. | reverse complement strand
AGACTGACAAGTCGAGCAGGGACGAAAGTCGGGACTAGTGATCCGGCAGTGGCTTGTGGAAGCGCTGTCGCTCAACGGATAAAAGGTACCTCGGGGATAACAGGCTGATCTTGCCCAAGAGTCCATATCGACGGCATGGTTTGGCACCTCGATGTCGGCTCGTCGCATCCTGGGGGTGGAGTTGCTCCCAAGGGTTGGGCTGTTCGCCCATTAAAGCGGTACGCGAGCTGGGTTTAAAACGTCGTGAGACAGTTTGGTCCCTATCTGCCTTGGGCGTTGGAAATTTGAAGGGACCTGCTCCTAGTACGAGAGGACCGGAGTGGACAGATCTCTGGTGTACCGGTTATCACGCCAGTGGTATTGCCGGGTAGCTAAATCTGGAAGAGATAACCGCTGAAAGCATCTAAGCGGGAAACTCGCCTTGAGATAAGATTTCCCTGGGGGTTTAACCCCCCTAAAGAGTCGTTCGAGACTAGGACGTTGATAGGCTGGGTGTGGAAGCGCAGTAATGCGTTAAGCTAACCAGTACTAATTGCTCGTGAGGCTTGATCCTATAACATTAAGTAAGTGGCAAGGTGCAAGGTAAAAGGGGCAAGGGTAAAACCTGAACCAAAACCTGGACCTGTTCGCATTGCAATCAAAATCCAACTTTACTTCTTCCAAAAATAACGTTCGTTGACGAGGTGTTAAAACCAAAGCAGCGAACACCAAACAGGGCGAGCAGCAGAACAGCGCTGCAAGCCGAACAGTTTGTCTGACGACCATAGCGAGTTGGTCCCACTCCTTCCCATTCCGAACAGGACAGTGAAACGACTCCGCGCCGATGATAGTGTGGATTACCCATGTGAAAGTAGGTCATCGTCAGACTCCTTACAAATAAAAAACCCCAGGTTCTCACCTGGGGTTTTTTATTTGTTCGTATCCGGATGTCTACGGCTTGGAATTACTTGTATTCGCGCAATTCAGGTGGCGTGTCATCATGATCGCCATGCGGTTCATGGTCGTAAACCCTGACGAAAACCTCGCGTTCTGTTTTTTTTGTCGATTGGATGGGAATGTCAAGATTATGACAGGCGGTATCTTCGCAGTAATAGATAACCTGGCGTCCGATACTGTGCAGAGGGCTGTGGTCGAGTTGGAATCCTTCTTCGGTCAGTCCCTCTTCCAGGCCATTAAGAGTGTAGTGATGCAGGTTATAAGTGATACGTAATGCATTTGGGTCATTGCTATACTCAACCTTACAGTCCGGCAGGCCGGACAAAAGCTCGTAGGCACGGGCTATTTGTCCGTGCGGCTCAGCACTGAATACAATAACACGGTGTTTTTCCAGTTCAAAAGTATCATTCATGTTGAACGCGCTAGAACGAATTATTTGCCCAAAAGTATTTGCATCCCTTTAAGTAGATTCAATGCCTGGTTAAGCTGATAATCGTTTTTGGACCCGAATTCCGCAGGTGCAAGGTTGGGAGCTTCTTCGTTGGAATCCGGCAAAGAGAGCGTTTTCTGCTCAGAATTTTCCGGTTTCTGGCGTGAAGGTCTGTCATTGACCAGATGCTTGTTTAGATCCGCTTCACGCAAACGGAATATGCTGCTATCTCGTCCGGCAGAGGCAGGGTCTTCAACCAGAATGTCAGGCTGAATACCCTTTGCTTGTATGGAGCGCCCTCCCGGGGTGTAATAGCGGGCCGTGGTCAGTTTGATACCCGTGCCATTTCCCAAAGGCAAGACCGTTTGAACCGAGCCCTTGCCGAAGGTTTGCTCTCCCATGATCACCGCGCGCTTGTGGTCTTGCAGTGCGCCGGCAACAATTTCGGAAGCAGATGCAGTGCCGGCGTTTACCAGCACGATCAGGGGCACCCCTTTAATCGAATCAGGCACGTTTTTCAGGTAATCCTTGTCGGTATTGCTGCGCAGATAATTATCCGGGTTGGCTGTCAGGCGCATTTGGGCATCTTCGGTGCGGCCTTCGGTGTAGACCACCAGTGCGTTCTTGGGCAGAAATGCAGAGGACACGGCGACCGCCGCAGTTAAAAGTCCGCCCGGATCATTCCGCAAGTCAAGCACGAGACCCTTCAGTGGGCCCTTGTTCTCTGTAACCAGTTTTTCCAGTGCGGTGGCGAGGTTCTGGCCGGTCATTTCCTGAAACTGTGTGATACGGACAAAGCCATAACCGGGCTCGATCAGTTTGAACTTTACACTTCTCACTTTGATGACGGCGCGAGTCAAAGTGATTTCAAATGGCTTGGGTTCGTTTTTGCGGATAATGGTTAAAACAACCTTGCTGCCCGGTTTGCCGCGCATGCGCTTGACTGCATCGTTCAATGCCATGCCCTTGATTAGCGTGCGATCAATCTTGATGATGAAATCGCCCGGTTTGATGCCTGCCTGATAAGCAGGGGTGTCTTCAATCGGTGAAATGACTTTTACCACGCCATCTTCCATGCCGACTTCGAGACCCAGTCCGCCGAATTCGCCATGTGTGCCGACCTGCAGTTCTTTAAAGGCGTCTGCATCCAGATAAGCGGAATGCGGATCAAGGCCATTCAGCATGCCGGAGATCGCGTTAGTGATTAACGCTTTGTCTGTGACCGGTTCGACATAGTCGCTTTTGATGCGACCGAACACCTCGGAGAATGCACGCAACTCTTCAACAGGCAAAGGCGTGGAGACTGTTTCCTTGTCCGCCATAGCCGGGTAGTTAAGGCTGATAGCCACGCCCGCAAACAAGCCAAGACCAACCAAACCCGCTTTTTGAATGAATCTCATGATTTCCTCAAAGTGATTATTTTGCCATCCATTTCATAGGATCGAGCGGCTTGCTCTCATGGCGCAGTTCAAAGTATAAACCGAAATTCTCGTTGCCGCCGGTATTCCCCGCTGCCGCAACGGTATCTCCTCCGCGCACTACATCGCCAACCTGTTTGTAGAGTGTTTCGTTGTAGCCGTACAAGCTCATATATCCCTCACCATGGTCGATAATAAGCAAGTTCCCGAAACCGCGCAGCCAGTCGGCAAATACGACACGCCCGGCTGCGATTGCCTTGACAGGTTGCCCGTCGGAAGTTCTGAGAAACAAACCCTTCCAGTCGACCGTGCTACCCGGCCGTGGTGTGCCATAGCGATTGGTAAGTTCGCCCTTGACCGGCAGTGTGAGCTTGCCCTTTAGCTGGTCAAACGGCCGACCGTCGAATCGACTATCGGGAAGCTTGTCATTGCGAAACAGAGATTTTGATGTTGGTTGAGCAAGCATTGCGGTCAGTTGGTTAACCAACTGTGAAAGACGATTCTCATCGTGTTGCAGACGTGTGATCTCGCGACGTTGCCGGCGCAGTCGGAGAGAAACTTTCCCAAGCACCAGTTGTCTGGCGTGTTGTTGCTTAACCAGAGTCGCTTTCTGGGCTGCTTGCTCTGTGCGTAACGATGCCAGTTTCTCTCGTTGATCACGTGTGGAGATGCTAAGTGTGTCCAGTGCGGCGAGATTTTTGCGCAGTGTGGCCAGCCAGGCTGCGCGTTCACGCGCGATATATTGGTAATACTGGAGATTGCGGGCGATTTGGTTGGGATCCTGGCTGTTCAGCAACAGCTTGAGATATTCCTGCTTTCCACTGAGGTATTGTTGATAAAGCAGCTTGCCGAGAAGGGTCCGCTGCACTGCCACGTCTTTATTCAAATTGAGTAGCTGCCCCTGCAACTTGTTGAGCTTTTGATCGGCGGCACGTTGTTGTGCGAAGACTTCGGCGAGTTTGCGGTTGCTGTCACTGATCGCCCGTTCCGATTCACGCAGTGAGTCCGCGGCTTCTGTTTTTGATTCGCTGGTTTTGTCCATGTTCCGCTGAACAGCCGCGATACGCTTGCGCAGATTATCCAGCTCTTCCTGCTGGCTCGCGTATGCCATATTGGCCAGGGTCAGGCAACACAAAGTCATCCATAGGAAGCGTATCAAGCCAGTTCTGGGCACAAAAAGGCTTTTGCCCCGGAGTTTGCATGCTACGTTATGGAAATAAAGGGCGAAATCCGGGCGAAAGAGAGTTGGGTTCGGCGATGACTGTGTTGAAGTCGAAGGCAAGATCACTGTATCTGAATCAAACTGTGCCCGGTCATCTCCACGGGTTTAGGCAATCCCATCATCGCCAGCAGGCTGGGCGCAAGGTCTTGCAAAGAACCACCGTCTTCCAGCTTGGCCTTGCGTCCGATATACAGGAAAGGAACCGGATTCATTGTGTGAGCAGTATGTGCTTGGTGTGTAACACGATCCTGCATTTGTTCAGCGTTGCCATGATCGGCAGTGATGATAACTTCGCCGCCGATGGATTGCATCGCCTTGACCACGCGACCGATGCAAATATCCAGCGCTTCAATGGCCTGTGTGGCTGCAGCCATATTGCCACTGTGCCCCACCATATCTCCGTTGGCGTAGTTGCAAATGAGGGTTTGGTATTGCCGGCTATGGATCGCAGCTTCAAGCTTGTCTGTCACTTCGAACGCACTCATTTCCGGCTTGAGGTCGTAGGTGGCGACTTTTGGGGAAGGGACCAGAATACGTTCTTCGCCGGGGTAGGGTTGTTCGCTGCCGCCATTAAAAAAATAGGTCACGTGGGCATACTTTTCTGTTTCGGCGATACGCAACTGCTTCAGTCCCAGATTGGATAGATATTCGCCTAAACCGTTGTGTATGGGTGCCTGGGTGTAGGCACAGGACAAATCAAAATCCTCGCCATAGCGGCTCAATGTGACAAAGGTAACGAGTTTGGGGAAATAGGCGCGGGTAAATCCGCTGAAAGACGGGTCGGTCAGGGCGCGTGTGATTTCTCGGGCACGATCTGCGCGGAAATTCATGAATATCACCGCGTCACCCTCTCGCATCGTAACCGCTTGCCCGCCATTTTCGATTATGGCTGTGGGTTTGACGAACTCGTCAGATTCGCCGCGCGCATAAGCTTGCTCCAGTCCCGCAATTGCATCTGATGCGGTAAATTCTGCCCGACCCTGAGTGAGCAGTTCATAAGCTGGTTGAACACGCTCCCAGCGATTATCCCTGTCCATCGCATAAAAGCGCCCGACGATACTGGCAATCCGGCCAACACCCAATGCCGCACATTTTTTCTGCAATAGCAGCAACGATTTTGCCGCGCTTTTGGGTGGGGTATCGCGACCATCCAGAAATGCGTGCAGATAAACGGTCTTAAGGCCGTTGCGGGCGGCCATTTCCAGCATGGCGAAGATGTGATTCTCGTGGCTGTGTACGCCACCCGGTGAGAGCAGCCCCATGATATGCAATGCGCTACCGTTCTGTTTTGCCAATGCTATCGCCTTGCTTAATGCGGGATTGGTGAAAAAGCCGCCAGTCTCAATATCAACGTCTACACGGCTCAAGTCCTGATACACCACGCGCCCCGCGCCGATGTTGAGATGCCCCACTTCGGAATTGCCCATTTGGTGGGAAGGCAGGCCGACGAATTTCTCGGAAGCGTTAATCAGGGTGTGCGGGTAATCACGCCAGAGTCTGTCCCAGTTTGGTTTGTGGGCGGCCAGAATGGCATTGCTATCGGGATCTTCACGGTAGCCAAATCCGTCAAGAATAAGTAGTAAGACAGGGGTGACGTTCATTGATGTAGAATATAAGTGTATGATGATTTTAGCGAGAGTCTATTTTAGACGAAATTGTGCTGCTTGGCTCGAGCCTTGGCAGGGTAATCTTGGGGCGATTGGGATACGAACATGGCAAACAAGTTGATTGATAGAGATGAAGACATTCGCCAGGCTGCACAAGCCGTCAAGGCAATCGCCCACCCGTTGCGCTTGAAGATATTATGTGTACTGGGCGATCAGGAGGTCAGTGTGCAGGACATCGTGGAACAAGTTGGCACCTCGCAAAGCAATATTTCGCAGCATTTGTCGATACTACGCGACAAAGGCGTGCTGGCGACACGCAAGGATGCAAATCGAGTTTATTATCGCATTGGTGATTTGCGTACCCTGAAGCTTGTGGGAATGATGCGCGACGTCTTCTGCACTGTATAAAGCCGGTTAAAAGTCTCCCCACATCATTTGCAGTACCGCGAGCCCCGCTATGGCTGCGGTTTCGGTGCGCAATACGCGCGCGCCGAGACGTATGGGTACAAATCCGCAATGTAGTGCCATAGCACTTTCGTCATCAGAAAATCCTCCCTCGGCACCGACTAGCAGTGCGGCTTTGCCGCCCGGTCGGGATTGGCCATGTAGCGAGGCTTCACCTTCCGGCAGCAGGATATATTTCGTATCCGGTTTTGCTTTGACTTGTTGCAGCCAGTTCATGATGTCGAGTGGCGCGTGTATCTTCGGTAACACGTTTCGGCCACATTGTTCACATGCGGAGATGGCAACTTGTTGCCAATGTTCGAGCCTTTTGGCGGTGCGTTCGGCAGACAGTCTGGCCACGCTTCGATCAGTGGCAAGCGGCTGGATTTCAGTGACACCCAGTTCGGTGGACTTCTGGATTACCCAATCCATTTTCTCGCTGCTGGAAAGTGCTTGCGCGAGCAGAGTGTGCAATGGCGATTCACGCTTGCTGTGGTTTGCCGTAATGTTGGCTACGGTCACATTCCTGGTGCCGAGATCGGAAATCAGCCCGTGACATTCGTTGCCGATTCCATCGAAGATATCTACCGTGTCACCGACCTTCAGGCGCAATACACGCGAAGCGTGGTGAGCCGCATTCGGTGGCAGATCAAACGTGCCGCTGGTCGGTATTGGAGGGGGGCAGTAGAAGCGCGGCATGGTCAGGGGGGAACGAATAAGGTTGTCGACGTGATAATATATCGGCTTGGAAGATATTGTCAGGAATATGAAATGGTCAGTCTGCAACCCCCGTTATGTAATTTTGGCTGGCATGCCCCGGATTTCGACTTGCCGGGCGTGGATGGCAAGCGCTATAACTTGGAAAACGTGCGTGGCAAGAACGGTTTGCTGGTGATGTTCATCTGCAACCATTGTCCGTACGTGAAATCCATACGCGAGCGCATCATCCGTGACACGCGAGAATTGCAACAGCACGGCATCAACACCATCGCCATCATGTCGAATGATCCGGCCGATTACGCCGAAGACTCATTCGGCAATATGAAACTGATCGCGCAGCAATACGGCTATCCCTTCCCGTATGTATGGGACGAGACGCAGCAGATTGCCAAGGATTACGGAGCGGTCTGCACGCCCGATTTTTTTGGTTTTAATGCCGGTCTTGAGTTGCAATACCGCGGCCGGCTGGATGCTTCGAGAAAGGAAGCTGTGCTTGATGCGTCGCGCGATCTGTTCAATGCCATGCTGCAGGTGTCACAGACCGGGCAGGGGCCGCGCGAGCAGATCGCCAGCATGGGCTGTTCGATTAAATGGCGCAGTGAAGCACAAGACATCCAGTGAAAGCCGGCATGAATCACCCGGGACAGAACAGCTTGAGCACATCAGCCAGCATGAGCGCCCTGCTCAAGGCCGTTATCGCGGCAGTAAAGCTGGTTACGGCGGAAGAAATCATGCCGCGATATCTCAGGGTCGCTCATCAACACAAGAGTGACGGCAGTTTGTGTACCGAAGCGGATATCGCCGCACAAAGCGCATTAAGCAAGAAACTGCAGGCGATCCTCAATGTGCCGGTGCTGGGCGAAGAAATGACTGACGTGCAACAGCGTGCACTATGGGAAGCGGGCCATGATGGCCTGTGGTGCATTGATCCGATAGACGGCACATCCAACTTCGTGCGCGGCCTGCCGTATTTTGCGGTATCCGTCGCGCTGCTACGCGAAGGAAAAAGCGTGTTGGGTGTAGTGTATGACCCCGTGGCGAATGAAATGTTTGCGGCCGAGCGCGAGCGCGGTGCATTTCTGAACGGTGAAAAGATGCTGGGTCGGGAAACGGTGGTTTCGATGGCTCAATCGCTGGCCAGCGTTGACATGAAGCGCCTCAAGAAAAAACTGGTCACACAGCTGGCCGCTAATCCGCCCTATTCTTCCCAGCGCAACTTTGGCGCGAGCGCGCTGGACTGGTGTTACAGCGCAGCCGGACGATATGACATGTACTTGCATGGTGGGCAAAAACTTTGGGACTACGCTGCCGGAGCATTGATTTACCTGGAGTCGGGCGGTCACGCCTGTTGCATCGAGACCGATGATTTTGCACAAGGAGACATCTGGCAACGCTCCGTGATTGCTGCGCGAGATAAAAGGCTGTTCGAAGAATGGAGAGATTGGATACGGGCGCAGCAGTAACCAATAAGGGGGCTTGGTGAAAATATTGATACTTGGTGCGGGTCAGGTCGGTTCCACCGTGGCGGAAAGTCTGGTTAACGAGGCAAATGACATTACCGTCGTGGATAGCGACCCCGAAAAATTGCGCCAGTTGCAGGACCGGCTTGATTTGCGCACATTGGTTGGAAATGCAGCACATCCTTCCGTCCTGGAGCAGGCCGGCATAATCGATACCGACATGCTGCTGGCCGTCACGCAAAGCGACGAAGTCAATCTGGTGGCCTGCAAGCTGGCAGCCAGTCTTTATAACACTCCGACGCGTATCGCGCGTATTCGTTCTCCCGATTATCTGGAGCGCAAGGAGGTGTTCAGTGAGGATAATTTCTGTGTGGATTTTTCGATTTGTCCGGAGCAGATTCTTACCGATTACATCGTCAAGCTGATCGAATTTCCGGAAGCATTGCAGGTGCAGAGATTTTCTCAGGGCAAGGCTTCGCTGGTGGCGGTACGCGCATTCCATGGTGGCCCGCTGGTGGGCAAGCCGCTGAGTTTGCTGCGTACCAATATGCCGCAAGTCGAGACCCGAGTTGCCGCAATTTTTCGCAAGGACGGTCCGCTTATTCCCGAGGGCAGCACGGTGATCGAGGAAGATGACGAGATTTTCTTCATCGCCGCGACCGACAACATCCGCAGCGTGCTCAAAGAGATGCGCCGAATGGATAAGCCCGCCAAGCGCGTGATGATCATCGGCGGCGGCAATATCGGATTTCGTCTGGCCAGGGCGCTGGAACACGACTATCAGGTAAAACTGATCGAGCACAACAAAAAGACCTGCCAGAAATTGGCGGGGGAACTGACCCGCACGCTGGTGTTGAATGGCGACGGCACGGATGAAAAGCTGATGCAGCAGGAAAATGTAAGCGAGGTGGATGTGTTCTGCGCGCTGACCAATGATGACGAAAATAACATCATGTCGGCGCTGCTAGCCAAGCAAGGCGGTGCCGGCAAGGTGATCGCGCTGATCAATCGCAGTGCCTATGTGGATCTGTTGCAGGGCGGAAAAATCGATATCGCACTGTCGCCGGCACATGTCACCATCGGTTCATTGCTTGCTTATGTGCGCCAGGGAGATGTCGCTGCAGTTCACTCATTGCGGCGGGGTGCGGCGGAGGTGCTGGAGCTGGTGGTGCACGGTGATCGCCAGTCTTCCCGGGTTGTCGGCAGGCGCATCGATGAGATCGACCTGCCGCGGGGTGCGACCATAGGTGCGATCGTGCGCAGCGATGAAGTCATCATGGGGCACCACGATCTGGTCCTTGAAGCCGAGGATCATGTCATCGTCTTTGTCATCGACAAGGGCATGGTGCGCAAAGTCGAAAAACTGTTTCAGGTCAATATCGGTTTCTTCTGATGCAACGCGCGCTGACTGTTGTTCACGTATTGGGTTTGATGCTGGTGGTGTTCAGCGTTACCTATCTGGTGCCGTTGGTGGCATCGTGGATATACGACGATGGAACACTGCCGGATTTTCTGATGGCCATGGTCTGGACCTCGGCCATAGGATTCCTGATGTGGCTCTTGACGCGCCGCTATAAGGGCGAGCTTTCTGTCCGGCACGGATATCTGCTGGTGGTTGCGATGTGGACAGCGATGCCTGCCGTGGCGACATTGCCGTTGTTGCTGGTGATCAATGGGTTGTCATTCACCGATGCATATTTTGAAACCATGTCGGGTTTGACCACTACCGGGGCGACGGTGCTGATCGGGCTGGATTACCTGCCTCCCGCCATCAATATCTGGCGATGCGAATTGCAATGGGTGGGCGGCATGGGCATCATCGTGCTGGCAGTGGCGATTCTGCCCTTGCTGGGCGTCGGCGGCCGCCAATTGTTCAAGGCGGAGACGCCGGGTCCCATGAAAGACAATGCGTTGACTCCCCGCATCGCCGAGACGGCGCGCAATCTGTGGCTTGTATATTTCACCATTACATTGGCCTGTATCGCGGCCTTGAAATGGGCCGGCATGAATTGGTTGGATGCGGTGTGCCATGCATTCTCGGCGATGGGCCTGGGCGGATTCTCTACGCATGATGCAAGCATCGGCTATTTCAATTCACCATTGATCGAGCTGGTGATGATTGTGTTCATGCTGTTCGCGGTGGTTAATTTTTCCACGCACTTCATGGTATGGCGCAGCAAGTCGTTGAAAGTGTACCTGCGCGACTCGGAAGCGGTAGCGTCACTGGGCCTGATACTGGCCAGTTGTGTCGGCATCGCGCTGTACCTGCGCTGGGAAAATGTGTATCCGAATTTTTGGGACGCGTTGCGATATGCCAGTTTCAATGTTGTATCTATCGCCACCAGTTCGGGTTATGCCAGCGTGGATTATGCGCAGTGGCCAATTTTCGCGCCGCTGTGGATGATGTTGCTTACCGCGATTGCGGCGAGCTCGGGATCAACGGGTGGCGGCATAAAGATGGTCCGGACTCTGGTGCTGGTGAAGCAGGCCGGACGCGAGTTCCTCAGATTGCTGCACCCGACAGCGATCAATCCGATGAAGATCGGCGGGCAGGTGGTGGCCAATAACATCGTGTTTGCGGTGCTGGGATTTATCTTTCTGTATTTCATGACGGTGGTTACACTGACTTTTGTGCTGCTGATCAGCGGAATGGACTTCATCTCGGCGTTTACCGCTGTGCTCGCTTCGATAAACAATTGCGGTCCCGGACTCGGTACGGTCGGGCCCGCAAATAATTATTCGGGGTTGACCGATTTTCAGACCTGGGTATGCACGACGGCCATGTTGGTCGGCCGGCTGGAAATCTTTACCGTGCTGATCCTGTTTACCCCACAATTCTGGCGACGGTAAATCGCCATGACAGGGGACGCGAGATACGTTAGCATTAATGCCATTCATGCACCCAGGGCACCGGGTGGGTCTGTATCAATGCAAGAGGGAGCGAGATGAGCGAGGACCTGCCATTGTCGGGGGTGAAGGTGTTGCTGATCGATGATAGCAACACCATCAGGCGTAGCGGGGAGATATTCCTGTCGCAGGCGGGCTGCCAGGTCATTCTTGCAGAAGACGGATTCGACGGCCTGGCCAAGGTGGTGGATAACCAGCCCGATGTCATTTTTGTGGACGTAATGATGCCGCGGCTGGATGGCTATCAAACCTGTGCGCTCATCAAAAAACATCCGCATTTCAGAAAAACTCCCGTGATCATGTTGACCAGCAAAGATACGCTGTTTGACCGCGCGCGCGGCAAACTGGTCGGGGCTGATCAATATTTGCTCAAGCCGTTCAACAAAAAAAGTTTGCAAGAGGCAGTTATTAGGCATACCCAAGAGGAAAAGGAGTTGGATTATGGGAATTAAACGGATATTGGTCGTCGATGACTCGGCAACAGAGCGCCATTTTATCGGGGAAATGTTAAGCAAGCGGGGCTTCGAGGTTTCATTTGCCGAGGACGGCGAAAGAGGTGTGGCACAAACCAAGCTTGGCAAGCCGGATCTGGTCATCATGGATGTGGTCATGCCGGGAATGAACGGCTTTCAGGCGACCAGGGCGATTACACGGGATCCGGAGACACAACATATTCCGGTGATCATTTGCACTACCAAGGATCAGGAAACCGACAAGGTTTGGGGTGTGCGTCAAGGGGCCAAAGACTATGTGGTCAAGCCGATAAATGAGGCAGATCTGTTAAGCAAGATTGCCGCTTTGGGATAATGGAGGTCTTTGAAAATCCGGAGGAGTATCAGCCTTTTGCATATGTTGCATACGATTTTATGGGGGGGGAAACAATTCCCCGGTATCAAACCCACGAATCTTTCGCTACACATTTGATTGCCGGGATTTGGTGCATGACAGGACCGGCTGCGGGTTGTGCTGTCGCATTAAGCTTAAGCCAGGGTCGCGCGGAGATCCTCCGGCGCGGGAAGCAGATACAAACCACGAGTTAACAGAGGCGCCATCAATGTCAAAACGGTTAAATTTGCGCGAGTTTCAGCAGAATCTGATCGATCGGCTGCAGATGTCGGATTTATCCGGGTCACGGGTATCCACGCTGGGCGTGGAGATTGCAGGAAAAAACTGGCTGGTGGACATGACGGATATCGGCGAAGTGTTGCCATTGCCGCCTTTGACTATCGTCCCTTTCACCAAGCTCTGGTTTCATGGGGTGGCGAATGTACGTGGAAACTTGTACGGCGTGATCGATATGGCGACCTATGGGCATAGCGGCGCAGTATCCGGGGGCAGCAATAATCGCGTGTTGCTGGTTTCGGAACGACACGCGTTTAACGCTGCACTACTGGTCGATCGTGTGCTGGGTTTGCGCGATGCGAAAAACTGGCAAAACAATGAGGTCGATGGGCGGGTCGAATATCACGATGAGTCGGGTGCTTCCTGGCTCAAGCTTGATGTGCCGGGTTTGCTGGAACAGTCTGATTTTTTGCAGATAGGCATTTAGTAGTTGGGTTTTCAAGAAATTCCCTAGGAGGAGAGGATTAACATGGCAGTTAAACAGGTATTAACCAAATCCAAGCTGAAACTATTTGGTGTGGGCGCGGCAATCTTCTTCGTATTAACCGCGATTGCGGCTTATATGAGTAACCGACAGGAAAACAACAGCGTGCGCTACGTGGGGCAATCCAGCCGGTTGCTGATGTTGTCGCAGCGGCTGGCCAAAGATGCACAGCAAGCGCTGTCCGGAAATTCGGACGCGTTTGATGAGCTGGAAGCAAGCCGGGCAAACATGACTGATATTCTGACCGAATTGGACAAGGGCAAGGGTTCCTTGCCGCCGACCGCGGGTACCTCGCGCACTGCGCTCAACACGTTCATCAAGGGCGCAAGCAAAACTCTGGCTGATGTGCAAACACTGCAAGACGGCCGTGCCGGCCTGGTGACTCTGGCGGTGACCCTGTCGGCGATTGATTCGGTCAGTACCGAATTGCGCAGCCTGACACAAAAGATGACTGACGCTTTCAGGGGTGCTGACAAAGAACGTGCGACGCGTTTTGCCCTGGAAGTTGAACGTATCGGAAAGGATGCGAGCCGGCTGCTGGAAGTGGATGTGTCGATTGAGCAGGTGGCCCAGGTGGCGATCGACCTGAATGCCGCTGAAGACAGTCTGAACACGTTGCCTGCGGCAAATGAAAATGTGACCGCAGCGAAGGAATTGTTTGTCACCACCCGCAGCAGCGTCGAGATTCTGATTTCCCAAGTGCGAAATCTGGTGGCGGCGAAGAGTGCAGCCAAGGCAATCGTGGATGATTCTGATTCCTTGTTCAAGGGCGCGCAGCTTTTGGTTGACTCTTACCAGTCAGCATCGCAGGTTACTATCAAGATCGCTTTGGCGTTTGGCTTGCTGCTGCTGTTATCACTGCTACTGATGATCAAGGCCTATGTGGATGATTCACGCCGCCGAGCCGAGGATGCAGCGCAAATCAACAGCCAGAATCAGGGCGCGATTTTACGTCTGATGAATGAGATGGGTGATCTGGCGGACGGCGATTTGACGGTTCGCGCTACAGTCACGGAAGATGTCACTGGTGCCATTGCAGATTCACTGAACTACACCACAGAAGAGTTTCGCAAGTTGGTATCCAGAATCATTACTGCGGTGGAACAGATGGGTCTGGCAACAAAAAATGCCGAAGATATTTCCAGGGGGCTGCTCGACGCTACACAGCAACAGGCGCGTGAGATACAGACAGCCGGAGAATCGGTGGAGTTGATGACCAAATCCATCAAAGAGGTGGATTCCAGCGCGGCCAAATCTGCTGAAGTGGCACGCCGTACCCTGGAGGTGACAGAGCAAGGTGCGCAGGCTGTGCGCAATACGATCACCGGCATGGATGGCATACGCGAACAGATACAGGATACTTCCAAACGCATCAAGCGACTCGGTGAAAGCTCGCAGGAGATCGGCGAGATCGTTGACCTGATTTCCGACATTACCGAGCAAACCAATGTGCTGGCGTTAAATGCGGCGATCCAGGCTGCATCGGCCGGCGATGCGGGGCGCGGGTTTTCGGTGGTTGCGGAAGAGGTGCAGCGACTTGCGGAACGTTCCGGTGAGGCGACCAAGCAGATTGGTGCGCTGGTGAAAACCATTCAGGGCGATACCCATGATGCGGTTGCCGCGATGGAAAGGAGCACCCTGGGTGTGGTGGAAGGCGCCAAACTTTCCGACGTGGCGGGTCAATCACTGCGGGAAATTGAACGGGTATCGAATGAACTGGCGGCGCTGATCAACAGTATTTCGACATCGACCCAGGTGCAGACCGATATGGCCAGCGAAGTCGCCAGCGTTATGAATGACATTCTGAAAATTACTGTGCAGACCACGGAAGGTACGCGGTTGACAGCCAACTCCATCGGGCAGCTAAACGATCTGGCAAAAGGCTTGAGAGGTTCGGTAGCGGGCTTCAAATTGTAACCCCGGTTAATCCGCATAACGATCCCACATGACCAACAGCGCACAATTTGACCGCAACACGCTTGACGCGGTGAAACCCGGCATGGATAGCACGCTGGCTGATATCAGTGCGCAAATGGAGCTGTATCTTGGCGCCCCGGCGGACAATGCCCCTGCGCTGGAGGCGACACGCACCGAGTTGCGCAGTTTGCTGGGCGTGCTGAAGATGGTTGGCCTGATGGGTGCCGCAGTATACTGTGCCGAGCTTGAGCTCACCCTGAGCGAACTTGAGACAAACCCCAAACTGGTTACCGCGATGCATCGCGACGTGCTGCGTCGCGCCCTGTTCGGTATCACCCACTATCTCGACTCGCTGGCCAATGGTGCGGATAACGCCTCACTGCGCTTGTTTCCCCAATACCAGGATTTACAACAGTTGCGCGGTCTGGAAATGTCATTCGAGCTGGATTTGTTTTATCCCGAACTCAATGCACCATTGCCGGACCAGGTGTTGAGTCTGCCTGTTCAGAGTGATGCGGTTGCCCAGCTCAAGTTGTTGCGCAGCCGGTATCAGCAGGGTTTGCTGAAATGGATGCGCCAGGACAATGTGTCTGCCTCGGCACAACAGATGCAACAGGCTCTGGAGGGCGCACTGCGCTGCGCGCCGCAGGATGGCAGTCGCGCATTCTGGTGGGTGGGCTATGGATTGCTCGATTGCGTGAAGCTGGACGGATTACCTCCCGAAATGAATGTGCGCAAACTGCTGAGCCGCATAGACCAGCAACTGCGCGCGGCTGCTGAGGGCAATACGGGTGATGTCGCACCAGTGATGAACGAGATGCTCTATCTGATCGGACACAGTCATGTCGTGAGTGAACACGTGGAGGCGATCAAGCAGGTTTACTCGCTCGATCAGTACTTGCCCGAGCTTTCCGCCCTGTCGCCAGGCGAGGTGGACCAGATGCTCGTCGCCATGCGTGATCAATTGCGCATTGCCGAAGAAAGCTGGGAACTATGCACCCAGGGAGATCTGGCCTCATGCGAAAAATTCGCCAAGCAAGTCGAGCAGATTGCCTTGCAGAGCGACAAGCTCGACCGGGACGTTCTGCAGTATTTAAGCAGGCAGATTCAAGCGTTATCGCAGTATGCGACTTCGCCGGATCACGCGCGGCCGATCGCGATAGATATGGCAATGGCACTGCTGCTGCTGGACAGCGGTATAGAGGATTACCGCCGTATAGGCGGGAATTTTCAGGAGCAGGCCCGCATTCTGACCGAACGTATGCAGGCCGCGATAAAGCAGCAACCCGAGGACACGAAACGGCTGACTGAACTGGTTGATCTTCATTACCAGATGGAGCAACGGGGCGACGTGATGGGTTCGCTGGCCAGCGAAATGCTGGTGAACCTTCAGCAAGTGGAGCAAGGACTGAACGCATTTTTCAACAGTGCGATCAACCATGAAGAGTTGCCTGAATTGCTGCGTTTGTTGGGCCAGATAAAAGGCGGTTTGCGTATCTCTTCCCTGCAACATGCCGAGCAATTGCTGGCCTCCATTCAAGATCATATCGGCCGCTTTACCCAGAATGGGGATGCGCTCATACAAACTGAAAAGGATGCCTTGGTCGATGCAATGAGCGTGCTGGAAAATTACCTGCAATTTTTGACGCATGGGCAGGCGGCTGATGTTTCCCAGCTTCAGGCGGCACTGGCCGAGATGGCCAGGCTGGATCAGGCGGCCGAACCGGAGGCAAGAAGCACTTCAGAACAGGCCGGGATACCAGCTCCAGTCCTTGAACCGTTATTCGCTGCTGTTGAGACACCCCGGATACCGGTGCCTGAGGAATCGGCATCTGTGGCGCTTGCGCAAGTTGAACCGGTGAAGGTTTCCGCAGCGATACCACATCCCTCGGCAGAAGATCAGGAATTGCTCGATATTTTCCTGGAAGAGGCGCGGGAAGTCCTGGACACGATGTTGAAGAACCTGAATACCTGCCAGTTACATCCTGACAGCCATGAACCATTGGTAGCGATAAGACGTGGTTTCCACACTCTCAAGGGCAGTGGACGGATGGTCGGGCTGACCGAGTTGGGCGAGGTCGCATGGTGTGTCGAACGCGCCATGAACAAATGGTTGCAGGGCAACAAATCGGCCACGCCGGGACTGCTTAATTTTATCAGTGCGGCCGTGCGGTCATTTAGCGGCTGGGTGGAAATGCTCAGCAACGAGGTCGAATTGGTGATTGAGGCGAGTGGGCTGGTGGCGACTGCCCAACAAATAGAGAAAGGTCTCGACGCGGAGATGCAACTGGCCGTTTTGCCGGCCACCGAATTGACGGATTCGATTGCGACCTCCATACCTGCCCCGGCAATTCCGGAACTGGCCGATGAGACCGTCGAGGTGACCCCCTACTCTCCGGTTTTGTTCAAAATCGCCAGTGCCGAGGTAAAACAGAATGTCGCAGTGTTGCATCAGCAGCTTGATGAGTTGCGCACGACAGAGCCGCCGGTGGTGCAATTTGATTTCATGCGCGCCGCCCACACTCTCGCGGGGGTGAGCCGTACCATGGGATTTGCCGCTGTTGTGGAACTGGCCTATGCACTGGAGAGCTGGTTGCAGGCGCGCCTGGAAAAAAAGTTCACGCTGCACGAGAGTCAACTGCTGATGCTCGAACGGGCTGTTGCCGCTCTGGATGAAATGATACAGAGCGTTTGTAATAAAGAGACCCCCGCGCTGCGCGGTGATTTGGTGAGTCAGCTGCAGTCCGACAAGGATAATTTCATTGAAGCGGGTGCGGAGCCGGCCGAGGTAAAATTGACCGGTGAGCAGGCAAATTTTGAGCATCTCGAACTGCCGGCTGCATTTATTCTCCAACCGCAGAGCGATAAAGCGAACGACCCCCAGGTGTTCGCAGGTTGGAGCGAGCCGCTGTTGGCCGAAAACGACAATCTGCCCGGTGCGACGGCGGAACATGACAGGACAACAGAAAGCGGATTGCTGCCGGACGTGTTTGCGATTGTGCCTACCGATGCGTATGCGGGGGGCGACAAGCCCGGCGTGTTTGATGATGTCGACGAGCAGTTGCTGCCCGTGTTTTTCGAGGAAGCCGACGACCTGTGTCCGAAGATCAGCGAGGGACTGCGTATATGGCGTGAACAACCTGACGATGAGCAGCAAGTACTGTTGTTAAAACGGCTGCTGCATACCATGAAGGGAAGTTCGCGTATGGTGGGTGCGATGCGTATCGGTGAAATCGCACATGAAATGGAAGGCCGTGTGCTGGCAGCGGAACAATTGAGCGGTGAAGCCGGGTACTGGGATGGCCTGGAAGGTGATTTCGATAATATTACGGCGCTGCTCAAAGCGCTGCGCGACGGCAAGCAGGCAGAAGAAGTAACCAAACCGGCTCCGGTCGGGCGCCGCGCGGCAGATCAGCCGGCAGGGGTCGAGCGCAGGGCAGATATGCGCTCGCAGGAACCGGGTGCGGAACGTGCCATGCTGGGCAACCTGCTGCGTGTGCGTTCCGACGTGGTGGATCGTCTTGTGAACGAAGCCGGCGAAATCAGCGTGGCACGCTCGCGTATGGAAACCGAAATGCGCGTGTTGAAGGAAAGCTTGCTGGAATTGACGGCCAGCGTGGTGCGTTTGCGCCATCAATTGCGCGAGGTGGAGATCCAGGCAGAGAGCCAGATGCAGGCGCGGATTTCGTTGGCAAAAGATAATGCGGAGCAGTTTGATCCGCTTGAATTTGACCGGTTTACCCGCTTGCAGGAATTGACCCGTTTCATGAATGAAAGTGTGCATGACGTGCACACCGTACAACAATCGATGTTGCAAAACCTGGAACAAACAACAACCGTCATGTTGGCGCAGGGCAGGCTCAACCGGGACTTGCAACAGGGTTTGATGAATGTGCGTATGGTATCGTTTAACAGTATCACCGACCGTTTGTATCGCATCGTGCGGCAAACCGGCAAGGAGCTGAATAAGCGCGCCAACCTTGAATTGCAGGGTGCAAATGTGGAGCTGGACCGCAGCGTGCTGGAAAAAATGGTCGCGCCTTTCGAACACCTGTTGCGCAATTCCATCGTGCATGGTCTGGAAAATGAAAAACAACGCGCAAAAAGCGGCAAGCTTCCGATCGGCGAGATTCGTTTGAGTGTGCATCAGGAAGGCAATGAAGTTGTGTTCGAGTTCAGTGATGACGGCGCCGGGCTGAATTTTGCGAAGTTGCGCGAGAAGGCCCTGGCCAACGGCTCATTGCAGAAGGATGAAGAGGTCAGTGATGATCAGTTGGCGCAACTGATTTTCACCCCCGGTCTTTCCACGGCCGCTGATGTCACCGAAATTGCCGGACGCGGCATCGGCATGGATGTGGTGCGCAGCGAAATATCCGGATTAGGCGGGCGTATCGAAGTTAGTTCGAAGCGGGGAGAGGGTACCCATTTCCTCATTCATTTGCCGCTCACGCTGGCGGTCACAAAAGTGCTGATGGTGCGTTCGGGGGATGTGGTTTACGCGATACCATCCACCCTGGTCGAACAAGTCAGACAGGTGAAGCCTGCAGAGATGGACGCATTGCATAAAGCGCGACAAATCGAATGGCAGGACTATACATACCCGCTGTACTATTTGCCGCACCTGTTGGGGGACATGGAAGTTGTTCAGGAAAACCAGCTGCGCAATATGGTGTTGCTGTTGCGCAGTGGCTCGCAACGTATTGCCCTGAATGTTGATGAGTTGCTGGGCAATCAGGAGGCGATGGTAAAGAATATCGGCCCGCAATTGGCGCGTCTGCCGGGGATCGCCGGTGCGACGGTGATGGGCGATGGCAAGGTGGTGCTGATTTTGAATCCGGTGCAGTTTGCGCAGCGTATCGGGGGAAGCAAGGCGGGGCAATCCGTCGCCGAGAAACCGCTCAATACCGCGCCGTTGATCATGGTGGTGGACGACTCGCTTACCGTGCGCAAGATCACCTCACGCATACTGAGTCGTGCCGGTTATCAGGTGTTGACTGCGACAGACGGTGTGGATGCGCTGGAAAAAATGGAGGAGTTCACGCCGGATGTAATGATACTGGACATCGAAATGCCGCGCATGGATGGCTTTGCACTGGTCAGAGAATTACGCCGCGTTCCCAGGACGGAAAATCTTCCCATCATCATGATCACTTCCCGTACCGCCGACAAGCACCGCGAATACGCCATGCAACTGGGCGTCAACACTTATCTGGGCAAGCCTTACCAGGAGGATGAGTTGTTGCAGAATATTGCCGATTTTGTGGCGGTTCATAAACTGGATGCGTAGCCGCAACAACCGCTCCCTGCTTGAATTGCTTTCGTGCCTGCACGGTGTCGGAACGTGGCAGTCACGCAGTGCGGGACTCCATATTGAACAATCCGGCGACGCGCTCCCGAACTGGGCCGGTTGGCTAAAATTAGCGGCCGGCGATGGTCATGCCTTCGACCAGAATCGAGCCACACTGGCGTGAACCCTGTACCAGTATATCGTTGCCGACGGCGGCAATATTGCGGAACATGTCTTTCAAATTTCCGGCGATGGTGATTTCCTGCACCGGATATTGAATTTCACCGTTCTCGACCCAGAAACCCGCCGCGCCGCGCGAGTAGTCACCCGTGACGGCATTGATTCCCTGACCCAGCAGTTCGGTGACGAGTAGCCCGCGCGACATGGTCTTCAACAGTCCGGCAAAATCCAGAGCTCCCGATTGCAAGATCAGGTTGTGGTTGCCACCGGCATTTCCTGTGGTACGCAAGTCCAGCTTGCGTGCCGAATAGCTGCCGAGAAAATAACCGCGCAACACGCCATCCTCTACGATCACACGGCGCTGTGTCCGCACGCCTTCATTGTCGAACGGGCCGGAAGCCAGCCCCTTCGGGATGTCCGGCACATCGGTGATGTTGATGTGCGGGGCGAAGATGGTCTGGTCGAGTTGATCGAGCAAAAATGAAGACTTGCGGTACAGGCTGCCACCGCTCACCGCATTGACGAAACTGCCCAGTAAACCCGAGGCGATCGGTGCTTCAAACAATACCGGCACTTGCATGGTTTTGAGCTGGCGTGCATTCAGGCGGCGTACCGTGCGCTCGGCGGCAATGCGCCCGATCTGCCGGACATCAGGCATATCCTTTGCGTCGCGCGCGACGGCATACCAGTAATCGCGTTCCATTGCGTCATCCTGTCCGGCGATCACCGCGCAGCTGAGGCTGTGACGCGAGGTTGGAAAGCCGCCGATGAAGCCCAGGCTGTTGGCTGAAACGAATTGCGCTTCGTGGAGATTGACGGTCGCGCCTTCGGAGTTGCTGATGCGTGCATCCGTATCCAAAGCCGCCTGCTCGCACTGTTGTGCCAGGGTTATCGCGGCATCGACGGGCAAATCCCATGGATGGTACAAGGCCATATCCGGACAGTCGTGTGCCAGCATGTCGGCATCGGGCAGTCCCGAGCAGTCATCCCTGGCGGTATAGCGGGCAATCGACAGGGCGGCATCCACCGTGTCGCGCATAGCCCGTGGTGTGAAATCTGAGGTGCTGGCATTGCCGCGCTGCTGGCCGATATAGACGGTGATACCCAGACCCTTGTCACGGTTGTATTCGATGGTTTCCACTGTGCCCTGGCGCACCGTGACGCTTTGACCGAATCCTTCCGAAACGTCGACTGATGCGGCTGATGCGCCGCGTTGTTTTGCATAGTCCAGCATGTCCTGCGCGATGTTGCGCAGCACGTCGGCCGGGTGGGAAAATCGCGGGGCGGAGGAAACCAGATTATTCATATGCGAAGCGGATTATTGGCCAAAGGCGCTATCATAGCAGTATCCTCCGGTATATTAACCACGGCACATTAACATCAGGCACACATTAACTGTCATGAATTCAAACAACAAAGATCGCGGCGAAAACGAACCGCTGCATATCCATCTTGGCGATGACGAAGACGAGCATGACGACGGGGGCGTAGAGGTAATCCGGCCCCACGCGCGCAAGACGGACGGTTCAGCCACGCGGGGACGCGGCCTGCGCAACCAGCCCGTGGAGCCTGAGGAAGAGGAAGAGCTGCCGCCGAGCAAGACCAAGATCAAGAAACAGATGCACGAGTTGCGTGACCTCGGCAAGGAACTGACCGAACTGGGCAAGGACCAACTCGCGCAGCTCGACATTCCTGAAAACCTGCGCGATGCGTTGCGCGGGATGAAGAGCATCAACAAGTTTGGTGCGCAGCGCCGCCAAATCCAGTACATCGGCAAACTGATGCGCGATGTGGATCCCGCGCCGATACTTGCCAAACTTGATGCCTGGAAGGGCAAGTCGCAGCATCATGTCGCCTACATGCACCAGCTCGAACGCTGGCGCGACCGCTTGCTGGAAAGCGATGCGGCGCTGACCGAGTTGCTTTCGGCGCATCCTCAAGCCGATGCGCAAAGACTGCGGACGCTGATACGCAACGCGCAAAAGGAAATGGAGGTAAAAAAGCCCCCCAAGAACTATCGCGAGATTTTTCAGGTGTTGCGCGAAATCATTCCAGAACCGACCTGACATTAATCCGCATGAGTGAAATCGTTCCGCATATCACGCTGGAATCCGGCAAGAATCCGCAACACAGTATCATCTGGTTGCATGGTTTGGGCGCGGATGGCGGGGATTTTGTGCCCGTTGCCGACGAGCTCAAACTTCCTCTCGCAGTACGTTATATCTTCCCTGATGCACCGATGCGCCCCGTTACCGTCAACGGCGGAATGGTGATGCGTGCCTGGTATGACATCGTCAGCCCGAGTATCGACGCGCAACAGGACGCGGCGGGAATACGCGAATCGCAATCCCTGATAGAGGCACTCATCGCCCAGGAAGTGCGGCGCAACATTGCGCCGGGGAACATTTTTCTGGCGGGATTTTCACAGGGTGGGGCCGTAGCGTTGCATACCGCTTTGCGCCACCCGGTTTCGTTGGGAGGCGTGTTGGCACTATCAACTTATTTGCCGCTGACGGACAGGGCTGCCGGCGAGGCCCTGCCAGAAACCCTGGATACGCCCATATTTATGGCGCACGGACGCAGCGACCCGGTGATACCCCGCGAATTGGGAGCGAGTTCAAGAGATGTGCTGCTGGGGCTCGGATATACGGTGGATTGGCATGAATACGCCATGCAACATTCGGTGTGTGAGGAAGAACTGCGGGATATCGAGGTTTGGCTGACCCATCAAACCGGGTAGACACGGTCATTCCGCCGCGTCGGGATTCGGTTAATCCACTGCTTCAGGATCGGATTCCTGTTCGATAACCTTGAACTTTGCCAAATCGTAATCAAGGCCCTTTTCTTTCAACCCGGTGGGGATCAGCAAATATTTTTTTTCATCCAGATGTATCTTCAGACTCTGGCTGGCTGAGAATGTGTCAGCCTTCATCAATAATAACTGTTCTACGCCGGACAACTCGCCCTGTTTGGGGTAAAGCCAAAGTGCCGGCTGACCATCACCCAACCCGCTGCCGCCCTGGTTCAAATACACGCAGTTAACATTGTTGGCCAAAATTTCAGCGCCGGCGTGCATCTGGTTCGCATCATCGCGCAGCAGTCGCCGTACCACGGCCACGCCCCAGTGCGACATGCCCTCGGGCTGTATCCCGAGCAAACTTCCGATACCTATGCCATCACTACCGGGAGGGAGGGCGCTGCTGAATCCGCCGACACTGATCTCCTCGGTAACCCAGTGTGCAGTATCAGTTCCGTTGTATTGACGCGCATTGGTGCGGCCCATCACGTGGTCGAAACCGTTCACCACATTCAGGGTGACGTTGGCCATGCGCCGCGCATTGCGACGCACCGGTGGGGCGATCAGGTAAGTGAGCAAGTGCTGAACCGCATTCCTGACTACTTCCGCTTCATAGTGTCCGCCCAGCGCAAGATCATCGGGGACGATATTCTTTTTCAGAATTTTCATCAGGTCTTCCAGCCTGGCTTGCAGCGTTGGCAGACTAATGAAACGCATGGACGGGTGCGTGGTGGCGTCCATGTTTATCCGGGTCGGTTCGGCGGGATTGTTCAGGTTGAAGCAGAGCCGGGCATTCACGTCCACTTCGGGGCGTATCTCTATGGCCGAACAATGCTGGGCGACGATGCACTCGGCCAGATGTATGTACAGGGGGCTCAAAGTACTCAGTCCGCTGTCGTACCATACCATCAGACTACCGACCTCGCATTTCACCGAGGTGTTGCCCAGTCTCCCGGGATAGAGTCTGACCTGGGTGTCGAGATATTGCAGCTGTTCGGCATGTTTGTATAACAGCGCCAGGTTTGCCCAGATATTGTTGTCAATTTGCCCATAGCGGGAACAGATATATTTGAGCTGGCAAATCAGGGCGTAAACCGCGCGGGCGGTCAGCAAGGGTATGTGCATCCTGATGGTGCTGCTGCCCTTGTCGGCGTTGCAAAAACGATAGAACACCGAGTAATAGGCACGGGCAGTCTGGCGATAATAATTATCCAGTAGCGTCCAGAGGCGATTTTCCTGGAATTTGTTGATCTCGAACGGGGTAAAATATTCGCGTGATAATTTGCGCACGTAAGGCTGTGCCGCCTCGTCTATCATGCGCATCACGGCAAATTGATGGTCAAGCTTGAATTCGTTCTGTTCAGCGGCCGACTCCATCAGGTCGGTTAATTCCATGAGCGATTTGTATGCGTCATTCTTTGGCAAGTTATCCAGCAATCCCTGCGCAGATTTGATCTCAGCCAGTGGATGATCAGATTTTTTCCCAAATATTCCCGCTAACATTTGCCGCCCCTTAAACCGGATTCTCTTAACTCGTGGCAATATAACCACAAATTGCATTCAATGACCAGACGTTTGGTACCAACTATGATTCCGTGGCTTGCCGATGACAGTCCTTTTCCACCCGTCGAAACGGCTCTAGATTCACCCAGTGGATTGCTCGCCGCGGGTGGGGGTCTGTCCGTGGCCAGGCTGCTGGAAGCCTATAGTCATGGAATATTCCCGTGGTTCAATCCGGGCGAGCCCCTGCTGTGGTGGAGTCCGGATCCGCGCATGGTGCTGATCCCCGGAGAATTCAGGGTATCGCGCTCGTTCGCCAGGACGCTGCGCAACAGCGGGCACGAAGTGCGTTGCGATACCGCTTTCGAACAGGTGATGCGCGGATGTGCGGCTCCGCGTGGCGCGCAATCCGGCACATGGATAGGCGAAGACATGATTGCGGCATACTGCGCACTGCACCGGCTGGGTTATGCGCATTCCGTGGAAACCTGGATGGATGGGAAACTGGCGGGCGGTTTGTATGGCGTGAGCATCGGGCGGATGTTTTACGGCGAATCGATGTTCAGCGACGTCAGCAACGCTTCGAAGATCGCGCTGGCGCATCTCGCCAGACAACTTGAACGCTGGCGATTCGGCATGATTGATTGTCAGATGAATACCCCCCATCTGGCCTCACTGGGCGCGCGCGAAATTTCGCGCAGGGAATTTATTGCAAGTTTGAAAGAATTGATACACTGTGCACCGGCAGATGAACAACTTTTCCCAGGACACCTGCCTTGCTGGCAATTTGACCGCGATCTATTTACATGAGCCTGCTAAACGACATCCCGTTATCCGCGCTGCATTACTATCTGACCGCGCCCTATCAGTGCAGCTATCTGCCCGATATGCAGGCGCGCTCGCAAGTCGCCACTCCCGCACTATTGATCAGTACGCCGGTATATTCCGAGCTGGTGCAGCGCGGCTTTCGCCGCAGCGGATCCTATACCTATCGCCCATATTGCGATAATTGCCATGCTTGTGTCCCGTTGCGGATAGTGGCAAAACAATTCAAGGCAAAACGGTCACAACGGCGCGCCTGGAAGCAACACGGGCATCTCGAGGCTACCCTGCATCCGCTGCGCGATAACGCCGAATATTATGATCTCTATCAACGCTACCAGCGTGCACGGCACAAAGACGGCGGCATGGATAACGATGATCGCGAGTCGTACCAGAACTTCCTGCTGCTAAGTCATGTGGATTCGCTGCTGGTGGAGTTTCGCGAGCAGGGTGTGCTGCGCATGGTCAGCGTGATTGACCTGCTCAGCGACGGTTTATCTTCGGTGTATACCTTCTACGAGCCGGATTTGCCGCACGCGAGTTTCGGGATTTACAACGTTTTGTGGCAGATTGAGCTGTGTCGAAAACTCGATCTGGATTACATTTATCTGGGTTACTGGATCGAACGCAGTCGCAAGATGGCATACAAAACGCAATATCAACCTGCGCAGGGACTGCTGGAAGGCGTCTGGCGTTCTATGGAGACATGTATGTCCAACCGGGATGCAGACATTTCAGCATGAAAGCGCGTTTAATCATATTTGCAATTTCGCTGGTTTTATTGCCGTTGGGTGGATTGCTGCTGGGCGGCAGGGAATGGACCGAATTGCCGGTTGGTGTTCCGGCCGGGCCTGAACGTATTGGCGCGGTATTGTGGGCCACACTGATGTTGTTCGCCGGTATCCTGCTGGCGAATTACCTGATCAAAAGAATTTCCGGAAACAGTCTGTTGAATATGCAACGCGGCTATTACATGTGGATGGCCGCAGCGGGTGCGATACTCTGCTGGCTGCTTGTATACCTGGGGTTGTTCACGGACAGCTGGCCTGGAAGCGGGGACGCTCTGTCCGCGCAACTATTGCTCTACACGCCCCTGTTCGCATTGTTGGCTCCCGCGGTGCTCATTATCCGTGCCCTGCTAGGCTCGTTTTCGGGCCTGCTCAAATGGCTGGCGCGTGGCCTGGTTTTGCCTGTTCACGGTGGTGAATCGACCGGCATATTCCTCGTGTCTGTCGCCGTGCTTGGTCTGCTGGGTGGCGGGGCCTGGCCCGCGCAGATGGACTGGCTGATGTGGCTCTCCCCGCTGCTGCTGCTGACTGCATTGCAATTGCTGTGGAACGAAAGCACAATTTTCTCCGGACTCAAATCCGGTGACTGGGGACGGGTGATCTGTGCCGCGCTGGCCGGAATAATCGTCGGAAATCTGGTTTCAATAATCTATCACGCCGGGGGCGGCAACCAGACCTTCACACTGCACAACATGCCCGCACAACTCGGGTATATGTTGTTCGGTTTGTTGTGCCTGCAACTGGGTGATGTGATCGCAGAGAACTGGCGCGGCAAAAAGCGCGCCGGACCGTTCCAGAAAAAGAAGAAATTTCCGATCCCCGTGATCGTCAGGCCAGGCGGGATTAAAAGGGATTGATTATGTACAGATTGTTGCGTTCCGCGCTGTTTCGGCTTGACCCGGAAACAGCCCACCATCTCACACTCAAAACCCTGAATCTTGTGTATTCATCGGGTTTGAGCGGCGTCATCACGCATCGTCCGCCGGATAATCCGCGCACGCTGATGGGGCTGACTTTTCCCAATCCAGTCGGACTCGCTGCCGGGTTGGACAAGAATGGCGACTGTATAGACGGGATGGCGGCGCTCGGTTTTGGTTTCATCGAAATTGGTACGGTCACCCCGCTGCCCCAGGACGGCAACCCGAAACCGCGGCTGTTCCGTTTGCCCCGGGCCGATGCCATTATCAACCGCATGGGCTTCAACAATGATGGCGTGGACAAGCTGATTGAGAACGTCGGGCGTGCTGAATTTCGCGGCATATTGGGTATCAACATTGGCAAGAATGCCGCCACGCCGATAGAGAGTGCGGCAGAAGACTATCTGATTTGCATGCGCAAGGTTTACGCTCACGCCGGCTACATTACCGTCAATATCTCCTCGCCCAACACCAGAAATCTGCGCCAGTTGCAAGGGGAAGATGCATTGAATGATTTGCTGGAAAAGCTGAAGAACGAGCAGAAATTGCTTGCCGACAAACACGGAAAATATGTACCCGTCGTGCTGAAAATCGCGCCTGACATGGAGGCCGGGCAAGTGGCGCAAATCGCCAGGCTGTTGATGCACCATCACATCGACGGCGTGATCGCCACCAACACCACGCTGTCACGCGAGGGCGTGGAAAGCCTGCCGCATGGTACTGAATCGGGCGGTTTGAGCGGTGCCCCGGTCCGCGAGAAATCCACTGCCGTGATTCGTCAGCTGGCCGCCGAGCTGCAAGGCACTTTGCCCATCATCGGCGTGGGCGGCATACTGAACGGCGCGGATGCTGTCGAAAAACTCGAGGCTGGCGCAGCGCTGGTGCAGATATACAGCGGGCTGGTTTATCGCGGTCCGGCACTGGTGGCCGAGAGTTGCACAGCAATCCGTGCGATCTGAATCTGCATCAAGGCGCAGCTTGCCATTTCTTTAATATTAGAATAGCCTAATATATTTGTTTTGATTCAAGACGGAATTGATACACGGTATGCGGTGGTACCTAATTGTATTAGGCCACCCTGTACAAGAAATCCAGTAAAATCCACTCTAATTACCAACAGGAGCTTCAGACTGATGAATTCAGAACGCATAGTCCGTATCGTCGCAGGGTCGTTTATATTGCTTTCACTGGCGCTGGGTGTCGAAGCCAGCCCCGCATTCGTGAGCAAATACTTTTTGTTTTTCACCGCCTTCGTGGGGCTGAATCTGTTCCAGAGCGGCTTCACCCGGATTTGTCCGCTGAACAGCATTCTCGCCAAGTTCGGTATAAAAAGCGGTTCGTGCTAAGCAAAATATTCCGGTCGATCAGACCGGTGAATTTCAAGCTGGCCCATATCAGTCTGGCCCTGGTCGGATTGATGTGGGCTTTCCCCTTTCTGCACTATCGCCATGAGAATCCGCTGACCTCGTTTGATCAGGAGTGGTGGAGTGGCATGCTGGGCGTGCTCGCCCTTACGCTGTTGCTTGCCCGCGAATTCTGGCAGCGCGCCGAGATCCCCCGTATCGCGCAACTTCCCGCCGCATTGATCGTCGTGCTGTTGCTGCAACTGGTGCTGGGCAAGGTTGCCTATTTCAACCAGGCATTGCTGTATGCACTGTATTTTCTGTTTGCAACATTGCTGATGGTGTTGGGTGCCCGGCTGCGCGATTGCTTCGGATTGGCGAGACTGGCGCAGGTGCTGGCGATTTTCCTGTTGATCGGCGCGGAACTGAATGCACTGATCGGTGTGCTGCAGCATTTTCAATGGCATACCTTTCTGGATCCGGTCATTGCGCGGGATCTTTCGGGTGGCATATACGGCAACCTCGCCCAGCCCAACCATTATGCCGACTACCTGGCGCTGGGGCTGATTTCGCTGGGATTGTTGTTTCAGCAACGCATCCTCAAGCCGTGGCAGGTAATACTGCTGGCAGTTCCGATGTTGTTTGGAATGACCCTGAGTGGTTCGCGCAGTTCGTGGTTATACATGGCACTGATGATCTTCATGTCCTGGTGGATGGCGCGGCGCGAAGGAACAATGAAGCCATTGCTGCGTTACTGCGCGTTGCTGGCGGTCGGTTTTGGGCTGATGCATGTGCTGGTGCAAATGCACTTCATGGCGGGTCCGGGTCAAGGCACAAATACCGTACAGCGCTTGCTGACCTATAACGGCGGCGGCGATACCGGTGGCAGCATACGCCTTTACCTGTGGCACGAGGCATGGCTGATGTTTGCCCAATCTCCCTGGCTGGGGGTGGGTTTCGGACAATTCGCCTGGCATCATTTTCAGTTGCTGCCGCAGCTTCAGGCAAGCAATATTTCGGGGCTGTACAACAACGCGCATAACCTGGTATTTCAACTGGCTGCCGTAGCAGGCATTTCCGGATTAGTGGCCTTGTTAGGCTCATTGGGGATATGGTTGTACGGTATAAGACGCGTGACGCTGACTGCGGCACATTGGTGGGGGTACTCCCTGCTGGGCGTGCTGGCCATACACAGTTTGCTCGAGTACCCGTTGTGGTATGCCTACTTCGTGGCCGTTGCGGCGATTCTGCTGGGAGCGTTTGACGAGACCCGCTACCGTCTGGAATTGCAAAATGTCGGGCGGGTATCCATGCTGGCCATCCTGCTGCTGGGACTGGTGACACTGATACAGTTGCGCAGCGGTTATCAGCAATTGAAAAATACCCTGGCGCTGCGTTCCGCTTCCAGCAGTATTGCGTCGACTTTTCCACTCATTCGGTCAGGGCTGATTGCGGCGCATGACCAGCCTCTGTTATCGCCCTATGCGGAGATGTATATGCTTGCCTATACCGAGGTGAATTCTGATCACATTAAACAGAAGATCGCGCTCGGCGACAATGTGATGCGCTTCCTGCCGATTGCGCCGGTGGTGTATCGCCAGACGCTTTTCCTGGCCCAGGGCGGACAACTGGCGCAGGCCGAGCAATTGATGGAACAGGCCATTTGGTCATATCCGGGGAATGTCTATGCCGATAAATTGCTGGAGAGTTTGGCGGAGAAAGACCCCGCTCATTTTTCGGCTCTGTTAAAATTCGCAGTTGAAAAAGAAAAGGAGCATGCCCGTGCAGTTCATCACCAGTAATATTCTTCCAATTTCGATCGCTTTTGTCAGCGGAATCATGCTGTTGTGGTCTCTGTTCGGGAATCGATTTCGCGGAATCAAGGAGGTGGATACCTCCGCAGCGTTGCAACTCATCAATCACAAGGATGCAATCATTCTGGACGTGCGCGAGCGGAGCGAATACGACGCCGGGCATGTACTGAACGCAAAGTTCATTCCATTGGGCAAGCTCAAGGAACGCATGGGCGAACTGGAAAAGTACAAGGATCACCCCATCGTGGTGGTATGCAGAAGCGGCAACCGTTCCGGTACGGCTTGCTTTTTATTGGCCAAGCAGGGGTTTGCACAGGCCTACACGCTGGCGGGCGGTGTTCTGGCCTGGCAGAAAAACAAATTACCGTTGGAAAAATAACCATGGAAAAAGTACTGATGTACAGCACCGGCGTGTGTCCCTATTGTGATCGTGCCGAACGATTGCTGATGCGCAAAGGCGTGCAACAGATAGAGAAGATCCGCGTCGACCTGCATCCTGAATTGCGCATCGAGATGATGAAAAAAACCGGACGGCGCACCGTGCCGCAAATTTATATCAACGGGGTATATGTCGGCGGCTACGATGATCTTGCTGCACTTGATCAAGCCGGCGAATTGGACGCGCTTTTGGCGAAGTCCTGATTTGGGTAATAATATTTCAAGGGAATCATCATGACAGAAGCAGCTGAAGAGAATAAGCAGCCGGTATTCAATCTGGACAAAATATACGTAAAGGATCTGTCGCTGGAAATCCCCCACGCGCCGACGATATTTTTGTCGCGGGAAAATCCCCAGGTCGATATTCAACTGCATACCCAGGCCGGTACTGTTGAAGACGGATTGTTCGAGGTGATGGTGAAGGCTACAGTTACTGCCAAGATTGGTGAAAAGGTCATGTTCCTGGTAGAGGTCGAGCAGGCGGGAATTTTCCAGATACGCAATGTGCCAACCGAAGAGCTGGAGCCGATTCTGGCAGTGATGTGCCCAAACATTCTGTTCCCGTATTTGCGCGAGGCTGTCTCAAGTGTGGTGGTGCGTGGCGGTTTCGCACCGGTGCTGCTGAACCCGATAAATTTCGATGCGATTTACCAGCAGCAAAAACAGCAGCAACTGGCACAGGTCGCCGCTCCGGTCACAACCCACTGATGAAACCGCTACATGCGTTGCGTTTGGTTGCACTGTCGGTACTGGTTTTTTCCGCAGGTGCGGCCCGGGCAGTGGAATATGTGTCGGTCGGAGAGCGCAGCGCGATACTTTATGATGCGCCCTCGACCAAGGCAAAAAAGCTGTTCGTGGTGAACCGCTATATGCCTTTCGAACAGGTCGTCACGCTGGAGAGCTGGGTCAAGGTGCGTGACAGTTCCGGCGGATTGTATTGGGTGGAAAAGCGGGACTTGAGCAACAAGCGCTATGTGTTCGCGATTTTGCCCCTGGTCGATGTTCGCGCAGCGCCCAATTCAGGTTCGCCGAGATTGTTTCAGGTACGCAGGCAGGTAGCCCTGGAGCTTGTTCAATCAACCGGGACTGGCTGGATCAGGGTGCGCCATCAAGACGGAAATATGGGCTATGTGCGCAGGTCCGAGGTTTGGGGCGGCTGAGCCATGAATCCGGAAAATATCCATGCCACGCGGGCTGAAAAAATGAACGGCCCCGCCGCCGGAATATTTCACGGGTTTCGTGACAGGCCGTTCCGGCAATCTCATGACAGGTTTGAAATGGGGTTGAGATGAAAATAACGATCATCGGTGCGGGGGCATGGGGAACCGCGCTCGCCATCAGCCTGTCGGCCGGCCATCGCGTAACACTGTGGGCCCGCAATGCGGACCAAATTTCCGCGATGCAGGACACGCGTTATAACCAGCGTTACCTTCCCGGGATTTTGCTGCCTGCCGAAATCGAGTTAAGTTCGGATTTCCCCGCAGCAGTGGCCGCTGCCGAGTTGGTGATCATTGCCGTGCCGACAGCCGCTTTGCGCCCGGCACTGCTTCAGCTTGTGCAACTGCATCGGCTTTTCAACGTGATCTGGTTGTGCAAGGGATTCGAGGCGGAGAGCGCAAAGTTACCGCACCAGGTTGTTGCCGAAGTGTTGCCGGAAGGGTTCAAATACGGCGTTCTGTCCGGACCCAGCTTTGCACAGGAAGTTGCGCGGGGCTTCCCGACCGCATTGACGCTCGCGTCTGCCGACGAGGAATTTGCGCGCAGTACCGCGCAGGTACTTCATCATGCGTATCTGCGCGTCTATTCAAGCAATGACATGGTGGGCGTCGAGGTCGGCGGGGCGGTGAAAAACGTGCTGGCCATCGCAGCAGGCATTTGCGATGGTATGGGGTTGGGCCTTAATGCCCGCGCCGCGCTGCTGACCCGCGGCCTGGCCGAGATTACCCGGCTCGGCTTGAAACTCGGCGGACGTTCGGAAACCATGAGCGGGCTTTCCGGCGTGGGCGATCTGATTCTCACCTGTACCGGCGATTTGTCGCGTAACCGACAGGTCGGTTTGCTGCTGGTGCAACAGCACGACCTGGAGGAGATATTGCGCAGGTTGGGGCATGTTGCGGAAGGTGTGTACACGGTGCGTGAAGTGCATCATCTTGCCCGACGCCTGGGTGTCGCAATGCCGATCAGTGAAGCTGTCTATCGCATCCTATACGAGCATGTGCCTGCCGCAGATATGGTGGCAACACTGCTGAATCGCACACCCAATCTGGAATTCGATAGCGATTGATTGACGCCCGCCTCCCAGGTTAATTCGTGCGGAGGAACACCATATCCCACACCCCGTGTCCCAGAAGGATCCCGCGCTGCTCGAACTTGGTGAGCGGACGATAATCCGGACGCGGTGCGTAGTCCGCCGCAGTATTTCCCAGTAACGGTTCCGCAGCCAGTACCGCCAGTACCTGTTCGGCGTAATCCTGCCAATCGGTGGCGACATGGATGTATCCGCCGGGTCTGATTTTTTGCACCAGCTGCGCGATGAACGGAGCCTGGATCAGACGGCGCTTGTTGTGACGCGCCTTATGCCAGGGGTCGGGGAAAAAGATGTGCACGCCATCCAGCGTGTTTGCTGCAATCATGTCGCGCAGCACCTCCACTGCGTCGTGCTGGATGATACGGATGTTGGCTATCTGCTGCGCATCGATCAGCTTGAGCAGATTGCCCACCCCCGGCGTGTGCACTTCCAGTGCCAGATAATCATTTTCCGGATGGGCGAGCGCAATGGTAGCGGTGCTGTCGCCCATGCCGAAACCGATCTCCAGTATCCCGGGTGCGCTGCGTCCGAAAGCCTGTTTCAGGTTGAGCGGTTGCGCAACGTAGGGAATGCCAAAGCGCGGCAGCAGTGTTTCACAGGCGCGCTGCTGCGCGGGCGAAACGCGGCCCTGGCGCAGCACGTAGCTGCGGATGTGGCGCTTGGACAAATCGGAGGCGTCGGCCATGGATTTTGGATCATTCATCATGCTTCTCGCGCTGACGGGAGGGGTGTCTGAAAACGTGAGCAGGGGTTTCAGGTACGCGTCGAACTGATGATTCCTGCGGTCGGTGAGCTGGGGCTGGCGCTGTAAAGCTTTTTCGGCATGCGCCCGGCCAGATAGGCCGACCGGCCTGCCTCCACGGCCTGCTTCATCGCGGATGCCATCAGCACCGGTTGCTGCGCACCGGCAATCGCGGTATTCATCAGCACGCCGTCGCAGCCCAGTTCCATTGCGATCGCGGCATCCGATGCGGTGCCGACACCGGCATCCACGATCACCGGAACTTGTACGCGTTCCATGATCAGTTGCAGGTTCCAAGGATTCAGGATGCCCATGCCGGATCCGATCAGCGAAGCCAGCGGCATGATCGCGACGCAACCGATATCCTCCAGTTGTTTCGCGATGATCGGATCGTCCGATGTGTACACCATTACCTGAAATCCGTCTGCCACCAGCGTCTTGGCCGCGGCGAGTGTTTCAATCACGTTGGGGTACAGCGATTGCGGGTCGCCCAGCACTTCGAGTTTGACCAGACTGTGCCCGTCCAACAACTCACGCGCCAGACGCAGGGTGCGCACCGCATCTTCGGCGGAATAGCAGCCGGCCGTGTTGGGCAGCAGCGTGTATTTGGACGGCGGCAGGATTTCCAGCAGGCTGGGCTCGTTGGGATTCTGGCCGATGTTGCTGCGCCGGATCGCGATGGTGATGATCTCCGCACCGCTGGCTTCCACCGCTGCCCTGGTCTCGTTGAAATCCTTGTACTTGCCGGTGCCGACCAGCAGCCGGGATGAGTAGCTCTTGCCTGCGATGATCAGTTTGTCGTTCATTGTGTTTCCTGTTGTTTGGGTATGCATGGTCATCCGGATGGACTAGCCGCCACCCACTGCCACGACTATTTCCAGTTTGTCGCCATCCGCCAATTGCTGCATGGCAAACAGACTGCGCGGAACAATCTCGCCGTTGCGTTCCAATGCAATGCGTTTGCCAGTCAGGCCCATTTCTGCCATGAGCGCGGCAACGCCGGTAGAGTCGGGAAGTTGGCGTGTTGTGCCGTTAACGCTGACGGTAATCACTTTATGTTGAGTGTTCAATTGGGCCGGGTGTGACGAAGTTGATGAGTGGGATTGAATCCAGAGAAGCAGCTTGCCAAGCGGCTGTACCACCGTGGAATAACACCCTCGAGAAGGGCGATTTTACGTGGGTTGCCGGTAATACTCAACACAGGGTTCCGTAGCAGCGGGGCGAGAGCCGTGCCTGCCGTCGCATTGACTGTGCAACAGGCAAGCTAAGCGCTTACTGCAAACGACTTTCCGCTTGTCTTGGCCCTGTGCATGGCAATTTCAGCCATATCGAACACCTCTGATATTGATGCTGGCGACTTTTCAAAGGTCGCATAACCGATGTTGGTCGACATGCGGAGCGATGCATCTTCCATCTGTTTCGAAATCTCCAGGGAAAGCTGCTGGCAGAACGATTCGCATTCCGCCGCATTGGTATTCGGCATCAGGATCGCGAACTCATCCCCGCCTATTCGTGCCGGCGTGTCGAATTGCCGTATATTTTCACGGATCACATGGGCGACAAGCTTGATCGCCTTGTCGCCGGCAGTGTATCCCCTGATTTCATTTAATTCCTTGAGCTTGTTGAGGTCGATATAGGCAAGCGAAAAAATTGCTTTTTTTTGCTTTTGCCTGTCAATCTCAATATCCGTGATGACCTCAAAGCTGAGTCGATTGCGTAGACCGGTCAAGCTATCGAAGGAAGAAAGTTGTTCGACCTCAATAAAGTTTATCCGCGCGATTCTGGACACAAAAACTATCGTGATATCTGACAGCAATATCATTATCGCGAGAACAATTTTTGATGAGGTGGGGATGGGGTCAATCACAAGGTGTATGCCCTGGAGCAATAGGGCCAATATAACAGCCCCGCCAATTATTCTCATTCGTTCACAATGTAAACTGATCACAATCAGGGGGAACATGTAAAGCAAGTTCATCTGAATCGTGTAAGGTGCAAATATGTCGGCACTGAATATTGCAACCATTGAAAAGATCGCTAAATAGCTGCCATTGGCGACTATTTCCCGCGAGAATCTCCGTGGGCTCACCAAATTTTTTAAGCGTGTGAATTTAAGGTTTGATGTAAAAAAATGATCCGGGCCAGTACTGGTATGCAACAAAGCAGTAAGACAGGAGCGCAAATCATTTGCCAGGTCATTGGCATTCTTGAAGCGGTCATCGGGGAATTTTGCAAGGCACTTGTATATGACAGCATCCAATGCTTCCGGAATTCCGGGGTTAAATGAACTGGGCTTTTCCGGAACAACACTGATAATCTGGTTCTTGAGCAAATTGATGTTTTCCGCAGAAAAAGGCAACCGATCGGTCAGCATGTAATACAAAACAATGCCGAGTGAATAAATATCCGAGCGGGCGTCAATCGGCTTGCCCTGGATCTGCTCGGGCGACATGAACGGAGGCGTTCCATAAATCCCGCTCTCCTGGCTAACTTCCGTAGCGGAAACCATTCTCGCGATACCGAAGTCGGCGATTTTCACAAGATTGTCGCCCAGGACCATGATATTTGAAGGTTTGATATCACCATGCACGATCCCCCGTTGATGCGCATAGGACAATCCTGCAGATACTTGAATGGCAATGTTCAGAACATCTGTAACCAGCAGGCGAGTTTTGCTGTAAATCATCTCCTGTAATTCCCGCCCCTCCATCAATTCCATCGCGATGTAGGCCACGTCGCCACTTTCCCCCAGGTCGTATATGGTCACTATGTTGGGATGGCTCAAGCGCCCCGCCGCCTTGGCCTCCTGATAGAACCTCGCCTCGTATTCCGTTCTTTCTTCATCGGACAAAGTCTGGAGATTGATGGTTTTGATGGCGACGAATCGCTCAATTAACGGGTCATAGGCTTTGTATACAATGCCCATGGCGCCTCGCCCCAACTCGTCAATAATCTCATATCGCCCGAGATGACTAATCATTTTTTAACACCTGTGTGTCCATATCTTGAATCTGTGCAACAGATTCCCCGAAGCCAAACATTCAACGTGTGAATAAGGGGGATGGGGCTCAACTGAAGTTTAGATTTCAACTGGGCGTTGCGGATCAGCGCACCACTCGCTCCAGCTACCCGCATATAAATGAGAGCCGCTGAGCCCGGCATATTCCATGGCCAGCAGATTGTGACACGCTGTCACGCCGGAACCGCATGAATGAACCACATCGGATGTATCGGCGTTTCCAAGCAGATCAGAAAATTCATTTCTCAGGATGTCCGGAGATTTAAATGCGCCGCCCTCCAAATTGTATTTGTAAAAGCGATTTAACGAGCCTGGAATATGTCCGGCTACCGGATCGAGTGTTTCATTTTGTCCCTGAAAGCGATCGGGCGAGCGCGCGTCAACGATTATTTTGCGTTGCGATACAAGATTGCTGAGGATTTCATCAACCAGAACCAATCCTTCAAACCGGCGTGACTCTGGCTGTTTTCCGAGCGGGGTGGGGGCAAGTATTGCCGTACCGATCTTTCCCTTCCAGGACTCCAAGCCTCCATCCAGTACTTGTACCTTGTCATGGCCTATCGCCCGTAACATCCACCATAAGCGACTCGCATAGACCGAGCCGTGGCTGTCATAGGCAATCACATGGGTTGCAGTGTCGATACCCAGACGTTGCCTTGTCCCTGCCCATTTGTCGGCATCAGGAAGCGGGTGGCGCCCATTGCTTCCGGTTTTGGCGCCGGACAAATCAATTTCCAGATCGATATAAATAGCGCCATCGATGTGGCCTGCTGCGTAAGCCGCCCTGCCGGCTGATGCTTGTGCCAAATCGAAGCGACAATCGCAAATCAACACATTCGTATTGCGCTTTAGCAGTTCTTGCAGTTGGTTTGTGCTGATGAGTGGATTCATATCGATCGGGATTGTCCTGTAAGCCGCTAATCTACTTTTTCACCGACTTGTTATACACCATAAGCAGATATGCGGGTATGGCTACATCCTCTGAATAATCCGACCGCCACCGTACCAAACGACCCCAACCATTTGCGGAACAGCCAACGCCAAAGGTGACTCGGATATTCGCTCCGGGTAATCGCGACGTGTTCAAACAAACAGGCAGCTAACGCTCCGCTAATTCTTGATTGTTATGTTCACAACCGGGCGAATATCCGTGTCTTTGACGGGAATAGTCTTGATGAAACAGAAATATCACCAGATAAAGCGGATCAAGATGACGAGCAGGCCTGGACTGATTGATTTGACCATGATCACTGTTATCCCCTGACCAGACAAGATTCATCTGAATAATTTTCGGAGAACAACCCAATGCAAACACCCACGCGCAAGAACGAAATGCAAATACTGAACAAGGTGCCGGAAGTAATGCTGTTCTTCTGGATCATCAAGATCATGTGCACCACCGTCGGTGAAACCGCGGCCGATTTTCTGAATGCCGATCTGAATTTTGGGCTGACCGGAACATCTTTGATTATGGGGTTCTTTCTCGCCCTGTTTCTGGTCATGCAGTTGCGCAGCAAAAAATATATACCATGGCTGTACTGGATTGTGGTCGTCCTGGTCAGCATCGTCGGAACGCTGATCACCGACAACCTCGTGGACAACTTTGGCGTTGCGCTGGAAACCACCACCATTGTGTTCAGCCTTGCATTGCTGGCAACGTTTTGGCTTTGGCATGCTAAAGAGAAAACCCTGTCGGTCCATACCATCGTCACACGACAACGCGAGTTGTTCTACTGGGCGGCTATTTTGTTCACCTTTGCACTGGGCACGGCGGCCGGCGACTGGGTTGCAGAGGGCCTGAGCCTGGGTTATGCAAATTCGACGCTGATGTTTGCCGGCATGATCGCTATCGTCACCATCACCTACTACGGCTTCAGGGCCAATGCAATATTGGCGTTCTGGATTGCCTACATTCTGACCCGTCCGCTGGGTGCTTCTTTTGGCGATTATTTGTCGCAACCGGTTGGGAATGGCGGTCTCGGTTTGGGCCCCGCCTATACGAATGCAGGTTTCTTGTCCGCCATCCTGGCATTGGTGATTTACCTGACCGTGAGCAGGCGGGATGCTAAGGCAGGCGCATGAACAGCAATACATTGGGCCCAAAGTTCACGGCAGCAAAACCCACGGAACAGGCAAGACGCAGGATATTTGACCGTTCATTTTTAGCCGGGCTTATTGCCATTGGTCTGGCCGGGTGTGCAAGCTATGCCCCGCAACCTTTGCCCACCGGTATCAATCTGCCGCAGACTATTTCGGAGATTCCTGTCGAGCCGGCACAATTGCCTTTCCGTCGGCTGGGCACCCACCCGTTCAACCCGGCCGATGGTATGGATATCGATGAGGTTGCGATGCTGGCGGTGGCAAACAATCCGCAACTTAGACAGGCACGCGACGATTTGGGCATCGCCCGGGCACAATCGTTTGCCGCCGGATTGCTGCCCGATCCGCAGTTGGGCATCAGTTCCGATCATCCCACCAACGGCACGACCGGCAATACCAACGCGTTCAATTTAAACCTCAGCTACGATGTCAGTGCGCTGTTGCTGCGCTCCTCGCGGACCGGATCGACAACCGCAGCTCAACAACAGATCAATCTGGATCTGTTATGGCAGGAATGGCAGGTGGTCAGCCAGGCACGCTTGCTGTTCACCCGTTTGACCACACAACAGCGTTTGCTGCCAAAGCTGCAAGGCGCACAAAATCTGTTGGATGAGCGCTATCAGCGCAGCCAGCAAGCGCTGGCGCAGGGAAATGTCACCCGCGACTTTGCCAGCGCCGATCTGGCCGCACTGCAGAATGTCGGGCGCCAGATCAACGAATTGGAACGCAGCCGCCTGCAGAACCGTGCCAGTCTCGACGACTTGCTGGGGATTGCGCCAAGCACTGCACTCGATCTGGTCGGGGAACCGGAGCCGGTCACGATCGACGCTGCCGCTGTGCACGCCAACCTGACGCAGCGTCTGGCCCGACGTCCCGATTTGCGCGCACTGCAGGCCGGTTATCACTCCCAGGAGGAAAAGTTTCGCGGGTCGGTTCTGGCGCAGTTTCCGGCGTTGAATGTCGGCATCACCCGCGCACGTGATACCAGTGGACTTTACACCCGCGGCTTCGGTGTGAGTTTGAGTCTGCCGATATTCAATGCCAATCGCGGCAATATCGCGATTGAAAAGGCCACCCGGCAAAAACTGTACGATGAATATCAGCACAGACTCAACAGCGCTTACAGTGAAATCGACATCGCGCTCGCGAATCAGTCCCTGCTGCAAGAACAGTTGCAGCGCACCCGACAAGGTCTCGCCGAGTTTAGTGCCGTGGCACAAAATGCCGAGTCGGCATATCGCTCCGGCAACCTGACCGCCCCGGACTACGTGCGATTGCAAACCGCACTGCTGGACAAACAAACCGAGTCCCTCAATTTGCAGGAAGCCCTGATGGAACAACAAATCGCGCTGGAAACCCTGCTGGGGCCGGACTTGCCTGACAATAACGGGAGCAAACAATGAACATGTTTTTTAAAATAATCCTGCCGGTCCTGCTGTTGACGAGCAGCCTGGCCCACGCGGCAGATTCCCCAGTCGTGCAGGTCAAAACGGTGGCGATGAAACAGCAGCAGATGACTGACACCGTCTCCGGCTACGGCAGCGTGTCACCCGACACGCGCAGTCTGGAAACCATCAGCTTGCCCAGGCCGGGCCGCATCGTCAGGCTATTGGTTAGCCCCGGGCAACCGGTAAAAAAGGGCTCTATCCTGCTTCAGTTCGGTACCGGTGCCGATGCCGTTCTGGGTTACCAGCAGGCACGCCAGGCGGTCGATTTCGCCACGAGCGAAGTAACGCGTATCGGGCAACTGCTTGCACAGCAACTGGCCACCCAGTCGCAGCTCGCTGCCGCGAACAAAACGCTGGCGGATGCCGAAGCCGCTTTGCATGCCCAGGACAGGATTGGTGCGGGCCGTGCTCTGGAACAGGTCACCGCCCCCTTCGACGGTATCGTGATGTCCGTCCAGGCGGCACAGGGCGATCGGCTGGCCGCCGGCGCACCGTTGCTGCAACTGGCACGGGTGGGCGGACAACGTGTGCTGCTGGGCGTGGAGCCGGATGATGTGAGACGTGTTCGGCCCGGCATGGCGGTCAATGTTGTCCCGGTGTTCAGCAGTGAATCCAGGGTATCCGGGCGAGTCGCACAGGTTTTCGGCATGATCAATCCGCAAACGCAGCTGGTGGACGTGCTGGTCAAAGTCACCGACGACGGCTTGATGCCCGGTACACGGGTGCGCGCTGCCATCGAGGTGGCCAGACAGACCGCATGGGTCGTGCCGCGCTTGGCGGTATTGCAGGATGCCAATGGCGCCTATCTGTTCCAGGTGTCGCAGGGCAAGGCGCGCCGCGTCAATGTGAAGATCGGGGTGGAACAAAATGGACTGATTGCGGTTGAAGGTTCTTTCGACACTGCCCAGACGGTGGTCAGCCTGGGCAACTATGAGTTGAGTGACGGCATGGCAGTGCGCGAGGTCGGACAATGAGCTTTACCGAATGGCTGCAGGGGCACCGCCGCTCTATCCTGTTTCTGCTCGCGCTGCTGGCACTGGGCGGGACCCTGGCCGCATTCAAGTTGCCGGTAACGCTGTTTCCCACGGTGGATTTTCCCCGGGTAAAGGTATTTCTCGACGCGGGTGACCGCCCCGCCGATCTGATGATGCTAACGGTGACCCAACCGGTGGAGGAGGCGGTGCGCCGGGTGCCCGGGCTGCGTGATGTGCGCTCCACCACCAGCCGCGGTTCGGCAGAGGTGTCGGTCAGCTTCGACTGGGGCACCGACATGGGGCTTGCCACATCACAGATCAACCAGGCCATCGCGCAGGTCATGCCGAATCTTCCCTCGGGCACGCAATTCAGCACCGAGCGCATGGACCCCACGGTGTTTCCTATTCTGGCGTACAGCCTGACTTCGGCCAGCCAGTCGCAAACCGCGCTGTATGATCTGGCGCGCTACCAGTTGCGGCCGTTGCTGTCGAGTGTCAACGGCGTGGCACGCATCGATGTGACCGGCGGCGCGCAGGAGGAGTATCAGGTTACGGTCGATCCGGCGCGCCTGCTCGCATACGGCCTGACCCTGTCCGATGTCGCCCAGGCGCTGTCCGCCGCCAACGTGGTCACCGCGGTGGGACGGCTGGAAGATCATTACAAACTGTATCTGACCATTGCCGACACGCGCTTGCGCAACGTCAAACAGATCGGTGAAACCGTGATCAAGACCGGCAGCAACGGCATCGTGCGTATGGAAGACGTCGCAACCGTCAGCGACGGGGTGGTGCCGCAATGGATCAAGGTGAATGCCGACGGCCACCCGGCGGTACTGTTGAACATCTATCAGCAGCCCGGCAGCAACAGTGTGCAGATCGCGCGCGACGTGCATGCCCGGCTCGCGGCTTATAAGGCGCAACTGCCACCCGGCGTGAAGCTGGCCAACTGGTACGACCAGAGCGTGCTGGTGCTGGACTCGGCTGCCAGCGTGCGCGACGCGATCCTGATCGGCACAGGTCTGGCGGTGCTGGTGCTGTTTGCCTTCCTGCGCAATATCAAGATCACCCTGATCGCCGCGCTGGTTGTGCCGGCAGTCCTGGCGTCAACGGTGGTGCTGTTCTTCGCGCTCGACATGAGCTTCAACATCATGACGCTGGGCGGCATGGCAGCGGCGGTGGGGCTGATCATAGACGACGCGATCGTGATGATCGAGCACATCGTGCGGCGATTGCGCGGTGCGCATGGGGACCACCATGGCCGCGTGCTGGCGGCCGCGATGGAATTCGTCCGTCCGCTGGCCGGTTCGTCGGCATCCACCATCGTCATATTCCTGCCGCTGGCCTTTCTCACCGGGGTGACCGGGGCCTTCTTCAAGGCCTTGTCGCTGACCATGGCCTCGGGATTGATCATTTCCTTCTTCATCACCTGGCTGGCCGTGCCGCTGCTGGCAGACCATTTCCTGAATGAAAAGGATGCGAACCAGAAAGAGGGCGGTGCGATAACCGAATGGCTGCATCGCCGTTACGATACCCTGATGCATCGACTGCTGGCACGGCCGGTGCTCGTCCTGTTGTTTGTGCTACCCCTGCTCGGCATCGGTCTGCTGTCCTTCAACAATGTCGGCTCCGGTTTCATGCCGGCCATGGACGAGGGCGGCTTCATCCTCGATTACCGCGCCGCACCCGGCACCTCGCTGACCGAAACCGACCGGCTGCTGCAACAGGTTGAGACCATCATCAAGGCCAATCCTTATGTGGACACCTATTCGCGCCGCACCGGCACGCAACTGGGCGGCGGCCTCACCGAGGCCAACGAGGGCGATTTCTTTGTGCGCCTGAAATCGGGATCGCGTCCGCCGATCGACGCAGTGATGGACAGCATACGCGGCAAGGTCGAGCATCAGGTTCCGGGACTGGATATCGAGTTCGCACAATTGATGGAAGACGTGATCGGCGACCTCACCTCGGTGCCACAACCGATCGAAATCAAGCTGTTTTCGGATAACGCCGATGAACTCGACGCGACTGCGCACAAGGTCCAGGCGCTCATCAACAAGATACCCGGCGTGGTGGATACCCGCGACGGCATCAACCCCGCCGGCGACGCGCTGGAGATCCATGTCGACAGGGTCAAGGCCGCGCTGGAAGGGATGAACCCGGACAGCATCACACAGATACTCGGCGGTTATTTGTCGGGGATCGTCACGACGAAAATGCAGCAGGGTCCCAAGCTGGTCGGCGTGCGCGTCTGGATACCGCAGGATCAGCGCGCCATCGTGCCGGATGTCGGGAAACTGCTGATCCGCGCGCCGGACGGCCATGTATTTCCGCTCAAGCGGGTAGCCAGCATCGTCCCGATCAGCGGTCAGCCGCAGATCAAACGCGAAAATCTCAAACGCATGGTGGCCGTAACCGGTCGCATCAGCGGGCGTTCGCTGGGCTCGGTGATCTCCGACATCCGCAAGTCGATGGCGACACCCGGCTTGATGCCCAAGGGAATGTATTACGATCTCGGCGGGCTGTACAAACAACAACAGATCGCCTTCAAGGGCTTGATGGCGGTATTCGCTGCTGCCGTCGGACTGGTATTCCTGCTGTTGCTGTTCCTGTATGAACGGTTTCGCGTGGCGCTGTCCATCATGGCCATGCCGTTGCTGGCTGTATCGGGGGTATTTGCTGGGTTGTGGCTGACCGGCATCGAACTCAACATCTCGGCGATGATGGGCATGACCATGATCATCGGCATCGTCACCGAGGTCGCGATATTTTATTTTTCCGAGTACAACGATCTGATCAGGGAGCAGTCGTTCCATCTTGCCCTGATCGGTGCCGGCAAAAACCGCATGCGGCCCATCGCGATGACCACCTTCGCCGCGATTCTCACATTGCTGCCGCTCGCCTTCGCAATCGGGCAGGGCTCGGCCATGCAGCAGCCGCTGGCGGTCGCGATCATCGCCGGCCTGGTGGTTCAGCTGCCGCTGGTGCTGATCGTGATGCCGGTTTTATTCAGCGTGCTGCAACGCAGATCGCATGAGGCAGACAAGGTATGATGGGATCGGCGGCGGGTCGTTTGTAATTCGTAATAATGTCGCCTGACATATAAGCGTTACGACTCGAATATTGGCATTCCGCATTTATATGAAATCTTGCTCATGACAGCCGGCAAACCATGAATAGTCTCCTGGCAACGGTTCATCCCTTCATCGCCCAATACGGCTATGGCGCGCTGTTCGGCGTGCTGTTCGCGGAATCCTTTGGTTTGCCGTTTCCCGGCGAGGCGTTCCTGGTCACCGCATC
>JBDTCC010000041.1:0-22557 GCA_039923775.1 Gallionella sp. | reverse complement strand
CGACGATGACCAGATAGGTGAGCACAATGAACGTGAATGCCGACAGCGGAAACACGAAGAATTTCAGGAACGGAACAATCAGCTCGGTGTTCGCGGGAAAGCTGGCGGTATTCCACAGATAAATGCCTACCGCCAGCGCGACAATCGACTGCCAACCCATTTTTGTTTTTGCCGACAACCCTTTTGGGTTGCGATGCACCACCTTGCGGTAATCGTCCACCCAGCCGATCACGCCAAAGCCCAGGGTTGTAAGCAGTGCCACCCACACATAATGGTTGCGCAGATCACCCCACAACAGTGTGGTAATTGCAATCGATGTCAAGATCAGCGCACCACCCATGGTCGGCGTGCCGGCCTTGATCAGATGCGTTGGCGGACCGTCGCTGCGAACCGACTGGCCGATCTTGTATGCAGTCAGTTTTCGTATCATCGTCGGACCGACCATGAACGAAATGATCAACGCAGTCATCGCGGCCAGCACGGCGCGAAACGTGATGTAATTGAACACGCTGAAAAACCGTACATCCTCAGCCAGCCATTGTGTCAGTGCCAGTAGCATTCGTTCTCCTCAATGCAGCGTAAAGTATTCGACCACGCGTTCCATTTTCATGAATCGCGATCCCTTTACCAGCACTGTCGTGTTGGCGTCCAATTCCTTTTCCAGAGCATCCAGCAAATCCTCGATGCGTTCGAAATGCTGTGCACCGCTGCCGAATTCGCGCACGGTGCCGACGCTCAGTGTGCCCAGCGCAAAAAGCTTTTCAATGCCGGCGCGGCGCGCTTCCGCGCCGAGCTCGGCATGAAAGTCTGCCGCGTTGCCGCCCAGCTCGCCCATGTCACCCAATACCAGAATGCGCTTGCCGCCAGCCAGCGCAAGCACGCTGACCGCGGCGCGCATCGAGGACGGATTCGCGTTGTAGGTATCGTCTATCAGAACGGCGTTTTGCAACGCAACCTTGCGCTGCAAACGCCCTGCCACACCATGGAACTTTTCCAGGCCTGCGGCGATCGTTTCCAGGGAAATGTTCAGCACGGTTGCAGAGGCAGTCGCGGCCAGCGCGTTGCGCGCGTTGTGTACACCGGGAACTTGCAAGTCAGCGGCAAACATCCCCTGCGGGGAGGTAACATCAAGTCTCAATCCATAACCTTGCGGGTGCCACGTGCCGGAAACATCAGCTTCAACATTCAGACCAAATTCTAACAACGGGTGCGCACCGGCCAATGTGCGCCAAAGCCGCGCATACGGATCGTCGGAATTAATCACCGCGGTTCCGTGATGCCGCAGCCCCGCGAATATTTCGCCCTTGGCGCGCGCAACCGCCTCCACGGAGCCCAACCCTGCCAGGTGTGCGTCACTGGCATTGTTAATCAGCGCGACATCAGGCTCCGCAATCCGCGTCAGATAATCGATCTCGCCCGGATGATTCATGCCCATTTCGATCACGGCATAACGGTGCGTTGAATTGATTTGCAACAGTGTTAGCGGCATACCGATATCGTTGTTCATATTGCCCCGGGTGGCCAGTACCGCACCCGCGCTGCCTGCCGCTTCGCGAAGAATGCCCGCAAGCATTTCCTTTACGGTGGTCTTGCCATTGCTGCCGGTGATCGCCACCACCGGAATATCGAACTGTCTGCGCCACCATCCCGCCAACTGCCCCAACGCCAGGCGCGTATCACCAACCAGCAGTAGCGTGATGCCAGGCACAAGCCCGGTCACCGACGCCTTGTCACTCGTCAGCCGTTCCCGGTAACTGTCTGCATTGACCAGCGCGACGACTGCTCCCGCTTGTGCAGCCGTTGCGACAAAGTTGTAACCGTCGAAATGCTCGCCGCGCAACGCAACGAACAAATCGCCCTGTACAATTTTCCGGCTGTCGCTGGACACCCCGCTGATATTCACATCGCCATCAGACTCTCCCGCGGGCGGGACCAGGGTTCCACCGGTTGCCTGCGCGGCTTGCGACAGCAGCATCATTGTCCGCCCCCGGTTTTGTCCTGCGCCTGCGGGATTTCATGGCAGGACTGCAAAGCCTGCCGCGCTGCCGACACATCGTCGAACGGGTGTTTTACACCGTTGATCTCCTGATAGTCTTCGTGCCCCTTGCCCGCGATCAGCACGGTATCTCCCTGCCGCGCAATCCTGATGGCACTTTGGATCGCCGTGGCACGGTCTACGATGATCTCGTGGTTTTCCCCGTACATACCGCCGACAATTTCCGCGATTATTTCGCGCGGATTCTCGCTGCGCGGATTGTCGGAAGTGACAATGCAGAAATCCGAATATTTCTCCGCAATCATCCCCATCATGGCGCGCTTGCCACGATCCCGTTCCCCGCCGCAACCGAACACGCACAGCACCTTTCCGCCTTCTGCCGCCCCACCTTCAAAAGCAGCGACTTCGCGCAACGTCTGCAGCACCTTTTCCAGCGCATCGGGAGTATGTGCATAATCCACGACCACCGTTGGTTGCCGCGCGTCGCCCAGGCGCTGCATGCGTCCCGGAACCGGCTGCACTCCGCCCAATGAACGCACTGCATCGTTCAATGCCACCCCGCTCACCAACAATACCGCGAGCGAGCCCAGCAGATTGGCCGCGTTGAATCGTCCGACCTGCGCACTATCGAGCTGTGCCGCACCCCAACTGGAGTGAACTGCCAGCTTTAACCCCTGCCCGGACATTTCCAGCAAATTGCCATAGACCATACGCAGACCCAGCCGCTCGGTGAACTGCAATGCAGCGTCGCTCAGGCCGTATCCGATTATCTCCGTGTCCGTATCCTGCTGCAGTGACAATGACTCGGCCAGTTCGATTCCATACGCATCGTCGAGATTCAACACCACAAAGCCAAGCTGTTGCCATTCAAACAACTTGCGCTTGGCCGCCGCATAACTTTGCATATCACCGTGATAATCGAGATGATCGCGGCTCAGATTGGTAAGCATCGCGACATCGAAACGTACCGCATTCACACGTCCTTGGGACAGCGCGTGCGAGGACACTTCCATCGCGACGGCTTGTGCACCGTTGCGCAAATATTCCCCCAGCAGGCCATGCACTCTCACCGCGTCCGGTGTGGTATTTTCAGTGGCCTGAAGCGTTTCGACGATTTCGCCCCCTGCCACCAGGCCATTACCCAGGGTGCCGATCACTGCGCAGCGCTTCCCCGCCTCGCTCAAACCGCGAGCAATCCAGTGACTGGTTGAAGTCTTTCCATTGGTCCCCGTGATACCCACAATCCACAGCTTTTCCGAGGGCGTACCATATACCGCATCAGCCAACCAACCAGCTTTGTGGCGCAAATCGGTCACCGCAAGACTGGGCACCTGCCAGCTATCGTTCCAGGCGAAATGCTGCGCCTCTCCGGGTTGCCGGGATAGAAGCGTTTCATAGATCACCGCGTTGGCACCCTGCGCGATCGCGGACGCGATGAACTGTCTGCCATCAGACTTTTCGCCTGGATAGGCAACGAAGGTATCGCCATGCTGAATGGTGCGGCTGTCGGTCACCAGCCGTGACACAGGGACATTTAGCACTGCCAATTGCTCGTCAGCCCACCGATCGAAAGAGGTGCTCATACTTCCTCCTTCACGATAGTCGCAGGAGGTGCAATGACGTTATCCATCGGCGCATCGTTCGGCACATTGAGCGCATGCAATGCCGCGCCTGTTACCTTGCTGAATACCGGTGCGGCAACTTGTCCGCCGTAATACTCGGCACCGCTCGGGTCATTGATCATTACCGCCACCACCAGACGCGGATTCGACACAGGAGCAAACCCGACAAAGGATGCGATATAGTGGTTCACATAACGGCCATTCTCCAGCTTGTGCGCTGTACCTGTTTTGCCCGCCACGCGATAACCCGCAATTTGCGCCAGCGGTGCCGTACCGCCCGGCAACACGACCATTTCCAGCATGTCGCGTACCTCGTGCGCAGTATGGGCGGAAAACACCCTCGTCCCAACCGGTGGTGTATCCAGCTTGAGCAGGGAAATCGGCTTCAATTCACCATTGTCGGCAAAAATTGTATAGCCCCGCGCGAGTTGCAGCAGATTAACCGAGACGCCGTGTCCATAGGCCATAGTGGCCTGTTCGATGGGCCGCCATGTCTTCGGGTCGCGCAATTTTCCCAGCGCCTCACCCGGAAAATTGCTGCCGGTCGGCGCACCGAATCCGCTATCCGACAATCCTTGCCACATCGTTTCGGGTTTCATCGACAGGGCAATTTTGGCTGCACCGATATTGCTGGATTTCTGGATCACCTGTGCCACAGTCAACATTGACTCCGGTTCGGCATCATGAATCTTTCTGTTGCCCAACTGGTACACGCCATGATCGGTATCGATAACGGTGCCGGGAGTCACCTTGCCGGTTTCCAGTGCCGTCGCTATGGTAAACGGCTTCAGGGTTGATCCGGGCTCGAACTCATTGGTAATGGCCCGGTTGCGCATCTCCTTGCTGCTGGTACCGCTGTGATTGTTAGGGTTGTAGCTGGGATAGTTGGCAAGCGCCAGCACTTCGCCGCTGCGTGCATCGAGTACCACTACCGCGCCGGACTTGGCCCGATGCAGCCTGACCGCATTCTCCAGTTCGCGATAGGCGATATGCTGCAAATTGCTGTCCAGACTGAGCACGATATCGCTGCCGGGTTTGGGCGGGTGGAGACTGCCGGCATCTTCGACGATGTAGCCATGGTTATCCTTGATCACCCGCTGACTGCCCGGCTTTCCGGCGAGCTGTTTCTGCAGGGCAAACTCCATTCCTTCCTGCCCGATGTCGTCCTGTCCGGTAAATCCCAGCATCTGGGCAAATTCTTCGCCGGCAGGGTAATAACGGCGATATTCGCGCTGCAACGAAATCCCGGGCAGATGCAGGCTCATGACTTGATCGATCTGATCCGGCGGCAACAGTCTTTTGAGATATACAAAATCACGCGAAGTATCGGACAGCCGGCTTTTCACTTCCGATGTTTTCATACCCAGAATCTGTGCCAGTTTTCTTTCTTGCCGATTATTCGCCTCAACGTCCGACGGACTCGCCCACACCGATTCCACCGGCGTGCTGACCGCAAGCGGCTCGCCGTTGCGGTCGGAGATATTGCCGCGGTGCGCGCTTACTTCAATCACGCGGCTGTAACGCGCCTTGCCTTTTTCCTGCAGGAAGTCATCGTGTATCCCCTGCAAATACACGCCGCGGCCGAGCAACCCTGCCAACCCAGCCAGCAGCAGCCCGAATAATACGGTGGCGCGCCATCCCGGCAATTTCGCCGTGATCTCCGATTGTGCGCTGGCCGCGTAGTTCATTGTGTTGGCTTTATCCCGCTATCAGGTTTTACCCGTATGAATTGAACCTGCCCGTTTTTTGGCAATTGCATTTGCAACTTTCTAACAGCGACTTCTTCCACGCGTGCCGGCGCAGCCCAAGTGCTTTGCTCAAGTTGCAACTGCCCCCATTCCACATCCATTTTCTGCGCCTGGTCCTTATCCTTTTGCAACTCTACAAACAGCTTGCGCGCCTGGTACTGCGAGGTCACCACACTCAACGCGCACACCACAACCACCACGAGCAGCAAGCCTTGGTAGGCGGGGCCGAGTCTGTCGACTTTTCCCGCGACCTGCTGGCGAATACCTCCGATAGCAGCCTTCATCAACGATCAACCCTTATCGTGCCGCTATTCAACATCGCTGCGCTCCGCAACACGCATCACGGCACTGCGCGCACGCGGATTGGCCTGCAGTTCCGCTCCGCTGACACGCGCCGCCCTGCCGATCAAATTCAACTTTCCTCGCGGCACTTCGCTGGCGCGTATCGGCACATTGCGCGGCAATTTGTCACCTTCTGCCATCTCGCGCATGTAATGCTTCACGATGCGATCCTCCAGCGAGTGGAAGCTGATCACCACCAGACGACCGCCGCTTTTGAGATGCGTCACACACTCCGGCAAGACCCGCGCAAGCTCTTCGAGCTCATGATTGATATAAATCCGTACAGCCTGAAAGGTGCGTGTCGCCGGGTTCTGCCCTGCTTCGCGGGTACGTACCGTTTTACCAACCAACTCGACGAGTTGCCGCGTGGTCTTGATGGGTTCGATCGCGCGCGCCGCAACAATCGCCCTTGCAATCTGCTTAGCAAACCGTTCTTCGCCGTAGTCACGTATCACCTCCGCTAACAAGTTTTCATCCGCGGTTGCCAGCCATTGCGCCGCGGTCATCCCGCTGCTGGTATCCATGCGCATATCCAGTGGCGCTTCAAAGCGAAAGCTGAAACCACGCGCAGCTTCATCCAGTTGCGGTGAAGACACCCCCAAATCCAGCAGAATGCCGTCCACCCGCCCTATCTCCATTTCGCGCAATACTTCCGCCACGCGGGAGAAGCTGCGATGCACCATACTGAATCTCGCATCGCGCCACTGCCTGCCAACCGCCACGGCTGCCGGATCCCTGTCCAGCGCGATCAATTTTCCTTTTCTGCCCAGTCGCTCCAGTATCATCGCGCTATGTCCACCGCGCCCAAATGTGCCATCCACATAGATGCCATCCGGCTTGATATCGAGTGCTTCTACAGCTTCAACCAGCAGGACAGTGGTATGGGCCAAGCCCTCATGCATAAAGGCCTCTGCACAACGTAGCGAGCGAAACTGAGGCAAGGAAAAAAATAGAGAAAATCCGGAATGTGCCATTTGCACATGGGAATTTTGAGCTATTTTTTAACGCCGCATCAGCGAGCGCAGTAGTTGTGCAGAGGTCTTTCACAAGGAAAAGCCCTCCAGCTCGGGCGGCAATTCACCATCCATGAACGATAAGCTGGCCGCTTGCTGCACCTGCCATTTCTCCCCGTCCCACAATTCGAATTTATTTCCCTGACCGACCAGCATCACGTGCTTGTCCAGCACGGCGTAATCGCGCAAGGCAGGAGAAATCAATACGCGCCCGGCACCATCCATCACCACATCTTCGGCATAACCGATCAGGCGGCGTTGCAGGGCACGGATTTTCGGATTGAGCGCCGAAAGCTTGAGCAACTTCTCGCGTATCGGCTGCCACTCGGGTTGCGGGTAGACCAGCAGGCACCCGTCTGCATCCGCGGTCAGCACCAGGTTGCCCGCACAATGCGCAAGCAACATATCGCGATGCCGTGCCGGTATCGCGAGTCTGCCCTTACTATCCAGATTAAGTTGTGCCGCGCCCTGAAACATTCCCAGCCTCCACTTTTTCCCACTTTTTACCACCTGAACCCACTATATTGAAAAAAAACTCAATGGTCAAGCGAAAAACAGGATTTATCTTTACAGGACAAGGAGTTAGAGCCGGAAGTTAATGAAAAACAAATATACTTAATAAATAACAGATTGCGCAAACAAGCTAAAGCGATTTGTAATGAATGGTTGGATATCTCGGGAATTCGGGAAGAACGCTGGCTGGAAGGAACAGTGGGAATGAAGCTGGTTAAATGAAACTCAACAAGTATGCCCGTGCATTGCGCAGTGGGTGAACTTGCAATAATAAATATGGTGAAGTTGGCCGATAAGCCGGGTTCTGTCGTGGACAGTCATTCCTCTAGGCGTTTCGTTACCTGACGCTCAAGCAATCTACCCGCAGGCGACGCGAGCAACGTCATAGCCTGCCTATTTGATCTTGCTCCGAATGGGGTTTACCCTGCCACTGATGTTGCCACCAGCGCGGTGAGCTCTTACCTCGCCATTTCAACCTTGCCTGATCCGCTTGCGCGGCCATCGGCGGTGTATTTTCTGTGGCACTTTCCATCGCCTCTCGGCGTCCGGTCGTTAACCGGCATTCTGCTCTGCGGAGCCCGGACTTTCCTCCCCGCACTTGCGTGCGCGGCGACTGTCTGGCCAGCTTCGCTGTGGAGTTTAACACGGTGAGGGGCTAGCGCTTGTCGGCAAATACACCGGCCTGATGGGCCTGCTCATCGGCAAAATAACTGCTGCGTACCATAGGACCGCAGGCGGCATGACTGAATCCCATATCCTTCGCGGCCTGTTCGAACATTGTGAACGATTCCAGCGGCGCATAACGCAACACCGGAAGATGCCCATCGGAAGGTTGCAGATACTGGCCGATGGTGAGCATGTTTACATCGTGCGCGCGTAAGTCGCGCATCACCTGCAGCACTTCCTCATCGGTCTCGCCCAGACCCAGCATCAGGCCGGACTTGGTCGGGATGTGCGGAAAGCGCGCTTTGAAATCCTTGAGCAATTTCAGCGAGTGCGTGTAATCCGCGCCGGGACGCGCCAGTTTGTAAAGGCGCGGCACGGTCTCCAGATTGTGATTCAGCACATCGGGCAAACTGGCGGAAAGCGCCTCCAGGGCATCTTCCAGACGGCCGCGAAAATCCGGCACCAGAATCTCCAGACGTGTCGCGGGCGAACTGGCGCGTATCGCGCCCAGGCAATCGGCAAAATGTTGCGCGCCGCCGTCGCGCAGATCGTCCCTGTCAACGCTGGTGATGACCACATAGTTCAATTTGAGCAGGCCTATCGAACGCGCGAGATTGGCCGGTTCATTCACATCCGGTGGAAGTGGCTTGCCGTGCGCAACATCGCAGAATGGGCAGCGCCGCGTGCACATGTCGCCGAGTATCATGAAGGTCGCGGTACCTTTGCTGAAACACTCGCCAATATTTGGGCAGGATGCCTCCTCGCACACCGTGTGCAGATTATGCTCGCGCAACATGCGCTTTACGTCGTGATAACCCTGCCCGCTTCCGGACTTCACGCGTATCCATTCCGGTTTGCGCAGGCGCTGCTGCAACGGCACGATTTTGATCGGGTTGCGCGCCGTTTTGGCGGCACCGGTTTGCTTGTTTTGACTGTTACTCATGGGGTTGCTTTCTTTCAAAGTGTTGTTGTAGTCCGTGAATCAGATTCTGCGCCAGATGTGCCTGCAGTTCGCTGATCGAAACAGTGACGCCGAGTTCGCAGGCCTGTGTCACCCTCAACCCGGCATAGCCGCACGGGTTGATATTGGCGAACGGGCCCAGATCCATGTCGACATTGAATGACAGGCCGTGATAACAATATCCGTTCTTGATCTTGAGCCCCAGCGCGGCAATCTTCGCGTCACCCACATACACGCCGGGCGCTTCCTCCCGCCCCTGCGCGGCAATGCCGAATTCGGCCAGCAAATCGATCACCGCCTGCTCCATCAACCGCACCAGCTCGCGCACATTGATCTTCCAGCGACGCAAATCGAGCACCATGTAAGCAACGATCTGGCCGGGGCCGTGGTAAGTGATCTGACCGCCGCGGTCGATCTTTACCACCGGGATACCCGTACTGCGAAGCAGGTGCTCCGGCTTACCCGCCAAACCCTGTGTATAAACGGGCGGATGCTGCACTAGCCAGATCTCGTCGCGCGTTTCGCTGTTACGCTCAGCGGTGAATTTCTTCATCGCATCCCAAGTCGGCTGATATTCGACCAGACCCAGCGATTTTACGTGGGGAATCACAGCACCATCACGATCAGCGGATGATCGCACAGGTCCTGGTACAGCGCGTCGAGTTGCTCGCGTGAAGTGGCGCGTACCGTGCAGGTCAGGCTGATATAGCGCGCCGTTTTGCTGGCGCGCATTTCCATGCTCGCCGCGACAAATCCCGGATCGTGTTTGTTGACCACTTCCAGCACCGCTTGAGCGAACCCCGCCTGTTGTTGCCCGAATACCTTGATCGGAAAGTCACAGGGATATTCGATAAGGCTGGTTTGCAATTCATGCTCCGGCAAAGGGTGGGTGGGAAATTCGTTTTCGGGTTTGTCGTTCATGCACGCATCACCGTTTGTTTGTATTCCTGGTAGAGATTGCGCAGCCTGGCGAACATCGCACCCGGCTTGCCCGCGCCTACCGGCTTGCCGTCGAGTTGCGTGATTGCCAGCACTTCCCTGGTGGAGGAGGTCAGCAGCAGCTCATCCGCCGCAAACACTTCCGCCACGGCTATCCTGCGCACTTCATGCGGGATGCCATGCGCTGTAGCGATTTCCAGGATCACGTCGTAGGTAATGCCGGGCAACATTAAATTATCTTTGGGCGGCGCGAACAGCATGCCGCCCTTCACCACAAAGATGTTGCTGGCCGAACCTTCGGTCATGAACGAGTCGTCACGTATCAGGATCGTCTCTGCGCAGCCTGCATCCATCGCCATCTGGCGCAACAATACGTTGGGCAGCAGTGCGATGGCCTTGATGTCACAGCGCAGCCAGCGGTTGTCCTGTGCAGTCACCGCGCACACACCGTCCTGCAACAGCGCAGCGGGGGGCGTGGACAGCGGGTTGCTCATCATGAACACTGTAGGTTTGACCGGCGGGTTCGGGAAGGCGTGATCGCGTTTCGCCACGCCGCGGGTGATGTGCAGATACAAATACTGGTCTTGTTCCCCGTTGCGCGAGACAAGTTCGCCGACCAACGTTGCCCATTCGCTGTCGCTATGCGGATTAACTAGCTTGATACCGTCCAGACTGTGCTGCAAACGCCGCAAATGCTCCGTTAGACGAAACGCTTTGCGTGAATACACCGGAATGACTTCATACACGCCATCGCCAAAAATAAAACCTCTATCCAGCACCGAAATCTTTGCTTCCGCAATGGGCATGAATTCACCGTTTAAATATATCGTCATGGTCGGGTTCATTTTCGGAACATCAATAGTATGCTGTCCCATCCGCGCGAGAAAACATTTGCCAGCGGCACACTTTCCAATGCCAACAGCGGAAATTCCGCATAGGGTTGGCCGGCCAGCGTCAGCTTGAGCACCCCCAGTTGTTGCCCGCCCATGATTGGGGCAAGAATCGGTTGATACGTTTCAACCTTTGCCTTGAGCTGCGAAAAAGTCCCTTTCGGAATGGTCAGATACAGATTGCGGCGAAAGCCGACATCGAGATGGCTCTCGGTGCCTTTCCAGATCGGCAGGCGGGTAACGGGCTGATCCTTTTGATACAGGCGCGCGGCCTCGAAATGCTGGAAACCGAAATTCAGCAATTCCTGGCTTTCGGAGGTGCGCAACCGGCTCGAGTTCGCGTCAAGCAACACCGAGATCAGCCTGCGGTTATCGCGCTGAGCCGATGCAACCAGGCAGTATCCGGCCGATTCGGTACGTCCGGTTTTCATACCGTCCACATAAGGATCCAACCAGAGCAATCGGTTGCCATTGTCCTGAATGACATTGTTGAAAGTGTAGGTGCGCTGCGAGAACAGCGGGTAATACTGGGGATAGTCATGCAAAATGGCAGCCGCCAGCACGGCCAGATCGGATGCGCTGCTGTAATGCTCTGCGTCGGGCAGACCTACCGGATTGGTGAAATGCGTGTTCTTCATGCCCATCCGTTTCGCCTCATGGTTCATCATGTCGACAAAACCCGCTTCGCTGCCCGCAATGTTGACTGCAAGCGTGACAGCCGCATCGTTGCCCGAATCGACAATCATTCCACGCAACAGTGCGTCGACCGTAACGGCTTGCCCGGACTTGAGCAGCATGCGCGACTGGCCTCCCGAATTGCGCACTGCAACAGCCGGAACGTTTATTTTCTGTTTTAGTCCTATCGTGCCGTGCTTCAGCGCGTCAAAAGTCAGATAGGCGGTCATCAACTTCGTCAGCGAAGCCGGTTCCATACGCGCGTCTCCGTTCTGGCTCACCAGTATCTGATCACTGTTGTAGTCATATAGCAGATATGACTTCGCCGTCAGTTTCGGGGCCGCGGGCAAAATATCCGCTTGCGCGTACACAAAAGCGGGCAAAAGACAGAGAATCGATAAGATGAGTTTCATAATCCAGGGTGAACATTCCGAAGTCGCAATTATAGTCGCGTGACCATGGCAGGGATAGCAATCCGCGAATTGCCCATGACGCGTATAATCCGTTACTCATATTTATATTAACCAGCGGAAGAATGATCATGACCAATTTGCTTCGTGTTATCGGGCTGCTGACAGCTTTATTCATAAGTGCCAGCGTTTACGCCGGCGATATCCAGGTTGAAAATGCATGGGCGCGTGCCACTGCCCCTGGACAAGACGCGGCGAGCGTGGATCTGACCATCACCAGCAAACAAGCCGCGACCTTGGTCGGCGTATCGAGCAGGGTCGCCAGAACGGCTCAACTGCACAGCATGGCGATGGAAGGCGGCATGATGAGAATGCGTGAAGTGGCGGGTATTGCTTTACCTGCCGGCAAAACGGTAAATCTGGGTGAGCGCGGCTATCACCTGATGCTGACCGGATTGAAGGCTCCACTCAAGGAAGGCGAAACCGTGTCGTTGATGCTGAGCATCAGGGTAGGCAACAGGGGCGTGGTCCAGGTCAAGGCAAAAGCTGAGGTTAGATCGCTGACCGCAACCTCGCCGCCCACACAGAAAATGGACCACCAGCCGATGAACTAAGTGAGTGTTGGCTTCCGCGGATAATCAGGCAGCGCTTGCTGCCTGATTCATTTTTAACCCCACAACTTTTCTTCTGGTGTAGAATCCGCGGTATATTTTGCGAGGAAATATCATGCCGCTTTCCGCTACAACCGTTGCACAAAAAGCCCGGACCCTATCCGAGGCACTGCCCTATATTCAGCGTTTTTTCGACAAGACCATCGTCATCAAATACGGCGGAAACGCGATGTCCGACCCTGCGTTGCAGGAGAGTTTCGCGCGTGACGTGGTCCTGCTCAAACTGGTCGGCATGAATCCTGTAGTAGTACACGGAGGCGGCCCGCAGATCAACGACTTGCTGAAAAAAGTGGGTAAGCAGGGTGAATTCATACAAGGCATGCGTGTCACCGACGAAGAAACCATGGATGTGGTCGAGATGGTGCTGGGCAAGGTCAACAAGGACATCGTCAACCTGATCAACCGTTTTGGCGGCAAGGCTGTCGGGCTTACCGGTCAGGATGGCGGTTTCATCCGCGCCGAAAAATTACTGCTGGAAAGTATCACCGAGCCGGGCAAGATGCTGGACATCGGCCTGGTCGGCGACATCAACAAGATCGATCCGTCCATCATCACTTTTCTGGATTCCGGCGATTTTATTCCGGTTATCGCGCCGATCGGCGTCTCGCCGGATGGCGAGACGCTGAACATCAATGCCGATGTAGTAGCGGGCAAACTGGCTGAAGTGTTGTGTGCAGAAAAACTGGTGTTGCTCACCAACACGCCGGGAGTGCTGGATCAGGACGGCAAGCTGATGACAGGCCTGACCCCGAAGGAAATCGATGGGTTGGTGGCGAATGGCACGCTGTCGGGAGGGATGTTGCCCAAGATCACTTCTGCACTGGACGCGGCCCGCAGCGGGGTGCGTGCCGTGCACATTATCGACGGGCGTGTGCAGCACGCGCTGTTGCTGGAAATTTTGACCGACGAAGGTGTCGGCACATTGATAAAAAGCAAGTAACTTTGGGTTTGGGGTGCATAAAATCCAAAACTTCCAAGCCAGACTATAACCAATGACTTCCCAGCATATTTTTGCTGACTTAGTCAGATTGCTAGTTGTTGCATCAGGCGTGTGAAGCGGAGTAAGCAGGCAAGCCTTGCAAAGGCTGTCCGGGGGAAATCGCACGCGGTATATGCAAGCAAGATTTATTGAGCACAACAACGTATGGCGACGAAATTATGGATTTTTGATCTGGACAACACGCTGCATAATGCGAGTGCCCATATCTTTCCGCACATCAACCGCAGCATGACGGCATATTTGCAGGAATACCTGCAACTGGATGAAGCGGCGGCCAACGAGCTTCGCATGCATTACTGGCAACGTTACGGCGCGACGTTGAGCGGGCTGATGAAGCATCACGGCACAGACCCGGCGCACTTTCTGTGGCACACGCACCAGTTTCCGGAACTGGACAGGATGGTGTTGCGCGAACCGCGTTTGCGCCATGTATTGAAGAAGTTGCCGGGCAGAAAAATGGTATTTTCGAATGCGCCGCAACATTACGTGCATGCAGTATTAAGGTTGTTGCGTGTGCTCGGTTTGTTTGACGATGTGATGGCGGTAGAACATACCTGTTTCCATCCCAAGCCCGATGTATTCGGTTTCAAGCGCTTGTTGAAAAATCACAGCGTGAAAGCGGCGCAATGTGTGATGGTGGAAGATAGTCTGGAGAATTTGCGGGCAGCCAAGCGGCTCGGAATGCGCACCGTGTGGGTGAATACGGGCAATCAGGACTCGCCATCCGTAGACGTAAAGATTCGTGATGTGATGCAGTTGCCAAGGGCGCTGAATCGCTTAAGTTAAGCGTAGGAGCGGGTTATGCCTGCGACCAATATATCCCGCGCCCTGATAACCATCGACTTGACTGGCGTCTTTATGACAGCCTAGTCGAATGGCTAGTCGTTTCATCGGTTTGCCGAAGGGTCGCGGGCATGGTCCGCTTATACAGGATTTGAGGTTTTTTCGAAATTTAAGGGGCTAAATTATGGCAGCAGCCAAACCGGGCGAAAGAAAATTACAGATCCTTCAGGCCGTGGCCGGGATGCTGGAGCAACCCAAGGGCGAGAAGATCACCACGGCCGCATTGGCCGCACGCCTGGCACTTTCCGAGGCGGCGCTATATCGCCACTTCGCCAGCAAGGCGCAGATGTTCGAAGGCCTGATCGAGTTCATCGAGCAGACCGTATTCGGCCTGATCAACAAGATCACCCAGGAAGAGAAAAGCGGCGTGATGCAGATTGAAGCGATTGTGGCCATGCTGCTCAATTTTGCCCAAAAGAACAGCGGCATGACCCGCGTGCTGATCGGCGACGCGCTGGTTAACGAGGATGAACGTCTGCAGCAGCGTGTCAACCAGTTGCTGGACCGGATCGAGGCAACGCTCAAGCAGTCTCTGCGCATGGCTGCAACACAGGGCGAGATGGGCGAAGCCGTCGATGTCGGCGCACATGCCAATTTACTGGTGTGCTATGTGATCGGCCGCTGGACTCAATTCGCCAAGAGCGGATTTACACGTGAACCGATGGCGCAGTGGCCGGCGCAGTTGGCCATTTTATTGAAGAAATGAGCAAGAATAAAAATGATACTGATACTGAACTCAAATGTCGGTGAGCTATCTCCTGAATACAAGCAGTTGCTGTCACACCTTGCCTCTCTTCCGGGGATTCAGACTCGTGTGCATATCGAACGCGGCAGTGAAAAATCGCTCACGGAAATCTACCTGATCGGCAACACCAAGGCACTCGAAATCGAGGATATGCAAAACCTGCCCGGTGTAGAACGAGCGGTGCGGGTTTCCGAAGAGTATCGTATCCTGGGACGGCACAAGGACGATCAACGTTCAACCCATTTCGAATACAACGGCGTGCGCTTCGGACAGGATACCCTGAACGTATTTGCCGGATTATGCGCGGTAGACAACCGCGAGCATGTCGAGATCATGATGAAAGCAGTGCATGATAACGGCCAGGTATGCACCCGCATGGGCGCATACAAACCACGCACCAGCCCGTATGCATTTCAGGGCCACGGCAAGCTGTGCCTGCCCTATGTATTCGAGCTGGCGGGAAAATACGACATCAAGGTGATCGCAATGGAGATCACCCACGAATCTCATCTTAACGAGATCAGGGAAGCATTGCACCAAACCGGTAATCCGACCGGTGTGATGTTGCAGATTGGCACGCGCAATACGCAGAATTTCGAATTGCTGAAGATCGTCGGTCGCCAAACCGAGATGCCGATCTTGCTCAAGCGCGGCTTCGGTATCTCCCTAGACGAATCGCTCAATGCGGCAGAATACCTGGCCTCCGAGGGAAACAGGAATGTGGTGTTCGGCCTGCGAGGCATGAAGACCAACATGGGCGACCCGCACCGCAACTTCGTGGATTTCTCGCATGTGCCGGTGGTCAAACGACTGACGCGCATGCCGGTGTGCATCGATCCCTCGCACTCGGTCGGGTCGCGTGCCGCTTCGCCGGATGGCATCCTCGACATGATGCAAGTTACGGCACAAGGGATAGTGGCCGGTGCGAACATGGTGCTGGTGGATTTCCATCCCGCGCCGCCCAAGGCGCTGGTGGATGGTCCGCAGGCTATGCTGCTGAAGGAACTGCCCTACTTTCTGGAAGATGTACAGATCGCCCGGGAGGCTTATCTCAAGCGTGTCGGGTTGCGCCAGCGTCAGGTGTAGCTTTTGAATTTTCCCGTTGTGCTGAGGACGGTGAAGTTCTGCGTCCCCATTGCAAAACTCCTTGTGTTTTCGATGACAGAGGGATCATCCTCAAGGCGAGTCCCGAATTTGTCCGGAAATTGCCCGTTCAGCCATTTCAGGATGGGCATAAGTTCTTGCCTTTCGGCAATGGTGGCAGACTTGTCCATTTCAAATACACCAAGGCCCTTTTCCGACGCATAGAGATAATTTTCAGAATCGTGAATACTGGTCAGAAACGGCAACTTCAGGGAATTAAGAAAGCGCTGCAACGCTTCATAGACTTTGGAGGAAGAACTTCGGACCCGGTTTGCAACCACCGCAATCTTGGCCCCTGAAGTACGCGCACCACCAAACAGGAACAACTCCTTGATGAAGTCCGCAGTGGCGTGGATATCGATTGGAGAAGGCGCAACCGGAATCACGATAAAATTCGATTTGCGCACCAGTTCCTGCAACAGCAAACCCTTCGCCCCGGCCGGTGCATCGATAATTGTGACTTCGGTGTCCGCCGGAACCCATGCATGTGTACTGCGCAATGGTATGGCTCCCTTTGCGGGCGCAGCGTTGGCACCGTGGATCTTTTCTGCCTCATCCGGCCGTAACCTCAGCCACTGTATGCTCGAACCCTGCGGGTCGTAATCCATGATCGCAACCCGAACCTTCTTGCTGCCATAGTAGCTGGCAAGATTGGTCGCCAGAGTGGTTTTCCCCGACCCGCCCTTGGAATTGATAACCAGTATCGTCAGCATCGCGTCCTTTCCATATTGGTATTACGCAACCAGGTTGCTTGCAGCCATTTTTTGAACACAGTCCGGCAATTCTAAACTTCGTCTGTTTCTGTCGCACACTGTGGGACGAAAACGGCGACCCCCAGCGCTCAAGGGGTACGGTATCACATCGTGAAGATACTTCCGGATTTGTATCTCCCACTACAGAGGGTATCTTCCCCGTATATCCGGATATATATTTGACTTATTTGTCACAGAATGCACTTAACCTTAAGCCCGTTGAGTGTCCCGCGTCAAATATTGGTTGCATATTATTGACTGGCGGGGTTTCCATCAATATCATTACTTTCATCATAGTTCCAAAATTTATGATTTTGACAACTTCGAATGAGGTGATGAGATGGTAGAGCAAACGAAAAAATCCGCTGCAAAAAAAGTGGCTACCGTTAAATCCAAGGCCACTAAAGCGGAACCGGCACCCGTTGGAAAAAGGGTGGCATCAAAAAAAACTAAAGCTGTTGCTTCCGAATCAGGAAAGCCCAAATCTTCCGCCGTAAAAAAAGCATCTTCCCCAACGGCTAAAACCAAAGCCCCGTCGAAACAGCTTGCAACCTCCAAAACAAAGTCCCCGGCTGCCGGGAGCAAGGCAGCAGTACAGCCAACACCCGAGGAACGCTATCGCATGGTGGAGACAGCTGCTTACTTTATTGCCGAACAGCATGGTTTTCAGGGCCGCTCGGATGAACATTGGGCGGCTGCCGAACGGGTGATTGCGGCAAAACTGAACCAATAGTTTCACTCCACTGTACATACCCTCACTATCTTGCCGGGCTGCAACTTGGCATCGTTGCAATGGATACTACTATTCAGAACCTGAATGGCATTTACAACATGACTATCCCAAGCCGGATCGGACAGAACGTAAAGAAGATGTGTTGGAATAAACTATCGGCAACAAGGCCTACTGAAAAAGCTGCGCGTAGCGTGCTTTCGGGGAATGACGCGGTTGAAGACCGCATCAGATACAGTCACCAGCCCTCGCAGAAGGCTGGTGTGTCGCTAGTAATTACTTCTTTGTGCCGTTCACTACTGCTTTCAGCGTAGCGCCAGCCTTGAATGCCGGGACCTTGGCTGCTTTGATCTTGATTGCTTCACCGGTGCTGGGGTTACGGCCGGCGCGCGCTGCGCGCTTGCGTACCTCGAATGTACCAAAACCTACCAAGGCGACATTGTCACCTTTTTTCAGCGTGCTGGTAACGATTTCGATCAGAGCCGAAATGTTGCGGTCAGCGTCGGCTTTGGAACTGCCCGTCTTGTCAGACAATGCATCTATCAGTTCTTTTCTGTTCATTTTTTTTCCTTTGTTGTTATTACTGCAAATGCAGTAATTCATAGTCTAGCACCAGTCGGTGCGGTTTAAAATCTTTCCATGAAGCAGGAACATCACGCCCCATAAGCTCCCCCTATTTGGCGCGCCCGTATTTTGCAGTAAAACCGGCTTTACCCAGCATATTTCCATGGATCATATAGCCCGTCAGCGCGGCGGTGGCATCGGCGGGAACATCAATCTTGTCGGTCTTGAGCGCGTACACGGTAAAGATATAGCGATGTGGCTTGTCACCTTTCGGCGGGCAGGTACCGCCGAAGGCCGCCACGCCATAATCGGTACGGCCCTGTACTGCGCCCTTGGGCAGGGTCGCACTGTTGAGTGCACCGGCATTCGCGGCCAATTCATGGACATCAGCCGGGATATTGATGACTACCCAGTGCCACCACCCCGAACCGGTAGGCGCATCTGGATCGTAAACCGTCACGGCAAAACTCTTGGTGCCCTTGGGCGCACCACTCCATTTCAGCGCCGGCGATTTGTTCTCACCCGAACAGCCAAAGCCATTGAACTCGAAGCGCTGGGGCATCATGTGATTGGCTTTTATTTCCGGACTGGAAAGTTTGAAACCGGAGGCGTACGTCAAAGTCGATAAACCAGCCAAAGCAACAGCAAACAATATGCGACGCATGTCGGTTCTCCTTGTGAATAAAACGGGGATGGCGGAATTGTAGCACCGTTGAAACATCAACCGAGTCTGTCTGTATTTACATTGATGTCGGCTCGGCAATGACGCGCGAGGATACCAAGTCACTATATGTAACATCAGCCTGCCGACAGTCAATCTGTTCTCCACGTCCCATGCTGACGACTTGGTGTTCTTTCCCTTCAGTTCCGGCCAAAGTCAGGAATGATCGCGTTGCCACATGGTTTCAGTGGTCGCATCCATACGATTGATGCAACGACTCAGCACAAACAGCAAATCCGACAATCGATTCAGGTAGGGTAGCGCCTGCTGCGGCACGGTTTCATTCTGGGACAGCACCGCCAGATCGCGCTCCGCGCGGCGTGCCACGGTGCGGGCCACATGACACAACGCTCCCGCGCGCGAGCCGCCGGGCAAGATGAATTCGCGTAACGGCGGAAGGTCGGCGTTGTAACACGCGAGTTGTTCATCCAGCCAGGCGATCTTGTCTGCCGCGAACACATCCCTGCCGGGCAACGCAAACGCGCCACCCAGGTCGAACAGGTCATTCTGCGTCCGCAGCAACACCGTGCGAATGTCGGGTGCGAGCTGTTCGGCAAGCAACACGCCAAGCTGGCTGTTCAGTTCGTCCACGCTGCCCAGCACTGCGATACGCGCATGGTCTTTGCCGAGACGTGTGCCATCGGCCAGACCGGTGCTGCCGGAATCGCCGGTCCGGGTGGTGATTTTGGATAATCTCATTTAATTGCCTGTTTTATGGTTGTTCAAGACAAGCCAAGTATATCGCCGCATCCGGCTGGGTGTGGTTGCGCTGCGCCTGCCAGATCATCTCGCTCAGGCAATCCATCATGCGATGTTGCGCATCGTGTTCCGATTCGAACTGCCGGGTCAGGCGCGTGAAATGGGCGCGTATGCCCGCAGGTTGATCGATCGAGATCTGTTCCTCGATGGTGATGTGCATCATCAGGTGCAGAAAAGGGTTGGTCTCGCCCTGTTCCGGCTGGTAGTCCTTGTCCTGATAACCATCCGGATTTTCCAGCACGGCGAAATATTCCGGATGCTTGGCTATGAGTTGTGCGGCGAGGTCTTCGAGTGGTGTGAGTAATTCTCCGGCTTTGCGTTTTCGCCAGGATTCGAACAAAAAATTTCGTGCTTCGTCGCGTGTAGGCTGAAACATTAGAACACCTTGTTCTTGTATTCGCACAGATCTTCAATGATACATGCGCCGCATTTGGGTTTGCGTGCCTGACAAACATAGCGTCCGTGCAATATCAGCCAGTGATGTGCATCGTGTTTGAACTCATCCGGCACAAACTTGAGCAGTTTCTTTTCCACCTCGATCACGTCCTTGCCGGGCGCCAGTCCGATACGGTTGGATACCCGGAAGATGTGGGTGTCCACCGCGATGGTCGGTTGGCCGAACGCGGTGTTGAGTATCACATTGGCGGTTTTGCGACCCACACCGGGCAGGGCTTCCAGTTCCTCGCGCGTCTGCGGCACCACACCACCATGATTATCCATCAGCAGGTGACAGGTCTGTATCACGTGCTTTGCCTTGGTCTTGTACAGGCCGATGCGCTGAATGTACTCGCGCAACTTTTCCTCGCCGAGCGCAAGTATCGCCTGCGGCGTATTGGCAACCGGGAATAGGTGCCGCGTGGCGGCATTCACGCTGATATCGGTGGCCTGCGCCGAGAGCATCACCGCAACCAGCAGCTCGAACGGTGTGGAATATACAAGCTCAGTGGTGGGGTGCGGATTGGCAGATTGCAGGCGCAGAAAGATTTCACGGCGTTTGGTGGGGTTCATGAGGTTAGTCTGAAAAACATTTTGTACAAGAACTCCGTTTATTGCACACAACGAAGAGTAGCAACCACAGACTTATATGAGGAAAGGTTATTTGCCGATAGCGACGCACTTCTTGGGTTTATTACCTGAGAAAGCCACCTGTACGACGCTAGTTGCGGGACTGCGCCAAACCACACATTGGCTCCACGCACACAGATAATTTTTGCCTTACTATTGATGGCGGCACGAACAAGAGAAAACGAGAACTCCTGAGATGGTAGCCTGAGATGTCCATGCTGAAATTTTTTGGAATGGTATGGGAAAAACTCAATGGCCAATAAATTGTTGGCAACACAGTCCAGCCCTACTTCTTTAATCAGTGGCCTAACTGAGCGCAACCACCATCTGCCGCCGGGCCAATCAGCCGCATCGTCAAGATGAAAATGTGGTGGGAATTCGCTTTCGGCCTGGATTGCCGCTCGCAAACGTGAGCTAAATTTTGGCTGTTTATGGAAGCGGATATCGTCCGCGCTAAACCCGGGGTTGAGAAGGAGAACGACAACAGGTGCATCGAAGCGCCCAAAAAATGGTTCAGGCAAGAGTCCCGTATGAATGAGCGTATCTTCGGTAGCTGTACGATTAAACATCTCAACAAACGGCCGGTCATCTGGCAGCACATATGGGGCTGAATTCAGAAGCTGGCACCACGGATTGCGTAGATTCATAGTGATACCCAGCGAAAAGGGATGGCAATAAAAATGCTCAGTGTGTGGCGGGCACACACCCGCCATCCACCGGCACGATGGTGGCGCTGGCACCATGCAGCTTACGTTCGGCACGCAGGTTGAGCCAGTTCTTACCCGCGATCAGCATGCCCAGTGTGATGAATGCACCGGGCGGCAGGATCGCGAGCAAAAAGCCGTGATAGTCGGGGATCACGGTGATGACCATGGATTTCGCCGCAACACCGAACACCATATCGATGCCGGACAGCAGTGTGCCGTGACCGAAAATTTCACGGACGCCACCCAGAATGGTCAGCACGGCCGTCAGCCCCATGCCCATTGCGATGCCGTCCAGCGCTGAGGCACGGATGCCGTTTTTGGAGGCGAAGGCCTCGGCACGCGCCAGCACGATGCAGTTGGTGACGATCAGCGGAATGAAAATGCCCAGCACCAGATACAGCGAGTGGACATAGGCATTCATCAGGAATTGCACGATGGTGACCAGCACCGCGATGATCAGCACGTATACCGGGATACGCACTTCGTTGGGAATGATCTCGCGTATCGCGGCCACCGCGCTGCCGGACAAAGCCATCACCAGTGTGGTGGCCAAGCCCAGACTGAGCGCATTCACCACCGAGCTGCTGATGGCCAGCAACGGGCATAGCCCGAGCAGTTGCACCACACCGGTGTTTTGTTTCCACACACCGTTGTAAAAGATGTCCTTAAATTCCCGGGAGGTCATTTCATTTTTCCTTCGCTCGCTACAGCTTCAGTATTATCGGATGGATTTTGTTTGAACAGCACTTCGCGATGTTGCGCAAAATACTGCAGCGCCTTGTGCACTGCTTTTATCACCGCACGCGGCGTGATCGTGGCACCCGCCATGAAGTCGAAGGTACCGCCATCCTTTTTGACTTGCCAGTCGCTTTCCTTGTGGTTTTCCAGTGAGGTCCCATTGAAACCGGTGATCCATTTGTTCTTGGCTATTTCGATGTAATCGCCCAGCCCCGGCGTTTCCTTGTCTGATACCACGCGCACACCGGCGATTCTACCATCGTGGTGGATTGCAATAACCAGATGAATCTCGCCTCCATATCCGTCCGGTGCGACTATCTGCATCACCGCGATCGAAGGTTCGC
>JBDTCC010000040.1:0-5295 GCA_039923775.1 Gallionella sp. | reverse complement strand
GACTCGAATACCTGGCCGGGTTATAAAAATGTGCAGTCACCAATACCGGACAGGCCCAACGCGGGGTTTTATAATATCTGGAGACAATCATGGCAACTGAAACACTGAAGGAAGGCAAGGAACGCTATAAATCTGGTGTACTACCGTATAAAAAAATGGGCTACTGGGAGCCGGACTACAAGGTCAAGGAAACCGACGTCGTTGCATTGTTTCGCATCACGCCGCAGCCCGGTGTCGATCACGAAGAAGCTGCCGCCGCCGTGGCAGGAGAATCTTCCACTGCCACCTGGACGGTGGTATGGACCGACCGGCTGACCGACTGCGAGCTATACCGCGCCAAGGCTTTCAAAAGCGAACTGGTGCCGAACACCGGGCCGGGCACCAAAAACGAAGCTCAGTATTTTGCCTATATCGCTTATGACCTCGATCTGTTCGAGTCAGGCTCGATCGCCAACCTGACCGCTTCGATCATCGGCAACGTATTCGGTTTCAAGGCAGTGAAAGCGTTGCGTCTGGAAGACATGCGCATTCCGGTCGCCTATCTCAAGACCTTCCAGGGTCCGGCAACCGGTGTGGTGGTGGAGCGTGAGCGTATGGACAAATTCGGGCGGCCGCTGCTGGGCGCAACGACCAAACCCAAGCTTGGATTATCAGGTCGCAATTATGGGCGCGTAGTGTACGAAGGCCTCAAGGGCGGACTTGATTTCATGAAGGACGACGAGAACATCAACTCGCAGTCGTTCATGCACTGGCGTGATCGCTTCCTGTATTGCATGGAAGCAGTGAACAAGGCGTCCGCGGCCACCGGCGAAGTCAAGGGTCACTACCTCAATGTCACCGCCGGCACCATGGAGGAGATGTATGAGCGTGCCGAATTCGCCAAATCACTGGGCTCCATCATCATCATGATCGATCTGGTGATCGGCTATACCGCAATCCAGTCGATGGCCAAGTGGGCGCGCAAGAACGACATGATCTTGCACCTGCACCGCGCAGGTAACTCGACCTACTCGCGCCAGAAGAATCATGGCATGAATTTCCGCGTGATTTGCAAGTGGATGCGCATGGCGGGTGTGGATCACATCCATGCCGGTACCGTGGTCGGCAAACTGGAAGGTGATCCACAGATGATTCGTGGCTTCTACGACACACTGCTCGATACCCATACGCCGATGCAACTTGAAAAGGGCTTGTTCTTCGAGCAGGATTGGGCTTCACTCAACAAGGTGATGCCGGTGGCTTCCGGCGGCATTCATGCCGGCCAGATGCACCAGTTGCTGACCTATCTGGGTGACGACGTAATACTGCAGTTTGGTGGCGGTACCATCGGCCATCCCCAGGGAATTCAGGCTGGCGCAGTCGCCAACCGTGTTGCGCTGGAAACCATGGTGCTGGCACGCAACGAAGGCCGTGACATTTGGAACGAAGGACCGCAAATCTTGCAGGATGCGGCCAAGTGGTGTAGTCCGCTCAAGGCAGCGCTGGATACGTGGAAGGACATCACCTTCAATTACGAGTCCACCGACACGGCTGACTTTGTTCCCTCCACAACCGCAAGTTTCTGATCATTGTTAAAGGAGAAATTATCATGATGACAAATCCGGGCAATCGCGTCACACAGGGTCAGTTTTCTTATCTGCCTGACTTGACCGACGTGCAAATTTCCGCGCAAATAAAATATGCGCTGAAAAATGGCTGGGCTGTAAGCGTTGAATATACTGACGACCCACACCCACGCACTACTTACTGGGAAATGTTCGGCATGCCGATGTTCGATCTCAAGGATCCCGCAGGGATCATGATGGAGATCAATAGCTGCCGCAAGACTTTTCCCAATCACTATATACGCGTGATGGCTTTCAATTCTTCACGCGGGGTGGAAAGTCCAACCATGTCCTATCTCGTGAACCGTCCAAAGAATGAGCCTGGCTTCGGTCTGGTTAGACAAGAGGTGGATGGCCGCAGTGTACGCTACACCATACATTCCTACGCTACCGATAAATCGGAAAGTGAACGGTATTAAGGTGTACTTGTAATCCGATGGCGGAACGCAGCCTGTTCCGCCACTTTTTATAGCCTACTCGGGACTATTCAATGAGTAACGACATACATACAACTATTTTACCGGACGACACGCCGGTAGATTTGCAGGCTGAACTGAAGGCCTCCAACGTACAAGAGGTTCTGGACAAACTTGACCGCGAATTGATCGGTTTAGTGCCGGTCAAAACGCGCATTCGTGAAGTCGCAGCGCTGTTACTGGTGGACAGATTGCGGCAGAAATTCAAACTGAGTTCGGAAACTCCTACTCTGCACATGAATTTTACCGGCAATCCCGGTACCGGAAAAACTACAGTTGCATTGCGCATGGCAGAAATTTTGCATCGCCTGGGTTATGCGCGCGAGGGGCACCTGGTATCGGTAACACGCGACGACCTGGTCGGCCAGTATATCGGGCACACAGCGCCGAAAACCAAGGAAGTCATCAAGAAGGCGATGGGCGGCGTGCTGTTCATCGACGAAGCCTATTATCTGTACAAACCCGAGAACGAACGCGACTACGGTGCGGAATCAATCGAGATTTTATTGCAGGTAATGGAAAACAATCGCGACGACCTGATTGTTATCCTGGCGGGATACAAGGACCGCATGGACAAATTCTTCAACAGCAACCCGGGGATGCGCTCGCGTATCGGCCACCACGTGGATTTCCCCGACTACAGCCCGAGTGAATTGCTCGCCATCGCCAAACTGATGCTGGCACAACAGAACTACCGCTTCAGCGCGGACGGTGAGAAGGCGTTTATGGAATACATCCCGCGGCGCATGCAGCTGGATCATTTTGCCAATGCACGTTCGATACGCAACGCACTGGATCGCTCGCGTCTGCGCCAGGCCAACCGGTTGTTTGCTGCTAGCGGAAAAAAACTGAGCAAGGCTGATCTGATCACAATAGAGGCCGAAGACATCGTGCTCAGCCGGGTCTTCGGTGAGACGGATAAAAAATAGCCATGCCCCTGCACGGACATGAAACGTGTGACAACATCCGGTGAATGGCAATGAATCTATTGCGCGACGTGCTACCCATCCGCAGCATTCCCCAAACGCTGGATGCTGCACTGTATAACCGCGTCAGGCTCGCGCTGCTGCGCATCAGCAACCCGCTGGAGCTGGAGCTGGAAAATCTGGCGATCGATCTGGCACTGGAAAAAACATGCTGGGTTGGATACTACAGTCACCAGACATCGCTGCCGCTGATCGCATGGGATGGTTTCGACACTCATCGCAACGCGCTTGATGCGCCAGTCAAATGCATCATGCACCTGTATCACCTACATGCATGGCTGCAGTCGCCGCGGATTTTGCAGGCGCTGGACAAGGAATTGCAGTTGCAGTTGTCAGGGGAGTAAGGGTGGTGGAACGATGCCTGTGTTCTGTATCTTCGCATATCCACTGTTCAGACATACCTTTTCAAACCTGCTCCATTAGTTATTCATTCGTTCCATGATGACCAACCACTTTATTGCTTAGTGGGTCTGCGTCTGATCGGTACGTTGGCGGCAATCTGATATAATTTCTTGGCAGCATCACCTTAGGCCAAGTTTCAAGCAGTCAACAATTTTGGGTGCCGCTGGGGTGCCTCAAAAACGCATAAAATCAGAATATAGTATTGGTGCGGCATTCAGTCAATTATTCGGCTGAATGCCGCAAATGAACTTTAAACGTACTTCGCTGGTCTTACTCCCGTCTCAGCATTTACGCATAACATCCAGGAGGCTACAAATGGAACAACAATATATCCCTGCAACGCAATTCGGCACGATATCAGGCTCGCAAAACAAGGTATTGCGCAATACCTACATGATGCTGGCGCTCACCATGATCCCGACCGTGATCGGCGCGTTCTTCGGCATGTCCACCAACTTTGCTTTCATGGCCCAGCATCCGATCGTGTTCAGCCTGATGATGTTCGGTGCGATGATGGGCCTGATGTTCGGCGTCACCGCAATGCGCAACAGCATCTGGGGTGTTGTGCTGTTGCTGGCCTTTACCTTTGTCGCCGGATTTTTCCTCGGCCCCATCCTGCAGATGGCGTTGCACCTGAAAAACGGCGCACAGCTGGTGGGCATGGCGGCGGGCGGCACCGGGATCATCTTCTTCAGTCTGGCGACTATCGCAACCGTCAGCAAACGGGATTTCAGCTTCATGGGCAAGTTCCTGTTCATCGGGCTGATCCTGCTGATCGTCGCTTCCCTGGCCAACATGTTTTTCCACATCCCGGCTCTGTCGCTGACCATTTCTGCAATCGCGGTGCTGATCTTTTCGGCTTACATCCTGTTTGACATCAGCCAGATCGTGAGGGGCGGCCAGACTAACTACGTGATGGCGACGATGAGTCTGTACCTGGACATCTACAATATCTTCGTCAATCTGCTTAGCCTGCTGATGGCATTCGGCGGCGAACGCGATTAACCAGACTGCAGCAACATCAAAAAGGCGACCCTCGGGTCGCCTTTTTTACGCCCGCAGTTCAAGCGGGTGGCTTTGGACTGATCTCAGCGAATTGCAGGCTTGCGCTGATCCGGGCGCAGGTGCGAGCCCAGCATTTCTTCTGCAGCGTCGCCATCCACCGGCTTGCCGCCAGCCTCAATCAGCGGCTGGTCGAAATCATTCCAGCCGCGCACACCGCTCTTCAGCGAGACCACGCCGGTGTAGCCCATCTGCTGCATCACGTCCGCAACCAGCGCGGAACGGTAACCGGAGCGGCAGATCACCACGATATCCAGTTCACGGCCGGCGGCAAGCAGTGGCAGGGTCTCGTCGAAATCCCATTCGCAGGTTTGTTCCAATATCCCGCGCGGCACGTTGATCGCGCCGGGAATATGCAGCGCGGCATATTCTGCCGGTTCGCGCACATCGAGCAGCACAGGCTCGCTGCCGGCGGCCAAGAGTTTGCTCAGATCCCATGGCTGGATCTCCTTCACGCGTGTGAGGGCGTCGGCAATCAGGTCGGTGTAGCGTTTCATGCGCGTTCCTTCACAATCAGCGTGTCTTGACAAACAAGGCTATGGATTCGACATGCGAGGTATGCGGAAACATGTTCATCACCCCCGCGGATTTCAGCACGTAGCCGCGCTGTACCAGTTCGGCGGCATCGCGCGCCAGTGTGCCCGGGTTGCAGGAAACGTACACAATCCGGAGCGGGGCATTTTTGCCGCCAAGTGACTTCACCAGCTCCAGTGCACCGTCGCGCGGCGGATCGATCAGCAGCTTGTCGAATTGTCCCAGTTCGGC
>JBDTCC010000039.1:0-29966 GCA_039923775.1 Gallionella sp. | reverse complement strand
TCTCCGAAATTGTCTGGGCGGCAAGCAAAAGCCTGCTGTCTGGCCTGGCTGTGCTGCTGGTGATCTGGCTGCTGGGACTGTCGCACTCGCTACTCTCGCTGTGGATCATTCCGCTCGCATTTCTGGTCGGCCTGTGTTTCGCCTCGATCGGGCTGGTCGTCACCTCCCTCGCCCCCAGTTATGACTATTTCATGTACTACTTCACGCTGGCCATCACCCCGATGGTGCTATTATGCGGCGTGTTTTTTCCGGTCGACCGCTTGCCGCCCATGTTGCAGAATGTCTCGTCCGTGCTACCCCTTACTCACGCGATCGATTTGGCACGGCCGTTGTTGACCAACCATGTGCCGCCGGCTTTCATGCTGCATATTTCGGTATTGCTGGGCTACGCACTGTTCGGTTTTTATGTGTCGCTGGTACTGTTCCGGCGCAGGCTCGCACAGTAAGCGCGTTAAAATGGGCCGGACAAACGGCAGCTTGGTACCAGTAGCTGATTTCATTAGCAGCTAACGGGGCCACCCCCAAAACAAGTCAATTCATTTCAAAATGAGTATAGGAGAACAACGAATGTACGACACCTTCAAGCCGGAACAAGCGATGGGCCTGATGGACTTTGTCCGTGCCGCAAAGTCCTGCATCACGAAAATCAACCCGCAGGAACTGGTCGACAAACTCAACAAGAAAAATGACCTGCTGTTGATCGACGTGCGCGAGCATGGCGAATTTGAGAATGGCCATATCAAGGGCGCTCATCTGGTGCCACGCGGCATCCTCGAGGCCGCTGCCGACCCCGCTTATCCCAAACACGTGCCCGAACTGACAGCTGCACGCGACCGTCAGGTCATCGTTTATTGCGCAACCGGAGGCCGCTCTGCAATGGCCTGCGCGGTACTGCAGATGATGGGTTTCAAGAATGTGCTCAACCTGAACGGCGGTTATGCCCACTGGGTGGACGACGGCATGCCGCAAATACATGAAGCAACTTACTGAACGACAGCAACTAATGAAAGTCGGGCCAAGGGAACATCGTCATGTTATGGGTTAAAGCGTTTCATATCATCTTCGTGGTGAGCTGGTTTGCCGGTTTGTTTTATCTGCCGCGGCTGTTCGTCAATCACGCGATGGCCACCGAACCCGCCGAAATCGCGCGGCTGAAGCTGATGGAAGGCAAGCTGTACCGTTTCGTCACCCCGATCGCCTGGCTGGCTTTGGGGTTCGGCATGTGGTTGTGGCTGGGCTATGGCTTCAGCGGCGGCTGGTTGCATGCCAAACTGTTCCTGGTACTGTTGCTGATCGGCTATCACTACTACTGTGGCATACTGGTCAAACAATTTGCCGTCGGCCGGAACACCCGCAGTCATGTGTTCTATCGCTGGTTCAACGAAATCCCCGTACTGATCCTGACCGCTGTCGTCATCCTCGTCACCGTAAAGCCATTCTGACCCATGCCTGATTTTTTCGCTCCCTGCCCGCGCGGTTTAGAGACCGTACTCCATCACGATCTCGAAGCGCTAGGCGCGCAGAATGTACGCAGCACCGAAGGCGGTGTGCATTTCTCCGGCGACTGGGCGCTGTGTTATCGCGCCAATCTGGAGAGCCGCATCGCCAGCCGCATCCTGTGGCGTATCAAGGAAACGCAATACCGCACCGAGCAGGATATCTTCGAGGCGGCATTCCAGTTGCAGTGGCAGCGCTGGTTCGATGTCACCCATACCATCCGCGTGAGCACCACCGCGATCCGCTGCCCGCTGAAAAGCCTGGAGTTCATCACCCTGCTGGTCAAGGATGCGGTGTGCGACCGCTTCCGCGCACATTGCAACGAGCGCCCCAGCGTGGATACCGTGGAACCGGACGTGCGCATCCATGTGTTCATCGAAGACAGCAAGCTGATGCTGTATCTGGACACTTCAGGCGATGCACTGTTCAAGCGCGGCGTGCGCTCGCATACCAACATCGCCCCGATCCGGGAGAATCTTGCGGCGGGCATTTTGCGCCTGATGAACTGGCAGCCCGGCACACCGTTGCTCGACCCGATGTGCGGCAGCGGCACGTTCCTGATCGAGGCGGCACAGATGTCGCTGAACATCCAGCCGGGCATCGCGCGCGGATTTGCATTCGAGAAGCTGAAGAATTTTGATGCGGCATTGTGGGGCAGGATGCGCGAACAGGCTATTGCCGCACAATTTCCGGCCAAACCGCTGGAACTTTACGGCAGCGATTTATACGGCGACTCGCTGAAGACCGCCTGGCGCAATCTGGATGAGGCGGGATTGTCGGAGTGTGTGGAACTGAAACAGGCGAACGTGCTGGAAATCTCCGCACCCGCAGTACATGGCATGCTGGTGGCCAATCTGCCCTACGGTGAGCGCATGGGCGAGCTGGACGAATTGGCCGAGCTTTATCCCAAGCTGGGCGATGCACTGAAAAAGAAATTCGGTGGCTGGACGGCTTACCTGTTCACCGCCGACAAGGCCATCCTGAAGTTGATGCGGCTGTCTCCCTCGAAGCGTACCCCGCTGTTCAACGGCGCGATCGAATGCCGTTTGCTGGAGTACAAGATCGTGGCCGGAAGCAATCGGCCCAAACCGTGATGGCTAGTGGCGGCACGCCCGGGCGATAATCCGGGCTTCGCGTTTTCTGCGATCTTTCCCCGACTGCGAATCAATCAAGCTGCATATTTTCGGTGCCACTCATCAGGTTCCGATCCGTCGTCAGTTTGCTTTCCAGTTTGATGCGCAGGCGCAGATCATTGACCGAGTCTGCGTTCTTCAGGGCTTCCTCATAGGAAATCATGCCCGATTCAAACAAACTGAACAGCGCACCGTCAAAGGTCTCCATGCCCAGTTCGCGCGATTGCGCCATCACACCCTTGATCTCGTTCACTTCGCCCTTAAAGATCATGTCGGCAATCAGCGGTGAATTGAGCATGATTTCAAATGCTGCCACACGTCCGGTTGCATCTTTTTTCGGAATCAGGCGCTGCGAAACAAACGCCTTCACGTTGAGTGACAGGTCCATCAACAGCTGTGTACGGCGTTCATCCGGGAAAAAGTTGATGATCCGGTCCAGCGCCTGGTTGGAGCTGTTGGCGTGCAGCGTGGCTAGGCACAAGTGCCCGGTTTCTGCAAAAGCCACCGCATATTCCATGGTTTCCTTATCGCGGATCTCGCCGATCAAAATCACATCGGGTGCCTGGCGCAGGGTATTCTTCAGTGCGTTGTGCCAGGACTCGGTATCCACCCCGACCTCGCGGTGCGTGATGAGGCAATTGATATGGTCATGCACATACTCCACCGGATCTTCGATGGTAATGATGTGCCCATAGCTGTTTTTGTTGCGGTGACCGATCATGGCGGCCAGCGTGGTTGACTTGCCCGAACCCGTCCCGCCGACCACAATCACCAGTCCGCGCTTGGTCATGACGATGTCCTTCAGCACCGGCGGCATGCCCAGCTCATCAAGATCCGGAATCTTGGTCGTGATGGTACGCAGCACCATACCGACACGCTGCTGCTGCATGAACACATTGACACGGAATCGGCCGATGCCGTGCGGGTTGATCGCGAAATTACATTCGTGGGTCGTCTCGAACTCGGCCGCCTGACGGTCGTTCATGATGCTGCGCGCCAGTTCCTGGGTATGCTGCATGGTGAGTGACTGGCTGGAAACCGGCGTGACTCTCCCGTCGACCTTGAATGCCGGCGGGAAGCCTGTGGTGATGAACAGATCGGAAGCATTTTTGCTGAGCATCCCGCGCAGCAAGTTGTGTATCAGTTCGGTGGCCTGGTCTCTTTCCATGAAAAACTCCTGATATTTGGGCTGTGCTTAGCCGGGGAACGAGTCTTTGTTTGCCGCCTTGGAGCGTGCTTCCGCAGGGGTGATCTTGTTTTCCCTGATCAGGGTGGCGAGACATTGGTCCAGCGTCTGCATACCCACGGATTGACCGGTTTGTATCGCCGAATACATCTGCGGCACCTTGGCTTCGCGGATCAGATTGCGGATCGCCGGAGTACAAATCATGATCTCATGCGCCGCGATGCGCCCGGTTCCATCCTTGGTCTTCAGCAGCGCTTGCGAAATCACCGCGCGCAGCGATTCGGATAGCATCGCGCGCACCATTTCCTTTTCGTCGGCCGGAAACACGTCGATGATACGGTCTATGGTTTTGGCTGCCGAGCTGGTGTGCAGTGTGCCAAACACCAGGTGGCCGGTTTCTGCGGCAGACATGGCCAGTCGTATGGTTTCCAGATCGCGCATTTCGCCGACCAGGATCACGTCCGGATCTTCACGCAGGGCGCTACGCAATGCATTCTGGAATGACAGGGTATGCGGGCCGACTTCGCGCTGGTTGATCAGGCACTTCTTGCTTTCATGCACGAATTCAATCGGGTCTTCCACAGTCAGGATGTGGCCCAGCTCAGTCTCGTTGCGATGATTGACCATCGCCGCAAGCGTGGTGGATTTGCCCGAGCCGGTCGGCACGGTGACCAGCACCAGACCGCGCGGAAACTCCGAGATAGCTTCGAAACTCTTGGGTGCTTTCAAATCTTCCAGCGACAATATCTTGGAAGGGATGGTCCGCATGACCGCGCCCGCACCGCGGTTGTGCACGAAAGCATTGACACGAAAGCGTGCCAGCCCGGGAACCTCGAAGGAAAAGTCGATCTCCTTGTTCTCTTCATAAGCCTTGCGCTGCCCATCGTTCATGATGTCATACACCAGCGCGTGCACTTCCTTGTGCTCAAGTGCCGGCAGGTTGATTCTGCGTATGTCGCCATGCACACGGATCATCGGCGGCAGGCCGGCGGAAAGATGCAGGTCGGACGCTTTGTTTTTGACGCTAAAGGCAAGCAGCTCGGTGATATCCATTATAATCGTCCCGGTTTGGTGAGGCGGCCCCGGAGTCACTGATGCAGGGTCGCACGTATTAGGAATGTTTGACGGAATGTTTTTGCGTACGGGATTATGACAACAATCGCTTCAAACTTGCAAGCCGTGCGCAACGCGATTTCCGTAGCGGCTGCCGGGGCCGGTCGGCACGAAAACGAAATCAGGTTGCTGGCCGTCAGCAAGACATTCGGGCCGGACAGGCTGCGCGAGGCTTACATCGCCGGACAGACCTGCTTTGCGGAAAGCTACCTGCAGGAAGCATTGGACAAGATCGCTACGCTGCAGGATTTGAATATAGAGTGGCATTTTATCGGGCCTGTCCAGAGCAACAAAACCCGCGCCATCGCGGAAAATTTCGCGTGGGTGCACAGCGTGGACAGACTGAAGATCGCGCAGCGCTTATCCGCGCAGCGTCCTGCCCGCCTGCCGGATTTGCAACTGTGTTTGCAGGTCAACATCAGCGGCGAGGACACCAAAAGCGGGATGCGCACGGATGAAGTCAACGGGCTGGCGCACGCCATCGCGGCACTGCCCGGATTGAAACTGCGCGGATTGATGGCAGTTCCCGCTCCCGCCGAGGATGTCGCCGGGCAGCGCCGGCCCTTCGCGCAGTTGCGCAAATTGCGCGACGAGCTGAACCTGCAGGGCCTGCAGCTCGATGCATTATCGATGGGCATGTCGCATGACTTTGCCGCAGCGATCACGGAAGGTGCGACCATAGTGCGCATCGGAACCGCGATATTCGGTGATCGGCCTTATCAGACCACCTGATCCATATACGGGGAATACAGTTATGAATATTTGTTTTATCGGCGGCGGCAACATGGCAAACGCCCTGATTGGCGGCTTGCTCGGCAGGGGATTCCCCGCGGCACAGATCAGTGTGGTGGAAATCAACGCCGAAAATCGCGCGCGGCTGCAACAGGATTACTCGGTACAGACCTTCGACAACCTTGGCGAGGGCGTGGCCGGCAGCCGGATCATCGTCCTTGCGGTCAAGCCGCAACAATTGGGCGCGGTGGCGCAACAGCTCGCCCCGTTGCTGTCGGGACAGTTGCTGATCTCGATCGCCGCAGGCATCCTTGCGACTGATCTGGCACGCTGGTCAAACAGCAAATCCGTCGTCCGCGCCATGCCCAATACCCCGGCTTTGATCCGCAGCGGCATGACCGGTTTATACGCGTTGCCCGCAGTCAGTGCAGCTCAACGCGAAGAAGCTCAAAGTATTCTGGCGGCGGTGGGTGAAACCCTGTGGTTGCAGGATGAAGCCATGCTGGATGCCGTGACGGCGATTTCCGGCAGCGGCCCGGCCTATGTGTTTTATTTCATTGAGGCCTTGCAAAAAGCGGCACAGGATCTTGGCTTCAATGCCAAAGATGCACGCCGTTTGAGCCTGGCGACATTTCTGGGTGCAAGCAAACTGGCCGCATCCCGTGCCGAGGATGCCGGCACGCTGCGCGAGCGTGTCACCTCAAAGAACGGCACCACCGAGCGCGCATTGCTGAGCCTTTCCGCCAACCACGTTGCCGAACATATCGCACAGGCTGCGCAAGCTGCCGCGGCCCGCTCGCGCGAAATGGGCGAAGAACTGGGCAAAACATGATGCTCAATCAAACCATACAATTTTTGCTTGATATATTTGTGCAGGGATTTGCCGGTGTGCTGCTGTTTCGCTTTCTGATGCAATGGTTGCGCGCCCCGATGCGCAATCCGCTCGGCGAATTCATCATGGCGGTCAGTGATTTTGCGGTATTGCGCGCGCGCCGCTTTATCCCGCCGGTATGGCGGCTGGACAGTGCCAGCCTGCTGCTGGCCCTGTTCGTCGAGCTGGTCTATCAGGGCTTGACGTTAGCACTGGAAGGATACCCGTTCGTGCATTTCCCGCTGCCGGGATTGCTGGCATTGAGCGCGGTGAAATTAATGGTCATCAGCGTGTACCTGTTGATGAGCGCGCTGATTGCGCAGGCCATCCTGTCCTGGGTCAATCCATATACCCCGCTTGCCCCGCTGCTGACGGCGATCACCCAACGGTTCCTGCGGCCGCTGCAAAGAATTGTGCCGCTGCTCGGCAACATCGACCTGTCTCCGCTGCTGCTATTGGTGATCTGCCAGATCATCCTGCTGGTGCCGCTGGCGATGCTGGGGAGCCTGGCCGCCCGATTGCTGTAAAATGGCAACCGGGCAACCCCGCTGGTTTCGCCACAACGGGGAAACCATCACGCTTACGCTGCATGTACAACCCGGCGCAAAGCGCAGCGAAATCGTCGGCTTGCACGGTGAAGCACTCAAGATAAGGCTGGCTGCCCCGCCCATCGAGGGACGCGCCAATGAAGCACTGTTAAAATTCATCTCCGCGCTGTTTGCCGTCCCGTTGCGCAACACCGAACTCAAACAGGGCGGACAATCGCGTCACAAGGTGGTGGTCGTCACCGGCAGCAAGATCGAACCGGAAAGCCTGCTGCCAGGCAGCTGAACAGGTTCTGCATATCGGGAGTATCAAATGAAGGAAACGTTGAAACCGGGTATCAGATACGAGCACAAGTTCGTCATACCGCAATCCAAAACCGTCCCGGCACTCTATCCGGAAGCGGAAGAATTTGTACTGATGCCGGAAGTCTTCGCAACCGGCTTTCTGGTGGGATTCCTCGAATGGGCCTGCATCAGGGCCATCAATCCCCATATTGACTGGCCACAGGAACAAACACTCGGAACGCATATCGACGTTAGTCACGAAGCACCAACTCCCCCCGGCCTGGAGGTAACCGCGACCGTTGAATTGATAGCAGTAGAGGGAAGAAGGCTTGTTTTTAATGTGGAAGCCCATGACGGGGTGGAACTGATCTCCAAGGGACGGCATGAAAGGTTCGTGATCAACAGGGAAAAATTCCTTGCCAAGCTCGGCAACAAGAAACATGCCCGGATTGTTTGACGATCTTTATGCCTGCATTGGCGTCACTACCGGCAGTCACAGACGGCCGATGAGCCTGTCGCCAGAATATCCGGGGTGCAATTCGATCATTCTGTCCGCCGCATAGGAGTATTATGGGCAAGCTCAAGCTGACTATTTACCGTGAACCTGAACACGATCATGAATGACTAATCTGTCGATACGCGAAAACATACTCCAGGTATTGGCTGGATCTTCCAGCCAGACGCCTGTTTTACTGACCAGCCTCAAATCTCTGGTCGCGCCCGGAGTCAAGTCTGCAGAACTCAACACAATCCTCGACTCGATGTGCCAGGACCGGGAATTGATGACCTGTAGCGGGTTCAAGGACGGCAAGGAATATGTCTGCTACTGGATACCCGGAAATATTCCGCATAAATCGCCGCCGCTTTACTAGATCATTTGCCCGGCCGTTTTCAGGAAGAAGAACAGATGAGAAATCTCCCCCCCAACTCTACAAACATCCCCGGCCCGTTCCGCAACCTGCTCGCTGTTGTCGCAACCGCAGCAGTATTCGGTTTGGCATTGATGTTCTCGGTGGTGGTGGTCGCAATCATTCTGGTCGCCGGCACGATAGCCTGGGGTTATCTGTGGTGGAGGACCCGCGAACTGCGCAAGCAGATGCGCAACTATCCGCCCCCCGGCATGATGAGGGAAGGAGAGATGGCCGAGGAAGATGTGATCAGGGGTGAAGTGATCGAGGGAGAAGCCGTACACGTGACCGATACCCGGGAAGACCGATAAACTACGGCAAGAATCCGGGTTGTATAATTCCCCGCCATCATCAGAGTACAGCAACACAAATGCAGTCGTGCAACATGATGGGAAGCATGAACGACTTGATGGTGCACACAACCACGTTTAGCATAAGAAAGTGTTCGGTGTCCTATGTCCTGTAGCCCGGAAGTCCTGAAAGATGTCTGGTTGTTCTCTTTGCTCGACAAGGAGGAACTTGATGTTCTCGCCAGCCAGGTTGAACTATGCAGGTTTGCACCGCGCCAGCGGATCTACAAACAAGGCGACCCCAGTAGTCGTGCATTCGTCATGTTGTCGGGCTCGGTCCAGGTCTCGACCATTGATGAGGATAACCAGATCGTGCTGCTGGACGAACCGATCAAGGGGGATTTGTTTGGTTTTGCATCAATGCTGGCACAGGTCCCGCATCAGACTGACGCCACTGCCGTCCTGGAATCGCTGTGCATTGAACTGGACCTCAATGATATAACTGTCCTGATCCGCAGCAAGCCGGATGCCGGGTTGGACCTGATGAAAGTCATGGGCAAGCAGTTTCATGCAACCGAAAGGCTGATCAGCCAGCGTACTGAACGAAATCCGAACGAAGTATTTGAAGAATCCCAAACCATGGGGGAACGAATTGCCGATCTGGTTGCCTCATTTGGCGGTTCATGGAATTTTATTATCCTTTTCGGCTTGGTGCTCCTTACGTACACACTGATCAACATCGAACTGAAGGGTAATGCCTGGGATCCGTACCCGTTCATTCTGCTCAACCTGTTTTTGTCGATGCTTGCTGCGATACAGGCGCCCGTGATCATGATGAGCCAGAATCGCCAGGACAAGAAAGATCGCCTCCGGAATGAACTGGATTTTGACGTGAACCGTAGCGCGCACTCCGAAATTCAGGGACTGGCACGCAGAATCAACCTGCTCTACGACAAAGTCGAAGATGTGGAAGAGCTATTACGCGAGAAAAAATAATCACTTACCTGAAGTTGAGCCTTCATGCATTTTTATCCGGGGAGTCTGTACCGGATGGTGTCGGGTAATTGGAAAAAATTGGGAGCGCAGCTCAAATCTTAATCTGCGAAAATCAATGTGGTTTTCCCACATCCATCAAGACCATCAGGAGTAGCGGAATGACTAAAGATGAAACAAGAAAAGTACTATCGGACGATATTGCAAACTTTCGGTTGAAAGCCAAATATTATAATTCCCTGCATTTGTTCGAGGCGGCAAAGTATGCCGGCAACCTTGCTTCAAACCTGGAACTGGCACTGACGACCCTACCCTCCGATGAGGACCCGGAAATTTCCTGACTTATTGCCGCAGGAGAAAAATCGGACTTTCTTCCCGTGTCACTCCAGCCTGATACTGTGAATTAGACAATTGCAAACCGGGAGTAATGGCCTGCTAATAGAGCGGGCATGTCGCCAGGGGTTTGTCGCTTCGATACGGGGAATATACCTGCAGCATCCATTTGCCTGAAAAGTCGGCAGTCAATTTCGCCATTTTGTTTGCGATATCGGCACAGGCATTCCTGCCCGCCTCATCGTCAAAGCTGTCGATTATGATGTGAACCGTGCTGTCGCTGGGGTGGGCCGCGCATTGTTTGGCGAGGCCTGCACCCAAAACAGACGAACACAATCGGGAGGTATCGTCCGCTGCGGCATTGTTTGGCTGGACGGATTTGCCGCATCCGCTGATCATCAGCGGCAGGGTGAATATCGCCAGCAGCACTGTCTTTGTCATTTTGCACCTTCTTTGAATTTCCGGCATAACACGGCGCCTTACATCAGGATCACGTCGTATTGCTCCTGGTTGTACATCGTTTCTACCTGCATCGAGATCGGCTTGGCAATGAAGTCGGACAGCATCGCAAGTGCCTGAGATTCTTCTTCCAGAAACAAATCGATCACCTGCTGGGATCCGAGAATACGGTATTCGCGCGCGTTGAACTGGCGAGCTTCGCGCAGGATCTCGCGCAAGATCTCGTAGCACACGGTCTGGGCGGTTTTCACTTCGCCGCGCCCCCGGCAGGTAGGGCATGGTTCGCACAGCACATGCGCCAGACTCTCGCGGGTACGCTTGCGCGTCATCTCCACCAACCCCAGCGATGAAAAGCCGTTCACGGTGATGCGTGTGTGATCGCGATCCAGGGCCTTTTTGAATTCTTCCAGCACGGCATCGCGATGTTCCTGACTATCCATGTCGATAAAATCGCAGATGATGATGCCGCCCAGGTTGCGCAAGCGCAATTGCCGCGCAATCACCTGCGTGGCCTCCAGATTGGTCTTGAAGATCGTGTCATCAAAATTGCGCAACCCGACATAGCCGCCGGTATTCACGTCTATGGTGGTCATCGCTTCGGTCTGGTCGATGATCAGATAACCGCCGGATTTCAGATCGACACGCTTGGACAAAGCGCGCTCGATCTCTTCTTCCACACCGTGCAGATCGAACAATGGACGGGAACCCGGGTAATGCTCGAGCTTGTCGCTCGCAATCGTATTGTAGGCTTGCGCGAATTCCAGCATTCTCTGGTAAGTGCTGCGCGAATCGACCAAAATACGCACGGTATCCTGACTGACAAAATCACGCAGCACGCGCAGGCTGATATCGAGTTCCTGATACAGCAATTGCGGCGCGCTGGCGGTTTTTGCAATGGTTTGCAGATTGGCCCACAGCTTGTCCAGGTAGGCGATGTCGGCGACGAAGTCCAGTTCTGCCGTGGCTTCTGCCACGGTGCGTATGATGTAACCACCCTGGTGTTCGGACGGCAACGCGGCTTGCAGGCCGGCACGCAAGGCTTCGCGCTGTTCCACGGTTTCGATGCGTTGCGATACACCGATGTGTGTTTCCTGCGGCAGGTACACCAGCAATCGTCCGGCGATGCTGAGCTGGGTGGAGAGCCGCGCGCCCTTGGTGCCGATCGGCTCCTTGATGACTTGCACCAGCAGTGTCTGCCCTTCATACAACACCTTCTCGATCGGTTTGGCTGCCTCGGTGTTGTGACTGTTTTCCCAAATGTCCGCCACATGCAAAAACGCCGAGCGCTCCAGGCCGATATCGATGAAGGCTGATTGCATCCCGGGCAACACGCGTTTGACCTTGCCCAGGTAAACATTGCTGACGATACCGCGACTACTGCTGCGCTCGATATGCAGGTCCTGCACCACACCAAGTTGCATCACCGCAACACGGGTTTCCTGCGGGGTGACATTGATCAGTATCTCTTCGCTCATGTATGCCTTTATAAATTCCTTTGGCGGGCGAATCACGGTGTTGCGTGCTCGCTCACAACTCACCTACCTGTTCGGCATGTCTCGTTACTCGCTGATAAAACAACTAGCCATTCGACTAAGCCCGCAAGCGGTCAAGTCTCTGGTTCTGTGCCGCGCCTTGTGGTGCCCGCGCGACACGATGGGGCGTAGCCCTCCTAGTACGGGAACCGCGGAGCAACGGGCTTACCCGCCCCTGATGTTTCAGTGTCAATTCCACATCCGGCTTGCCATCCCGCAAAAAGTTTCCTGGAGCATACTACGGCGTGGGGTAATCAAAGCGTTGCAGCAATTGTACCGTTTCGAACAGCGGCAGTCCCATCACCCCGGAATAGCTGCCTGACAGATATTCGACGAATGCGCCGGCTTGCCCCTGTATGGCATAGCCGCCGGCCTTGTCCGCGTATTCGCGGGTGAGCAGGTAGCGGCGGATACGTTCCTCGCTGAGCGTGACAAAACGTACGGTGGAAACGGAAAACGCAACTTCGACACGTTCATCCAGAGCGATTGCAACCGCACTCAGCACCTGGTGCTCTTTTCCCGAGAGCTGGCCCAGCATTTCAACCGCATGCTCTGCACTATCCGGTTTGCCGAAAATATTGCCGTCGAATGTAACGGTCGTATCGGCAGCCAAAACCGGAAACACCGGAAGGTTGCGTAGCCGGAGCGCGGAATATCCCGCTTCTGCCTTGGCTTGGGCGATCCGTCGAACATAGTTATCGGGCTGCTCGCCGGCATGGGGCGCCTCATCCACTCCCAGATTACGGCGTGGATCGGAGCGCAGCAACAACATCTCGAAGTTGATGCCGATCTGTTTGAGCAATTCGCGCCGGCGCGGACTCTGCGAGGCAAGGTAGATGCGCGGATTGAATATTTTCATGGCCGGAAGGATAACCCAAAATGCCCGTGGTTCGCCAACATACAAGGCGCTAAAAAAATTTCGCGGCGCGGCATAGGTACCAGGATGCAACCGCAATGGGTATGTCGATGGGTTCCCCGCTGCTTTGCAGCGATCCTTTCGCAGTTAGCAAGAAAATATTTTGGCAACACGGCAGTTGGAATGTAATCCGGAATTTATTCGCGATGGTAGGGGTGATTGTGCATCAGGCTGTATGCCCGATATAACTGCTCGGCAAGCAGCACCCGGACAAAAGCGTGGGGGAGCGTGAGTGAGGACACCGCCAGTTGTTGCTGCGCGGATTGCTTGACCGATTCATGCAAACCGTCCGCACCACCGATGATGAATGCGACATCGCCCCCTGCACGCATCCAGTCCTGCATCTGCGCTGCAAGCTGTCTGGTGGTTGGCTGTGTGCCGTGCTCATCCAATGCGATACGCCGGCAGTTTTGCGGCAATGCGGCAAGAATGCGCTGCGCTTCGGTCTCCATGATCCGTGCCGTAGTCTTGCCGGTGGTGCGGGGTTCGGGCTTGATTTCCAGCAGCGTTATCTGCGCCTCGCGCGGCATGCGCTTGGTGTATTCGTTGAATCCCGTCGTGATCCAGTCCGGCATTTTGTGTCCAACGGATACGATGATGAGCTTCATCTTATGAATATCTCAACCGCGGAATGCGCGCAATAAATCAATGCATGCTAGATTACCGTGCGCTTCGCGGATACGATGGGCTATTCCATTCATGGAAAGGGGATTATTTGGAGGACTGTGCCAGCTTGGGTCTGGCCGCCTGCGCCTTGCTCCACAATTCCTCGAGGTTGTAGTAATCGCGGATGGCCGGCTGCATGATGTGCACCAGCACTTCGCCCAGGTCGACCAGGATCCACTCGCCGCTCTCTTCACCCTCGCGACCATAAACGTTTTCACCCAGCTCCTTGAGCTTGACCACCACATTGTCGGCAAGTGCTTTGGTCTGCCGGGTTGAGTTGGCGCTGGCGATGATCATGCGCTCGAACATCGAGCTGAGTTTGCTGGTGTCGATCACGGTGATTTCGTTGGCTTTGACGTCCTCGAGTGCGGCGACGACGGCTTTGGTTTTTTCTTCAGTATTTAGCATGCTTGTACAATTGATGTTGATGAATATAACCGGCCACCGTGTTGGGTAGCAGATAACGTATGCTGCGATTCTCCGCCACGCGGTTGCGTATCAGCGTGGCGGAGATTTCCAGTTTGGGGATGGCCAGCTCGGCAATCCCGCCCGCCGGTTGTTGTGATAATACCCGCGCAGCGCACAAACGTTGCTGATAATGCGATTGCAATTCCGGCGTGGCGGTATGGATACGTTCCTCCAGCGTAAAACCCGGGCGGTAACCCACCACGATGTGCGCCAGCTCGAACAATCGTTCCCATTCGTGCCAGCTATGCAATTGCAGGAAAGCATCGCCGCCCATCAGCAGACACAGCGGCTGATCCAATCCCAGTTCCCCGCGCAGTTCGCGCAGCGTATCCACCGTGTAGCACTTGCCGCTGCGCTCTACTTCGCGTGCATCCAGCACAAAAGCGGGTTGGTCGGCAATCGCCAGCTGCACCATCGCGCTGCGATGCTGCGCGGACACCTGCGGCTCGTCGCGATGCGGCGGCGTGCCCGCCGGGACGAAACGGATCTGGCTGAGATTGGCCAGTTCCAGCATCTCTTCGGCAAGCCGCAAGTGCCCGTAATGTATCGGATCGAACGTCCCGCCCAGGATGCCGATTGCCTTATTGCTCACTGATTGAAAGGCCGTTGAATACAATGTCGGGCATTACAATGCCAGGCGGCGGGTGTCTGCCAGCACATGCGAGAGGAACACGATAAAGCGTGCAGCTGCTGCGCCGTCGATCACGCGATGATCATATGACAGCGACAGCGGCAACATCAGGCGTGCCACGAAGGTGTCATCCTGATGCATCGGTTTGATAACGGATCTGGACACCCCGAGTATCGCCACTTCCGGTGCATTGATGATGGGCGTGAAAGCCGTGCCGCCTATTCCGCCCAGACTCGATATCGAAAAACAGCCGCCTTGCATTTCGGCTGCAGTAATCTTTTTCTCTCGTGCCCTTGCGCTGATTTCGCCCAATTCCCTCGCCAGTTGCACGATGCCTTTTTTGTCCACATCGCGCAGCACCGGCACCATCAATCCGTCCGGCGTGTCCACTGCCACCCCGATATGGCAATATTGTTTGAGCACCAGATTTTCACCGCTGGCATCCAGCGAGGCGTTGAAATCAGGGTATTTTTGCAAGGCGACTGCCGCGGCCTTGATCAGGAAAGCCAAAGGTGTGATCTTGATATTCTGTTTTGAGTATTCGGCCCCGAGCTCCTTGCGGAAGGCTTCCATTTCGGTGATATCGGCCTCGTCGAATTGCGTGATGTGCGGGATTGTCACCCAGTTGCGATGCAAGTTCGCACCGGAGATTTTCTTGATACGCGACAGCGGTCTGATTTCGATCCCGCCGAATTTGGCAAAATCCACCACCGGTGAGGGCAATACCTGCAAACCATTGCCACCCGCGGCGTCGCGCGGTTGTGCGAGCACGCTCTTGACGAACTGTTGCACGTCGTCCTTGGTCACGCGACCCTTCTCGCCGCTGCCTTTGACCTGATCCACCGGCACACCGAGTTCGCGCGCGAAGCGGCGGATCGCCGGGCTGGCGTGCGCTTTTCCTGCTGATGAGACCGGCTGGACGGCTGCAATTTCGGGCGCCGGTGCTGCCGCCGGTTTGGCGGCAACTGCAGGGACCGGCGCGGCGACAGCTGCAGTTGCGGGTGCCGCGGTAGTCGTGTCAGCCTTTGGCGCACTCGCTGCCGCGCTGCTTTCCACCAGCAGGATCAGCGAGCCCTGCGACACCTTGTCGCCGACCTTGACCTTGATTTCCTTGATAAGGCCTGCATAGGGCGACGGCACTTCCATCGCGGCCTTGTCAGTTTCCAGCGTCACCAGGTTGTCTTCGGCGTTAATCGTGTCGCCGACTTTCACCATCACTTCGATGATGCTCACATCCTTGTAGTCGCCGATATCCGGCACCGTTACTTGTTTTATTTCAGCCACTGTGTGTCTCCTCCCAACCTTAAACTGTCGTCGGGTTTGGTTTGTCCGGATTGATTTTGTAAAGTTTGATCGCCTTGCTGACTTCGCTCGCCTTGATCGTACCCTCGTCGGCCAGGGCCTTGAGTGCCGCAACCGCGATGTAGTGACGATCAACCTCAAAGAACTTGCGTAATTTCTTGCGTGTGTCGGAGCGACCGAAACCGTCCGTACCCAGCACCTTGAAATGCCCGGGCAGAAAACCGCGAATCTGGTCGGCGAACGAACGCATGTAATCGGTCGCGGCGATCACCGGGCCGCTTCGGCCGGACAGGCACTGTTCTACATGACTGACCCGCGCTTGCTTTTCCGGGTGCAGCATGTTCCAGCGCTCGCAATCCATCCCGTCACGGCGCAATTCGGTGAAACTGGTCACACTCCAGATGTCCGAAGCCACACCAAAATCCTTTTCCAGCAATTCAGCCGCCGCGATGACTTCGCGCAATATGGTCCCGCTGCCCATCAATTGAACTGTCGGCTTCTCCCCTTGCCCCTTGCCACTTTTCTCTTGTCCCTTGAACAGGTACATGCCCTTGATGATGCCCGCTTCCGCGCCCTTCGGCATAGCCGGATGAACATAGTTCTCGTTCATCACGGTGAGGTAATAGTACACGTCCTGCTGCTCGACATACATGCGGCGCATCCCGTCGTGGATGATCACCGCAATTTCATACGCGAAGGTCGGATCATAGGATACGCAATTCGGAATGGTTGCCGACAGCAGGTGACTGTGGCCGTCTTCGTGCTGCAAACCTTCGCCGTTCAGTGTGGTGCGGCCCGCAGTACCACCCAGCAGGAAGCCGCGCGCGCGCAAGTCACCGGCCGCCCAGGCCAGATCGCCGACGCGTTGAAAACCGAACATCGAATAATAGATATAGAACGGCAGCATCGCCTTGCCGTGGTTGGCGTACGAAGTCGCGGCAGCAAGCCATGACGACATCGCGCCGGCTTCATTGATACCTTCCTGCAAAATCTGGCCGCTCTGGTCTTCCTTGTAAAACATCAATTGCTCGGAATCCTGCGGGGTATAAAGTTGGCCGACCTGCGAAAAGATGCCAATCTGACGGAACATGCCCTCCATGCCGAAAGTACGCAACTCGTCCGGCACAATAGGCACGACCTGCTTGCCGATATTCTTGTCCTTGATCAGGATGCCGAGCATGCGCACGAAGGCCATGGTAGTCGAGATTTCGCGATCTTCGGTACCTTTCAGCAATGCCTCGAAAGCCTCCAGGGCGGGTATCTGCAGCGGCTCGCTGACCGGTTTGCGCTGCGGAACCACACCCATGACCTTGCTGCGCTCCCTGAGATATTTCATCTCCATGCTGTCCTCGGGAGGACGATAGAAATTCAGGCTGGCGACCTGTTCGTCAGTCAACGGAATGTTGAAACGGTCACGGAATTTGAGCAACACCTCCCCGGCCATTTTTTTCTGCTGGTGGGTAATATTCTGGCCTTCCCCGGCCTGGCCCATGCCGTAGCCCTTCACGGTCTTGGCCAGGATCACGGTTGGCTGGCCGGTATGCTGGCTGGCCGTCGCATAAGCTGCAAATACTTTGCGCGGATCGTGACCACCGCGATTCAGATGCCAAATTTCGTCATCGGACATATCGGCAACCATCTCGAGCAATTCCGGATATTTGCCGAAGAAGTGCTCGCGCACATAGGCGCCGTCCTTCGATTTGTAAGTCTGGTAATCGCCGTCCACCGCTTCCTGCATGCGCTTTTGCAACAGTCCGTTCTTGTCCTTGGCAAACAGGCGGTCCCACTGGTTTCCCCACACCACCTTGATCACGTTCCAGCCCGCGCCGCGGAACACCCCTTCCAGTTCCTGGATAATCTTGCCGTTGCCGCGCACCGGGCCGTCGAGGCGCTGCAAATTGCAGTTGACCACGAAAATCAGATTGTCCAGCCTTTCACGCCCGGCCATCGAGACTGCGCCCAGCGATTCGGGCTCATCGGTCTCGCCGTCACCCAGGTATGCCCACACCTTGCGTCCGGCTGTCTTGACCATACCGCGATGCTCCAGATAGCGCATGAAGCGGGCCTGATAGATCGCCATCAGCGGTCCGAGGCCCATCGACACCGTGGGAAACTGCCAGAAGTCGGGCATCAACCACGGATGCGGGTAGGAAGACAGGCCGCCGCCTTCGGATTCCTGACGGAACTTGTACATCTGCTCCTCGCTGATACGCCCCTCGAGAAATGCGCGGGCATAGACGCCGGGCGACGAATGTCCCTGGAAATAGACCAGATCACCGCCGTGATCGTCGGTCTTGCCGTGAAAAAAATGATTGAATGCCACATCGTACAAGGTGGCTGCGGAAGCAAAGCTGGCAATGTGTCCGCCCAACTCTGACGAATCGCGGTTGGCATTCAGAACCAGCACCATCGCGTTCCAGCGTGTCCACGCACGGATGCGGTGCTCCAGATCCTGGTTCCCGGTGGATCGTTGTTCATCGGCCAGCGCGATAGTGTTGCAATACGGCGTAACCGCGCTGAACGGCATGCCTGCGCCCGAATGGCGGGCTTTATCGATAAGCTGCCCGAGCAGAAATTGAACGCGCTCCGCGCCTTCGTTTTCCAGCACCGACTCCAGGGCATCCAGCCATTCCTGGGTTTCTTGCGGATCGTAATCAGGTATTGATGCCATCATTCCATTCTCTCTTTATTACAACGTGATTTAGGGTTTCCCATTTTCCGAACAAGCGATTGTTTCCCGCTCGGTGATGATCCATTCGACTTTTACGTCCGTCGATTCCTGTGGGATTTGTTCGACGATCTGCAGCCCAAAAGCTGCCGCTGCCAATGCCGGCCGGATAGCCATGCGAGCCAGCAGCTTGTCATAAAAACCGCGGCCGTAGCCCAGCCGGGCGCCATCCCGAGTAAATGCCACCCCGGGTAGCAGGGCGAATTCTACCTCATTTATCATGGTCAGCCTCTCACAGCGTTCGACGATCGGCTCACGTATCCCCCACAATCCAGCCGCCAACTGGCTCTCCATATCCTCCACCCGATACAGATCAAGCTGGCTGGTATGGTGGTTCACCCGGGGCAACGCCAATTTTTTACCGTCCGCCAATACCCGCCGAACCCAGAATTCACTGGCAAATTCCGCGCCGAAATTCATGTAGCCCAGCACAGTATCGGCCTGTTGGTATTCCGGCATTTGCAGCAGCCGTTCAACGATTGCGTCGCCATGCGCGGCACGCGTATCGGCGGGAAGTTGCTCGCGCAGGGCAAGGAGTTGCTTGCGGATGCCGGTTTTGCTCACGGGCGACGAAGCCGACATGCTCGCTAAACAGGGGGTTGAAAAACTACTGCGCTCGGCACAACTGCGTTGCTCAATGGCTCAAAATGCTCATTTACTAACAGTAAACTCCGCATTTTCGCCAGCTCGCGCCTTGTTCTGCCATCGCTCGTTACGTTTTTCAACACCCTGTTACCCCAGGAACAGCCGATACGCGGGATTTGCGCTCTCGTCCCAGTAGCGATAGCCAAGCTTGTCCAGGAATGTCTTGAGCGCCTGCTTGTCGTGGTGCGGCACCTGCATGCCGACCAGCACCCGGCCGTAATCCGCCCCGTGGTTGCGATAGTGGAACAGGCTGATGTTCCAATTGTGGCTCATGCTGTTGAGGAACAGCATGAGCGCGCCGGGGCGTTCCGGGAATTCAAAGCGGAACATGATTTCGTCCTTGGCTTCAGACGCATGCCCGCCGACCAGATGGCGCAAATGCAGCTTGGCCATTTCGTTGTCGCTCAAATCCAGCGTATTGAGTTTGTTGCGCTGCAGCTTCTCCACCAACTCGACGGTTTCCTGCTGGTTGCGCACCTGGATACCGACAAACACATGCGCGGTCTTCGGATCGGAATAACGGTAATTGAACTCGGTGATGCTGCGTTTGCCGAGTAACGAGCAGAATTTGCGGAAACTGCCCGGGGTCTCTGGAATCGTCACGGCCAGTATGGCTTCGCGTCTTTCACCGATCTCGGCGCGCTCCGCGACAAAACGCAAACTGTCGAAGTTCATGTTCGCACCGGAGGCGATCGCGATCAGCGTTTCATCTTTCAGGTTTTCGCGCTCGGCATACAGCTTGGCACCGGCGATTGACAGCGCACCCGCCGGTTCAAGGATAGAACGGGTGTCTTCGAATACATCCTTGAGCGCTGCACAGACAGTGTCGGTATCCACCAGGATGATCTCGTCGACCAGCTTGCGGCACAGCCGGAAAGTTTCCGTGCCGACCTGTTTGACTGCCACGCCGTCGGAGAACAGCCCGACATGGTCGAGAATAACGCGCCGTTTACTTTTCACCGAACAGTACATCGCATCTGAATCCACGGGCTGAACACCGATCACCTTGATTTCCGGGCGCAAACTCTTGACATAGGCCGCCACGCCCGAGATCAGTCCGCCACCGCCGATCGGAACGAAGATTGCGTGGATGGCGTGGGTATGCTGGCGCAGGATTTCCATGGCTATGGTGCCCTGCCCGGCGATCACGTCCGGGTCGTCATAGGGATGCACGAAGGTCATCTTGCTTTTCTTTTCCAGCCCCAGCGCATGCTGGTAAGCATCCGAATATGAATCGCCGTGCAGCACCACTTTTGCACCACGACTGGCAATCGCCTGAATCTTGATTTGCGGCGTGGTTGTCGGCACCACGATGACCGCTTTGCAACCCAGCTTCTGCGCACTGAGCGCCACGCCCTGTGCGTGATTCCCCGCCGAGGCAGTGATCACGCCGCGCTTGAGTTGTTCGGGCGTGAGCTGCGCCATCTTGTTGTAAGCGCCGCGCAGCTTGAAGGAAAACACCGGCTGCATATCCTCGCGTTTCAGCAACACCCTGTTACCGATACGAGCGGACAGATTGGGCGCCGCTTCCAGCGGGGTCTCGACGGCCACGTCGTAGACGCGCGCGTTGAGGATGCGTTTCAAATAACCATTCATTGACACCTCTATAAATTCGTTTTCCGGGCGAATCACGTCGTCGCGTGCTCGCTCACTTCTGTGCGCAGCGGTCGTAGCTTCAGCTACGGGTACCGCGCGGCCTACCCCTCGCGGGTGTGTCTATCTATGCGATATGCCTCGTCGTTCTCTGATAAGTCCGCTAGCCATTCGACCAAACCCGCACGCGGGTAAGTCGCTGGTTATACGCGGCTCCTTCCGCTGCTAGCGCGACACGGTGGGGCGAAGCCCTCCTAGTGCGGGAACGCGAAGCAGCAGGCTTGCCCGCCCCACATGCTTCGCATCGCCGTGTCCAGCCTGCCATTCCACAAAACGAATTTCCAGAGGTGCCAACAAGTATATCCACAAAAAATACGCGCAAAGATTAGCATAAAATCACCGCGAAGCCCTTGCGACATAAGCGAAAATCGGTTCAAATGACATGCATGGAAGAAATAAATCAACGCGGTGTCGTGGTACAGACGCAGGTGAATTACCTGTCGGATCAATCCGATGAAGCGGGCAACCGCTTCGTTTTTTCCTACACTATCACCATTACCAATCTCGGTTCTGATTCCGCAAAACTCATCAGCCGTCACTGGATCATCACCGATGCCAACAACCATGTTCAGGAAGTGCGCGGACAGGGCGTGGTGGGAGAACAGCCGCTGCTCAAACCCAGCCAGAGCTTCGAGTATACCAGTGGCACGGTATTGACCACGCAGGTGGGAACGATGCGCGGCAGTTACCAGATGCAGACAGATGATGGTTCCCTGTTTGAGGTCGAGATTCCACAATTTGTGCTAAGTGTGCCGCGTGTCCTGCATTGAATTTTCTTTCCATGCGCGGCTCAAAGCCGCGCTGCTGCCGCTGATCCTGCTTGCCGCCTGCACCACGCCCAAACCGCCCGTCACACCGCCTGTTGCACAGGTTTATCCACCGTTTGCGGTAAGCAAGTGGGAGATGCTGCCGGATTGGCAAACCATAGATTTGCAACCCGCCTGGGCGGCCTTCTGGCAAAGCTGCAATGCTTTGAAGAACAAGCCGGCCTGGCAAACCGTATGCGCCCGCGCCGACCAGATGACCGAGCCGGACAATGACCAGTTGCATGCTTTTTTCGAGGAAGATTTCACGCCCTATCAGGTGTACAACCCTGACGGAACTTCACAGGGACTGTTCACCGGCTACTACGAACCGAAGCTGTATGGCAGCCGCGTCAAGACATCACGCTTCCGTTATCCGCTGTATGGCGTGCCGGATGATTTGCTGACCATAGACCTGGGCGATGCGTACCCGCAATTGAAAGACATGCGCCTGCGCGGGCGGCTGGACGGCAATCGCGTCATACCCTATTACAACCGCAGCGAGATCGACAGCGGCAAGGCGCCGCTGCACGGACGCGAACTGTTCTGGGTGGACGACGCGGTCGATCTGTTCTTTCTGCAGATACAGGGTTCGGGCCGTATCGAATTGCCGGATGGCAGCACAGTCAAGGTCGGCTATGCCGACCAGAACGGATATCCCTATACCTCCATCGGCAAGAAACTGGTCGCAATGGGCGGGATCAAACTTGAAGATGCGTCCATGCAGGGCATCAAGGATTGGGCGGCGCAGCATCCCGACCAGATGGACAGCCTGCTGGAACAGAATGCCAGCTACGTGTTTTTCCGCGTGTTGCCCGATTCGTTGCCCGCCCCGCTTGGCGCATTGGGTGTGCCGCTGACCGACCAGTACAGCCTGGCTGTGGATCCGCGCACCATTCCGCTGGGCTCACCGGTGTTTATTTCCACCACTTATCCGAATACCACCGAGCCGCTGAATCGCCTGATGCTGGCGCAGGATACCGGCGGCGCAATCAGGGGCCCGGTGCGCGGGGATTTTTTCTGGGGTTATGGCGACCAGGCCGGCGCACAGGCGGGGCGCATGAAACAGACCGGCCAGATGTGGGTGTTGTTTCCCAAGGGTGCAGAACCGTCATTAACCCCATAATTACCCGACTCGCCCTCGCCCTGTTCAGGCGCACACTGTTCTCGATGTTAGTTCCACCGCAGGACAATTCACGCCAACTGTTCAATTGATTTCTTTCATGGCCGACGACAGGTTGGACACCACATCCCCGACGGCATAATTTGTCGACTGATCCAACTGATTGCCCCGCTCGATAGCAGCCACTTTCCGGGTCAGGCGAGACAGACTGACATCAGACAATCCCGTATCGCTGGCTTCCCAAACCGTTGCGACCGGATTCAGACGGACCAGCTCCGCCTTTATCCTGACGGGACGACTGACCACATCCAGAGCCCAGAATCCGGCATAAGACTCGGCCGATTCCTCAACGCCTTCCTGCACCAGATAGGCGCTTCCTGCAGCCTTGGCGGCGGCAGTGCCGGCGTATGCAATCGCCCCCGCAATGGCCAACGTTGAAGTGACCTCGAATGTAATATAGCCATCCCGCCAGGATTTCGGGGTCATGCCGTAATCGGTAATGCCAAATCTCAGAATCGCATCAGCGCCCGTGGTTGCTCTGAGCCTGTCTGCCTCATCCTGAGTAATGGCACTTTCAAATTTATTTCCCTCGATTTTATCGATGGACGGGTTCTCCCCCGCCGGGGGCTTGATGACATCCAGTCCGGCCTGCTTGTCCAGCGCATCCTGCATTGAGGTCAGGGCATATTCCCGCGCGTGCCGCTCGCCATGGGCAATCAGTCCCTCCGGGACCGGCGATCCCGGCTTGACGTCCGGAGCCAACACTGCCCGGAGCCTTCCCGGTTCAATTGAAACCGGCGACTCCATGACCAGCATCTTGATCGGTGCATTCATGTTTGATTGCTCAAAACCGATCACATTTCCGGTGGACGCGCATCCGCCGAGTCCAACGGCCATCAGACAAAACAATGCCACCCTGAAGCGGCTTCCGGCAATCAACATATCTCCTTCACCTATGAATGAAACCGTATTGAATGAACGGGGTGCCTGCTCAATGGGTTTGCTTTGACGCGTCAAGCTATCCGGCGATATGCACCTGGTCGCGTCCGCTGTGCTTGGCGGCCAGCAGTTCCAGACCGGCCTGCTCCATGAGCAGTGTCTCGGTAATCTCCCGGTCCGCCAGACGGCGGATGCCACCGATACTGATGGTGACCACGCCATGGGGTGAATCGCCGTGCGGGATGTTGAGCGCGCGCACGTGTTCGCAAAGGGTTTTTGCATGACGGCGCAAGGCATCCGCACTGGTGGAAAATGACACGACGGAAAACTCCTCGCCGCCATATCTCGCGACGCAGTCCGATGTGCGCACGAACGATTTGGCAATGCAACCGGCCACCATGCGCAAACATTCATCTCCCGCCGACTGTCCGTAACGTTGATTGAACAGCTTGAAATGATCCAGGTCGATCAACAGCACCGATATCCCGCTGCGAATACGTTGTGCAACATGCAGCAGGTCGGCGAATCGCTTGTCGAAATGGCGGCGGTTACTGATACCGACCAGCGGATCGGTATGGAGCGCGGCTTCATCTTCCTGACGCTCTGCCTGACCCTTCGCCGCCACGCCTCTCAGGATGCCGATGTAATGTGTAAGCGTGCCTTGCGCATCATGCAACGGGGCAATACTGAACTCGCCCCAGAACATTGAACCATCCTTGCGGTAATTGCGCAACGTGACCACGCATCCCGCGCCTTTGGCGATCGCGGCGGTCATGATCGCCATTTCAGGCTGGTCGGTATCGCTACCCTGCAATACGCGGCAATTCTTGCCGATGACATCGCCGGAGGCATAGCCGGTCAATCTTTCGAATCCCCCGTTAACGTAGGTCAGCGGGTAATCCGGGTGTCGCGCATCGGCGATGAAAATTCCCTCGCAAGCATCATCCAGCGTCCTGAACAACAGGCTTTGAACTGTTTCCGTACCGGGGTTCATAACGTGCTTGGCTTGATCTTGGGTGCGTCCAGATTCTTTTCCAATTCTGCTGCCGGCAGGAATCCGGGCGCCTGTATGCCATTGCCAAAAATCAGATTTGGCGTGCCGTTGACATGGAGCTTTTGACCCAACGCCATGACCTCGTCAGTCCGCGTCTTGCATACGGCTTTCGCTGGTTTGATTTTCTTCAGCATCCAGTCGTGCCAGGCCTTGACCGGATCGCTGGAGCAGAGCACATTGCGCACGATTTCGGTCGAACCCGGGAAAATCGGGTACAGATACAGATACAGTGTGACATCGGTAACGCTGCTCAATTCCGTTTCCAGCCGTTTGCAATACGGGCAGTTCGGATCGGTAAATATGGCCAGCTTGCGCTTGCCGTTGCCTTTCACTTCTTTCACTGCAAGATCGAGCGGCAACTTGTCGAAATCGATCGCAAACAGCACCTGGCGCCGTTCCGCGGTCAGATCGCTGCGGGTTTTTGCGTCAATCACGCTGCCGTCGAAAAGATATTCCCCCTGTTCGTCGGTATACAGAAGCTGGTCTCCGATCACCACTTCATACAGTCCCGCATAGGGTGTCTTGACGATGTGTTCGATGTTGCCGATGCCGGGAAACTTGCTTTGCAGCGACTGGCGTATTTCATTTACGCCCGCATGGGCGGCGGTTGACAGGATCAGCAGCAGTGCAATGGCTAACCGGGACAGGATCGGTACAGATACATTCTTCATTGGATATTCTCGGATTGGTTATAGTGGCGGCAGTTTAATTCAAGGCATGCTGCATCAGCATTTTTTTCAGCGGGTTGATGTGATTGACGGCATCCAGCCCCAAATTGCGTGCCGTTCTCAACAGCGGGTTGTCATTGTTGAACAAATTCTTAAGTCCGTAAGTCGCGGCCTGCATGGAGTAGATGTCTTCTTTGCGTTTTCGTTCATAACGGCGCAACAAATGAGCATCGCCGCAGTCGTTTTGCGCACCCCGTTCAAGAAGTATCCGCGCCAGCTGGCGCGCGTCGCGAAAGCCGGTATTCACACCCTGCCCGGCCAGCGGGTGCATGTTATGCGCGGCATCGCCGATCAGCGCCACGCGCGGTGCGCTGATCTGCGGCAACACCAGCAGGCGCAACGGAAAAGCGGCGGGCGGCGTGACCAGCTTAAGTTCGCCCAGCGTATGCCGCGATGCGGCAGCGACTTGCGCGCACAGCGCTTCATGCGACAGTGCCAGCAGGTGCGCCGATTGTTCCGGGCTGACCGACCACACCATGGAAACCCGGTTGCCGGCCAGCGGCAGCAGGGCGAGGATGCCATCCGGCTGGAACCACTGATGTGCAATCCCGCGGTGGGGTAATTCACACGAGAAGTTGGCCACTACGCCGTGTTGCTGATAGTCCAACGGCGCGGCGCTAATGCCTGCCTGATTGCGCACCCAGGAGTCGCGCCCATCCGCACCCACAATGAGTTTGGCACCCAGCGTACGGCCGTCTTCCAGCGCCAGCAGGGCTTCATCGGCGGAAAATTCGAGTGACGCGCAGCGTGCCGGTTGCAACAGCGTGAGGTTTTCCTGATCCTGCAGAACCTGCCACAGCGCGCTGTGCAACGCGCGGTTTTCCAGTATGCAGGCCAACTCCGCGACGCCCATCTGATACGCGCTGAATTCCAGTTCCGCCCCGGTATCGCCGAATACCCGCATCGCTTCGACAGGTGCGATGCGGCGGGTATCCAGCAACGACCACGCGCCCGATTGTTCAAGGAAGCTGCGGCTGCCCGGACTGATCGCGTAAATTCGATTGTCCCAATCGCCTGCATTGGCCGGCGCGTTTTCCGGGATGAGCAAGGACTGACTCTCCACCATCGCAAGCGAAAGTCCACTGTGTTTGAGGGCGGCGGCAAGACTGGCTCCCACCAATCCCCCACCTATGATCACGACATCGAATTTCATGCACGGAATAATAGCATGTCGCCAAGATTCATTTATAATCCCTCCCCCTCCCATAAAAACTCATTATAAAAATCCGGATGCGCATCGGTCCCTACCAACTGAAAAACAATCTCATCGTCGCGCCCATGGCAGGGGTGACCGATCGGCCGTTCCGCATGCTGTGCAAACGTTTGGGCGCGGGCATGGCGGTGAGCGAGATGGTGTCTTCCAATTCGCTGTTGTACGGCTCGGAAAAGACCAGGCGGCGCGCCAACCATGAGGGTGAGGTCGATCCGATCTCGGTGCAGATCGTCGGCGCCGACCCTGTCATGCTGGCACAGGCCGCGCAATACAACGTGGACAACGGTGCGCAGATCATCGACATCAACATGGGCTGTCCGGCGAAAAAAATCTGCAACGTGATGGCCGGTTCCGCGCTGCTGCAAAATGAACCACTGGTGGCGCAACTGCTGGAAGCGGTGGTCAACGCGGTGAACGTGCCGGTCACGCTCAAGATACGCACCGGCTGGGACAAGCAGAACCGCAACGCAATCCGCATCGCAAAAATTGCGGAATCCAGCGGCATACAGGCACTCGCCATTCACGGGCGCACCCGCGCCTGTGCCTACACCGGCGATGCCGAATACGACACCATCGCCGCCGTCAAGGCCAGTGTGAACATACCGATCATCGCCAACGGCGACATCATCTCACCGGAAAAAGTCAAATACGTGCTGGAACGAACCGGCGCGGATGCGGTAATGATAGGCCGCGCGGCACAGGGCCGCCCGTGGATCTTCCGTGAAATCGAACATTACCTCAACAGCGGCGAACACCTGCCCGCCCCGCAAGTCGGCGAAATCCACAACGTGTTGCGCGATCATGTGCACGAGCTGTATCTCTTCTACGGCGAGCACACCGGCTTGCGCGTGGCACGCAAACATATTTCCTGGTACACCAAGGGCCTGGCCGGTTCGGCACATTTCCGGCACCACATGAATCAACTTGAAGATCCGGTGGCGCAATTGGCCGCCGTGGATGATTTTTTTGCGGAACAATCGCAACATGGAACGCAGTTGCAATATTTGGAGGAACTGGCGGCATGACAGATTGCGTGGTGGATGAAAATGACATGGCGCGCCACGTGCGCAAGTCACTCAAGGAATATTTCAAGGACCTCGACGGTGAAATACCCTGCTGCGGCATATACGACATGGTAATAGACTGTGTCGAGAGACCGCTGCTTGAAATGGTGCTGGAACATGTCGGCGGGAACCAGACGCGCGCCGCGGAAATGCTCGGCATCAACCGCAACACCCTGCGCAAGAAAATGCAGCAACACGGTATCGCGTGAAAACCAGATTGAGCATCAGGTTTGCAAGCCACATCGTGATACCGTAGGAGCCCGATTGATCGGGCGATTATTCAGCAAAACAATCGCGCAATAAATTGCGCTCCTACATAGTGTCGCTCCCGCTTCCACGTGCCGCGCCAAGAAGGCAAGCCATAAGCGCCGCAACGAGCGCATAAAATTTTTATTTTTATTTTTATTTTGGAATCATCATGGCAATAATCAAGCAAGCACTCATCAGCGTGTCGGACAAATCCGGCGTTCTCGAATTTGCGCAGGGGCTGAACCAGCTCGGCGTAAAAATCCTCTCCACCGGCGGCACTGCCAAGCTGCTCGCCGACAACAATATTCCGGTCACCGAAGTGGCGGACTACACCGGCTTTCCCGAGATGCTGGACGGACGCGTCAAGACGCTGCAACCCAAAGTCCATGCCGGGATACTGGCGCGTCGTGATCTGCCCGAGCATGTCGCCACGCTGAAGAAACACGACATCCCGACCATCGATCTGGTGGTGGTGAATCTCTACCCGTTCGCGGCGACCGTCGCCAAACCGAATTGCTCGCTGGAAGACGCCATCGAAAATATCGACATCGGCGGACCGACCATGGTGCGCGCGGCAGCGAAGAACCACGGCCACGTCGCCATCGTCACCGACCCCGCCGACTACGCCGACGTGCTGGCCGAGATGCAGACCAACAAATGTTCGGTGAGCGACGCAACACGTTTCGATCTGGCAAAGAAAGCCTTCTCGCACACCGCCGCTTACGATTCCGCGATCAGCAACTATCTGACCGCGATCGATGCGGACGGCACGAAGAGCGCGTTCCCGGCGCAGATCAATTTCAATTTCGCCAAGGTGCAGGAAATGCGCTACGGCGAGAATCCGCACCAGAGCGCCGCGTTCTACCACGACCTGATCCCGGTACCGGGCGGCATCGCCGACTACACCCAGTTACAAGGCAAGGAACTCTCCTACAACAACATCGGCGATGCCGATGCGGCATGGGAACTGGTCAAGACTTTCGACCAGCCTGCCTGCGTGATCGTCAAGCATGCCAACCCCTGCGGCGTGGCGATTGCCGACACACCGTTGAACGCCTACAAGCTGGCCTATGCGACCGACCCCACCTCCGCGTTCGGCGGCATCATCGCCTTCAACCGCGAACTGGATGCCGAGAGTGCGACACAGATCACCGCAAACCAGTTCGTCGAACTGATCATCGCGCCGTCCGCTTCCGAGGCAGCGCTCAAGGTCACAGCGGCGAAGCAGAACGTGCGCGTGCTCACCGTGCCGCTGTCCAACGCGCACAACCAGTTCGACTTCAAGCGCGTCAACGGCGGCCTGCTGGTGCAATCACCGGACACGCTCAACGTGCAGGCAGCGCAACTCAAGGTGGCAAGCAAGACACAGCCGAGCGCCGCACAACTGCAGGACCTGCTGTTCGCATGGCGCGTGGCCAAATATGTGAAGTCCAACGCGATCGTGTTCTGCAGGAACGGCCAGACACTGGGCGTGGGCGCCGGACAGATGAGCCGCGTGGACAGCACGCGCATCGCCAGCATCAAAGCGCAGAACGCGGGCTTGTCGCTTGCTGGTTCCGTCGTGTCATCGGATGCCTTCTTCCCGTTCCGTGACGGTATCGACGTGCTGGCCGAAGCGGGTGCTAAGGCCGTGATCCAGCCCGGCGGCTCGATGCGCGACGAAGAAGTGATCGCGGCAGCGGACGAACATGGTATCGCGATGGTGTTTACCGGCTTCCGCCACTTTCGCCATTAAAACTACTGCGCTCGACATTACGGCGTTGCTGCAAGAATTCAGAATGCTCATTTACCAAACAGTAAATTCCGCTTCTTCATTCTTGCGCGCCTTGTACTGTCATCGCTCGCGACGTTTTAAACTGCATCCAAATTTGACTCAAGGTTTGATATGAAAATTCTAGTCATCGGTT
>JBDTCC010000038.1:0-24255 GCA_039923775.1 Gallionella sp. | reverse complement strand
CTTTTGCCATCACCTTTCACGTTCTTGATGGCAAGGTCGAGTGGCAGGGTATCGAAATTGATTGCATAAAGCTGCTTTTCTCTTGCTTCGGTCAGATTCTTCAACGTCCGCATATCGAGAATGTTGCCCGAAAAAAGGTAGGTCATTTTTTCGTCGGTATAAACCAGTTGGTCATCGAAAGCAACCTCATATAATCCAAGATACGGCGTTTTGCTGACGCTGATGATCTTTGAATAAGGGAATTTTTTGGCCATCTCTGCCCTGATCGCGGCTTCGTCGCCGAAAGCCGAATTGGCCAAGAACAAAGCAAGCATCCCTAAGAAATAAAATGGTTTCATTCTGCTTCCGGTTTCCTGTAGCGCGACCGTTATGTTTCGATTCGCGATTTGTTGTGTGATCGCGAGATAAGTGCAAAGTGTATCTGTTTAAAGGCCATGCAAATCAGGATTCTGTTCGTCAGTGCTGTGGATTGAAGCCCCCGCTGCTCGCCAAGCCTGCCGGTACCAATCTGGCAATGTCTGTGGAACGCTGAACTCACTATCTCCGCATGAGTATAGAACGCTCTGTTTACTCGATAGCTAAATAAGAGTAATTTAGCCTTGCAAACCTGTTAAACAGCATGGAGATTAAGCAAATTTTGGGAAATAACCCATTAGGGTTATCCCTTAAACTCTTAGTGGGTATGGACGCTGGCTGGCTGCTTATTCCTATAATGCGATAACCGACATGTAACAGGTATGTAACACTTTTGTGTTTTTCCCATTTGAGCCAATGTGATTTTGATTTGGCGATAATTAATTAACTTGCAGGAGATGAATTATGAACTTTGACAAAGAATTTGATGCCAGCGGCCTGTCGTGCCCCTTGCCTATCCTTAAAACCAAAAAAGCACTTGCTGATATGACTTCCGGGCAAGTGCTCAAGATGATTGCGACGGATTGTGGTGCTGTCAAGGATATGCAGGCATTCGCCGATCAGACCGGTAACAGCTTGCTGGAAACCGAAGAAGCGAACGGTGCATACACGTTTTACATGAAGAAAAAATAATCCGGTTTCCATACACACTCAAACCTTACTCGAGGGGGGAATATGAGCAAAAAAATGGCGATCATCGCCACCAAAGGCACGCTGGATATGGCTTATCCACCATTCATTCTGGCTTCGACCGCTGCTGCTCTGGGCTATGAAGTGCAGGTGTTCTTCACTTTTTACGGCCTGCAGTTGCTGCGCAAGGACTTGTCCAATGTGATGATCAGCCCGCTGGCCAACCCGGCCATGCCGATGCCGATACCGATGCCGGTAATGGTGCAAATGTTGCCCGGTATGGAATCCATGGCCACCATGATGATGAAGCAGAAGCTCAAGAAGCATGGTGTGGCATCGCTCACTGAACTGCGCGACCTTTGCCTGGAAGCTGAAGTGAAATTCATTGCCTGCCAGATGACGGTCGACCTGTTCGAGTTCGACAAGAGCGAATTCATTGAGCAGTGCGAATACGGTGGCGCCGCTATGTTCATGGGGTTTGCAGGAGATACGGATATCTGTTTGTTTGTTTAGTGGCAGGGCAGTAGCGGGGGTTGTTTTATTATAATTACGAGGAGAGTTGCAATGAGAATGAACAAGATTATTGTGTCGTTGTTGTCCGCCGGCGTAATGGCTACACCGCTGCTGGCACATGCCACCAACGGCTACTCGCCGATAGGCTATGGCGCAAAGAACGAAGCGATGGGCGGCGCATCGATTGCGCTGCCTCTGGATGCCCTCGCGGCTGCAAACAACCCGGCCGGGATGGTGATGGTCGGTGATCGTACCGATTTTGAGCTGACCTGGTTCAAGCCGAATCGTAGCACCCAAATTACCGGTAACGCATATGGTTTGAATGGAACATATGACGGTAATGGCCGGAGCAACTTCTTCATCCCGGGTTTCGGCTACAACAGGATGATCAATGCGGACACCTCAATCGGCGTGTCTGTGTTCGGTAACGGCGGCATGAACACACAGTACAACAGTAACCCGTTTGCAAAGTTGGGGGCTCAAGGCAATCTTGGTATTAATATGTCACAGTTATTCATTGCGCCGACCTGGGCGATGAAGATCAACCCGTCCAATGCGGTTGGCGTTTCGTTGAATCTGGCCTACCAGATGTTCAGTGCGACCGGATTACATACAGCATTCGATAGTTTGTCTACCGATAAAACCAAGCTTAGTGATAACGGAACGGATACTTCGACAGGTTATGGAGTAAGGGTAGGTTGGACCGGAGAAGTCACCCCGATGGTGACTTTGGGGGCGACTTATCAGAGCAAGACCAAGATGGGCAAGCTGAGTAAATATAGCGGTTTGTTTGCCGAACAGGGCAGCTTCGACATACCGTCCAATTATGGGGTTGGCATCGCAGTGAAAGCCACGCCTGCAACCACTGTCGCGTTCGATATCCAGCGCATTAATTATCAGGATGTCGCATCCGTAAGTAATCCTTTTGTCGGATTACCGAATGGAACTCCAGCGGGAACAATGTTGGGAGCGAATAATGGCCCAGGATTTGGATGGCAGAATATCAATGCTTACAAACTCGGCGTAAGTCATGCTTACAGTTCGACGTTTACGCTACGTGCCGGCTATGATCATAGCGACCAGCCTATACCGAACAGCCAGACTTTGTTGAATATCGTGGCGCCGGGAATAGTACAGGATCACCTGACACTGGGTGGTACATGGACTTTGGCGGATAAGTCTGAAATTACTGTTGCCTATGTCCATGCATTCAGCAAGACCGTCAATGGCTCCGGATCTATTCCTACTACCGGTGGAGCTGGTGGCGGTGGGCTCGGTGGGGGCGAAGCTAACCTCACAATGCACGAAGACTCGATCGGCATCTCCTACGGCTGGTAATTGCCGGGAAAAAATTGTAGTAAACCTCAAGCCCGCCATCGCAATGATGGCGGGCTTTTTTATCGGCAATAGTGTGTTTCGAAGAGCGGGGATATCAGCTGGCCGCGATTCGCTCGTGATAGCGGGCGCGATACAGTAGGCGTGGTGCAGACCCATCATCATCAAACGCAGCGCGGTCGTGCAGCACGTTGTTGCACAACAGACCCATGCCGGGTTCCAGCCGCAAGCGATGGATGTGCGGCAAGTCCGAAGCAAGCAGTTTTTCCAGCACGGCGACTGCCGCGAGCGTTGTCGCGTCAGATTTCCATTCTATGCTGCGGGTGCGTCCGGTATAACGCATGTGCAGCGCGCCGCTGACCGGAACGACTGAAAACACCGGGCCGCTTTGCGCAGCGCGCGCCACGCCCTGTTCATCGGTGCGTTCCGGAATGGTCATCGCATCCGCTGCGGATAACGCCCGGATGAAGTCCGGGTTTTCATCGCGCAACATCAGATAGACGATTTCATGATCCAGTAATCGGTTTTCGCCTCCTTGCCCGGCACTGTGCACGCAATGCAGTACAAAGCTGCGCACCTGGCGATCGGGTGAATTGTAGTATCCGTCGGTATGCCATCTGATTGCGCGATCGGTATAGGGGATATAAGCCTGCCGCTGACCGTCATCGGCACATACAGTGACGCGTGTGATGCCTTGTTCGCTTGCCAGGAAGTTTGCATCCAGGCTGGTCAGTCCGAGCTGCAGACCGAACTGCTGTACCGCAACTTCATCAATTGGATTGGTCCGAGTGGTATAAATCACCATGTTGCTGCGCTGGCACCGTTCCAACAGCGCTGCGTGTTCGGTCTTGGTCAGTGAAATCGGATTTCGGATGTCGACAATCAGCCCGTTCGGGTCGGTGATGGCATGCGCCAGCTTATGATCTCGCCAGCGCAGGTAGGCATCAGTGTTGTCGAGATCGAATGGATTCTGCATCTTGGTTGCTACGAATTTAATTGAATCAGTCGCCGCTGACCTTGCGGATGCGTGTCTGCGGGGGTTCTTTTGCGAACAGGTTCTGCATGGTTTTCTCGACCATGTCCACGGCATTGGGCGCTTCGATGCTCATCATCTGATCGATTACCCATTCGACATCCTTTTCGTCCATGACTTCGCGCATGCAGAACGCGAGGTAGCGGGTAAAGGCGAACTCGGGGCCGTCGGCCCCGTAGTTGAATTCGGCATACTCTCCAGCGCGCTGGTTGAGCTTGTCGATAAAAATCTGTTTGTGATCAGTGATGTTGTCGTCCAGCAAGCGGCTTTGGTTTTCAGTCAGGGTTTCGGCGACACGGTTGGCCAATGTGCTGGTAAAGGCAAAGCGATCTTCCGAGGATAATTGGCGATGGGCGATGCGGTCCGCGACCTGAATCAGGAATACCAGGAATTCGGTGATGAATGAAAAATATTGCGGGCCGATCGCAATTTCGAAATTCGCCCTACGGGTATTCTTCAGTGCGTTGTCGGCGATACGCCAGATGGTAAACGCCATCGCACCTGCAATCTCTTGCGGGGTTTTTTCACGGTCACTTTTGAACCATTGGCTTTTGATGCGCATATTCAGATGGGCCGGTGGTGCCGGTCAGCCCTTTTGCAGGAAGAATTCATACTCCCCGGCGGATGCTTCATCAGTATTGATGATTTTCACTCCGGTTGACTCCGCCCACCCGACGATATCGGAGTGTATGCCCGGGCAGTTGCTGATCAGCTTGAGTATTTCACCTGTCTTCATGCCGTTCAACAGTTTCTTGGCTTCCACGATCGGTCCCGGGCAATGCACACCGCGAACATCAAGGATGACATTCGCCTTGTGCGATGCTCCCTTGCCCTTCATAACGTAGTAACCCGTGCCGCCATCGGGCATTGCTTCCGTTTTTAATACCTTGTTATGGGTCTGTTCAGCCCATGAGAACAGATCGTCTTTGGTGCCCGGACAGTCCGAAATCAGCAACAGTACTTCTTCGTTTTTCAGATCGTCGACCACCCGCTTTGCTCCGACCAGCGGAGCGGGGCAGGTCAGCCCCCGCATATCCAGCTTTACATTGGAGTGCAACTCTTGAGTGTTCATATCAGCTGTCCTGTCAATTTTGGAAAGGTCACTGTTTCAATACCCGCCTTTTCCATAAGGCTGTGGCAGGCCGGCAACTTTTGCTCCCTGCTTGGCCGGTCCGGTTGGAAACAAATCATACAGGGCCTTGCTATCCGCCTCTGGCCAGAATTCATTGACGCCTTTCAGCATATTGCGGAAATTGGGTGTATGTCCATGTTCTTTATACTGGTCGCGCATAAAACTGACGACTTCCCAGTGCTTGGGTGTCAATTCAATACCTTCCGCCGCAGCGATAATGTTGACTATTTGTTCACTGTAATCCGGTTCCAACAGGTAGCCATCATCATCGGTTTCGACTTGATTTCCTGCAACGACATAGCTCATGACTGATCTCCATAAAAATAATAAGCAAAAAACTCAATCTTCACTCAATCCTGTAATGACTTTGTACGGGACAAAAATACCACAACCGAATTGACGGTCAACGCCCAGACCGGCATATTGCAACAGTAACGATGCCTCGGGTTTCAGGTCATGCAATACCAGGCTGTAACCGTGAATGGATCGCTGGCCGTCAGTGGCGGCGATGCGCTTGCCACAAATCAACTTTCCCGCAACGCCCAATTTTGCCATCTGATCCCGGATGCCTTCCACGAACTGAATTTCATCGTCGGGACCGGTTACCAGTTGGGCATGAATGGTAGGGTAGGGTTGGATAGTTCGTGCTTTCGCTGAACCTATGCGCATAGTACTCCCTGCGATATCGAGTTGTTGTCCTGTCAGGCTGGCTGCGGCAGATTCAGCAAGCGGTGTTGGCATGCGCACCACCAGTTTGGCACGTTTGGCAAGCAGCATATCCTGACTATTTTCGGCTGAGCGCAACGGCAGGACACCGACCTGTTGTTCTTCAGTGAACTGTGGGGCAAGACGCAATAGTGCGTCCCAAAGCGCAACGCGATATGAGGCAGGTAATGTGCTCCCCTCAAGACCGAACACCATGTCGACCATTTCTGGAGTAATCTTGGTCATTGCGCTGGATTTTTCTGGGAGTTTGCCCAGTGTTGCATTGCCGCGGCCCACTGTTCGGCCGTAGCGGGGTCGATGTCGAAAATCGTAAATCGTTTTCCCTCGCGAATACGGATACGCATCAAACTCATTCCGCCTTCGACGTGATCTATCTGGTGCAGTTCAATTTCCTGACTCCCTAAAGGAACCTTGAATTTTGCTAATTCGCTGATTTGTGCCATTTAATTTCCTATCGTCCAGGTGGATCGCAAAATTTCAGTAAATGATTCTGAGCGGGACTTTATCTACTATATAAGTCTATCGCTAATGTACTTGATTTTGAAATACTACTGGGGGAAGCCAGACACTACCCATAAGGGTTATTGATGATAGCCGCTAAGGGTGATGGAATGCGTTGGGTAATATATCGTAGTATCCTAATACACCGTGAGTTATGGGCTGACCGAACAGTTCGGTTTATAGTCCAGGTAGATTAAAGGTTCCCGGCCCTGCCGGATCATCGGATCGTTTGCCAACACTAAACCCGGGCAACGCGACTAAAAGGAGAATTGTTATGGCTAAAAAAATGCATGATACCCCAAACCTCGATCAACTTGAGTCTGGTGAGTGGCCCAGTTTTGTGACCGGCTTGAAAGCGCTGGCCAAAGATAAAGATTATGTTGTGGACTTGTTGGGACAACTCGAGACTTCTTACCGAACCAAAAAGGGTTACTGGAAGGGCGGTACCGTTGGTGTGTTCGGCTATGGTGGCGGCATCATCCCGCGCTTTACCGAACTCAAGGACGAAGCCGGCAAGCCAATTTACGAGGATTGCGCTGAATTTCACACCTTGCGCGTGATGCCACCTGCCGGCATGCATTACAACACCGAGGTTCTGCGCAAATTTTGCGATGTCTGGGAGAAGCATGGATCCGGCCTGATTGCCTTTCATGGCCAGTCCGGCGACATCATGTTCCAGGGCGCGACCACCGATAACGTGCAGAAAGCCTTCGACGAGATTAATGAAATGGGTTTCGATCTCGGCGGTGCCGGACCGGCAGTGCGCACCTCGATGTCCTGCGTGGGCGCGGCGCGTTGCGAGCAGTCCTGTTTCGACGAAGCCAAGGCGCACCGCAGTGTATTGAACACCTTGCTGGATGACATGCACCGTCCTTCCTTGCCGTACAAGTTCAAATTCAAGTATTCCGGATGTCCGAATGACTGCATGAACTCTGTGCAGCGTGCCGACATGGCGGTGATCGGAACCTGGCGCGACAACATTCGCACTGATGAAACGATGGCCAAACAGTGGTTTGCCAAGCATGGTATGGACGAGTTGGTGAACGACGTCGTGGCTCGCTGCCCGACCAAGACCTTTCAGCTCAAGCAGATCAAGAATGTCAAAAAGGGCGCAAACATCACCAGTGTTGCGATCAACGATACTCAGGCGATTGAGATCGACAACCACGACTGTGTACGCTGCATGCACTGCATCAATGTGATGACTGGTGCATTGGCTCCCGGTAAAGACAAGGGTGCGACCATACTGGTTGGCGGCAAGAGCACGCTGAAGATCGGTGGCTTGATGGGCACGGTCATTATTCCGTTCATGAAGCTTGAAACAGATGAGGAAATACAGAAACTGGTTGACCTGGGTCAGCGTACCATCGACTTTTTCGCGGAAAATGCACTGGAACACGAACGCACCGGCGAAATGATCGAGCGTATCGGTTTGATCAATTTCCTGGAAGGCGTGGAAATCGATGTTGATGCGAACATGGTATCCACCCCACGCACCAATCCGTATGTCCGAACCGACGGTTGGGATGAGGAAGTCGCCAAAATCAATGCCAAGAAACAAGCCGCCTGAGGAGACATAAAATGAACCAAGCAGTTCAAGCGAAACCCGCAATGCGCAAGCCCAAAGAAACCGGCGTACCGGACAACAAGCCTTATTTGCATCCGCTGATGATAAAGAACTACGGCACCTGGAAATATCATGACCGTCCACGCCCCGGCGTGCTGCGCCACGTGGCTCATAGCGGCGACCAGTTATGGACAGTGCGAGCCGGCACGCAGCGGCAAATGGATGTGGGTACCATCCGCTTGTTATGCGATATAGCCGACAAGTTTGCGGAAGGTCACGTGCGCTTTACGATCCGCTCCAACATCGAGTACATGGTTTCCAAAGATGAGAAGGTTGCCCCGCTGATTGCCGAATTGGAAAAGCACGGCTTCCCGGTGGGCGGTACCGGCAACTCGATTTCGATGATCTCGCATACCCAGGGATGGTTACACTGTGACATTCCGGCTACGGATGCCTCTGGCATGGTCAAGTCATTGATGGATGATCTGATCGTTGAATTCAAGCGCGAGGAGATGCCCAATCGCGTGCACTTATCCACTTCATGCTGCGAGATCAATTGCGGTGGACAGGCTGATCTTGCGATCATCATTCAACATACCAAACCGCCGGTGATCAATCACGATCTGGTCGCGAACGTGTGCGAACGACCAACGGTTGTTGCGCGTTGCCCGGTTGCGGCGATCCGTCCGGCCATGGTCAACGGCAAGCCTTCTTTGGAAATCGACGAGACCAAGTGCATGTGCTGTGGCGCATGCTATCCGCCTTGCCCGCCGATGCAGATCAATGACAGCGAGAATTCCAAGCTGGCTATCTGGGTGGGTGGCAAGAATTCCAATGCGCGCGGCAAGCCGACCTTCATGAAAATGGTTGCGTCCGGCCTACCCAACAATCCGCCAAGATGGCCGGAGGTTGGCGTGGTGGTGAAGCGGATATTGAACGTGTACAAGGACGACGCGCGTCCATGGGAACGCATGGCTGACTGGATAGACCGTATCGGCTGGCCGCGTTTCTTCGAGAAGACCGAGTTGCCGTTTACCAAATATCTGATTGACGATTGGCGCGGCTCGCGTTCCACGTTCAATGCTTCCACACATATTCGCTTTTAACCGGGAGTTGGTTGCATGAAATTTGGAATTGTCGTTAATGAGGGACCATACCAGCACCAGGCCAGTGATACTGCCTACCTGTTCTGCAAGGCGGCGATAGAGAAGGGCCATGAAGTCTGGCGCGTATTTTTCTATCACGATGGGGTGAACAACGCATCCAAGCTGACCGAGCCGCCCCAGGACGACCGGAATATCGTGAATCGCTGGGGAAAACTCAACGAGGAGCATGGTGTGGATCTGGTGGTTTGCGTGGCGGCTGCTTTGCGACGCGGCATCAAGGAGGAAAATCTCGCCAAGGGCTTCAGGATTTCCGGCCTGGGGCAGATGGTTGAAGCAGGTGTCAAGACAGATCGTTTGATCGTGTTTGGTGATTAGGGAGAGCGGGATGAGTGATGTAAAGAAATTCATGTTTGTAAACCGCAAAGCTCCCTACGGTACGATTTACGCGCTGGAAGCGCTTGAGGTGGTGCTGATTACCGCAGCATTCGATCAAGACGTTTCTTTGGTATTTCTGGATGATGGTGTGTATCAGCTGAAAAAGGGCCAGCAGACCAAGGGCATCGAAACCAAAAATTTTTCGCCTGCCTACCGCGCCTTGGAAGGTTACGACATCGAGAAGTTGTATGTCGAAAAGGAGTCCATGGAAGCGCGCGGCCTCAGCGAAGAAGATATGCTGGTGGATGTAACCGTTTTGGGGCGTGCAGAAATGGGCGAGTTGATGGATCAACAAGACGTGGTCTTGAGCTTCTAAGGGAGAGTCGTTACATGTTGCATATCATCAATAAATCTCCATTGACCAATTGTGCGCTCGACAGTTGCCTGCGTGTTGCGCAATCGGGGGATATTCTGCTTACCGAAGATGCGGTCTACGCGGCTACATCGGGGAACGCATTCGAGGGTAAAATACGCGAGGCGATGGGTCGATTCAAGATACATGTTTTGCGGCCGGATCTCGAAGCACGCGGATTGGCCGATCGGATCATCGCTGGAATATTGCCCGTGGATTACGGCGGCTTCGTCGAACTCACCGCGACCAATAAAAACTGCCAATCCTGGCTTTAACTTTCTTTACTATATAAGGAGAATCACCATGTCCACTATCGAAGTCGAAGGCAAATCCTATGAAACTGACGAAGAAGGCTATCTCGTCAATCTTTCTGATTGGAATAAAGACATCGCTGAATACATCGCAAAAACCGAAAGCATCGACATGACGGATCAGCATTGGGAGGTCATCAATTTCCTGCGCGAGTATTTCGAGGAATATCAGATCGCTCCTGCGGTTCGTGTCCTGACCAAGGCGATCGGTAAAAAACTGGGCGCCGACAAAGGCAACAGCGAATATCTATATGGATTGTTTCCATACGGACCCGGCAAGCAGGCTTGCAAGATTGCCGGTTTGCCGAAGCCAACCGGCTGTATCTGATCGGATATTCCGGAGCTGACTCTCGATGAGCATCTTGTTTGCAATCCTGTTTTACTTTGCAACTTTGATGTTTGTTGTGGGTACGCTCTACCGTATCAGCGTCTATACCCGTACTCCCGCCCCGCTGAAGATACCGACCACGCCGGCACCCATGACTTCCGGCGGGGTTGTGTTGCGCATGATGCGCGAGGTGGTCTTTTTTGAAAGCCTGTTCAAGGCAAATTTATGGACATGGGCTATGGGTTGGCTGTTTCATGCCAGTCTGCTGCTTGTCCTGTTGCGTCACTTGCGTTACTTCACCGAGCCTGTCTGGTCGTGGGTGGCTTTCATTCAACCGTTTGGCATGTATGCAGGCATTACCATGGTGCTCGGAGTGGCGGGATTGTGGGTGCGGCGAATTTTCGTCGAACGCATCCGCTACATTTCCACACCTTCCGATCACCTGATGCTGGCACTGTTTATGGCAATCGGGATATCCGGACTGGTAATGAGATTTGTTGTGCATGGCGATGTGATCGCCGTGAAGGGATTCATGCTTGGGTTGATGCATTTTGATTTGCAAACCCTACCTTCAAATATTTTGCTATATCTGCACCTGTCCCTGGTTGCATTGCTGCTGATGATTTTCCCGATCAGCAAATTGTTGCATGCCCCCGGGTTGTTTTTCTCACCCAGCCGGAACCAAGTGGATAATCCTCGCGAGAAGCGCCATATCGCAGCCTGGGCGAAACGAATGGAATCGGAGAACTAGTATGGCGGATATTGTCGCTCCAGCTTACCGTGTTATTCCCATCATTCCCGCACTGAAGCCGGGAGCGATGGAAGGAAAAGGCCCTTTTGTTTCCAGCGCAAAAATGAATGAGGATTTGGGCTTCCCGGGCAAGTTGGTGGATGACTGGCACGACAAGGCCATTGCCAAGATGGGCGATTTGCTTGGTAAGTACCGTTCGCTCAAGGTGTACATGGATTCTTGCGTGCACTGCGGCGCCTGTTCGGATAAATGTCATTATTTCATCGGAACCCAGGACCCCAAGAACATGCCGGTTGCGCGACAAGATCTGATGCGCAGCGTGTACCGGCGTTATTTTACTTTGCCGGGCAAGCTTTTTCCCAAGTTGGTCGGTGCGCGCGATCTGACCCGCGAAGTGCTGGACGAGTGGCACAACTATTATCACCAGTGTTCCGAATGCCGGCGCTGTTCGGTGTTCTGTCCTTACGGAATCGATACCGCCGAAGTCACCATGGCGGCACGCGATATTCTCGATTCCGTGGGCTATGGTCAAAAGTACGACATCGAGATCATCGGTAAGGTGCACAAGATCGGCAACAATCTGGGACTTCCGGGTCCGGCGCTGATCGACACGATGGAAGGGCTGGAAGAAGATGTCAAGGAGGACACCGGTATCGATGTGCGCTTCCCGATTGACGTCAAGGGTGCGGAAGTCCTGTTGATAACCCCATCTGCGGATTTTTTTGCCGAGCCTCACATCGACAGCCTGATTGGTTATGCCAAGGTATTTCATGCGACAGGAACCTCATGGACGCTGTCATCCATGTCATCGGAAGCAGCCAACTTTGGCCTGTTCATCGGCAATTATGAACAGTTGCGCAAGGTGGCATTGCGCATCCGCCAGGCTGCACTTGACTTGGGCGTGAAACGCATCGTGGTCGGGGAATGCGGCCATGCCTGGCGGGTCGCCTACAGTTTCTGGAATACCCTTAGCGGGGTGGGTGAGGGTGCCGACCCAGACGACAAGTTTGCCCAGATGCTGCAAAAACAGCTGGATCACCGTTACCGTCAGCCCACCCATATTTGCGAATTTACCTGGGACATGATCGAACGTGGCGCACTGTCTCTCGACAAGGAAGCCAACGACAAGCACATCATCACCTTCCATGATTCCTGCAATGTGGCGCGCGGTTCGAGCATGGGTGGTTATCCCGGCGGACAGTTTGACATCCCGCGCAATATCATTAAATCGGTGGCCAATCATTTCTTCGAGATGGATCCGAGTACCACGCACGAAAGGACATTTTGCTGTGGTGGTGGTGGAGGACTGCTGACAGACGATCTTATGGACTTGCGCGTTAAGGGCGCTCTGCCACGCATGGAAGTATTGCAACAAGTTGTGGATGAGCAAGGGGTTAACTTTTTGGCAGTCATCTGTGCCATCTGCAAGACCCAGTTCAGCAAGACCATGCCTATATATGGATTCGATAGAAGAATGGTTGGCGGTGTACATCAGTTGGTCAGCAACGCGATCAGGCTGGGTGCGAAATAACTTTAATACTGGAGGCAGGCAATGTCATCAACAACTGAAACGACTCAAAAAATTACTTTTCGTCGATATAAAGATGGCGACAACAAGGTTGGCCGTCTAAGCGAAAAAATCATGCAGGCGAGCTTTACGCACAAGTGCCCTACCTACATTCAGTCTACACCGCCATGCCAGGGAAGTTGCCCTGCAGGTGAAGATATACGCGGCTATCTGGCTATTGCGCGCGGCACCGAAAAGCCGCCCGTCGGTGCGGACGGCAAGCCGACCATGCCCTGGCAGGAATATGCATTTCGCCGTTTGACCGAGGCGAATCCTTTTCCATCGGTGATGGGCCGTGTATGTCCGGCACCCTGCGAGACAGGGTGCAACCGCAATGCACTGGAAGATCATGTTGGCATCAATTCGGTTGAGCACTTCCTTGGGGAATATGGAATCACGAATAACCTCGCCTATCACACGGATGCAAAACCGACTGGCAAAAAAGTCGCGGTCATCGGTGGCGGTCCGGCAAGCTTGTCATGTGCCTATCAGCTCACCCTGAAAGGACATGAAGTTACCGTGTTCGACGAGCACGAACATCTGGGTGGCATGATGCGCTACGGTATTCCGGGTTTTCGCACCCCGCGCGAAGTGCTGGATGCGGAGATCAATCGCATCACAGATCTGGGTGTCAAGACCAGGTTGAAATGCCACGTGGGCACTGACATCACCCTGGAACAGATCCGCAAGGATTTCGATGCGGTTTTCCTGGGTATGGGCGCACAAGCCGGGCGGGCGTTACCGCTTGAGGACAGCGAAGCACCCAACGTGGTGACTGCTACCGCCTTCCTCAAAGCGTTCAATGACGGCCGCCTCCAGCACGTCGGAAAACGCGTCGTAGTCGTCGGCGGCGGTGATACCTCCATCGACGTGGCGACAGTCGCGCGGCGTCTGGGTCATCTGGAAAATTCAAAGCCGACAGATTTTGAACAGGCCATTGCAGGCCAGATTGCGCATGATGTGGCAGAGATTTCGGCGAAGCAGGGTGCTGAGGTAACGCTGACATCGATCTTTGCCATCGACAAGATGCAGGCAAACAAGCACGAGATCGAACAGGCGCTTGCTGAAGGTATCGCGATTCGCGGCGGTTTGGCTCCCATAGGCATCGTGCGCGGCGCAGACGGGCGCGCGACTGCGTTGCGCGTCATTCAGTGCGAGGCCAAGATTACCAGCGGCAAGCTGGAAATCAAGAACGTCGAGGGAACCGAGGAGGATATTCCCGCAGACCTGATCGTGTCGGCGATCGGCCAGGCGGTGGACTTTACCGGGCTGGAAGAATTCAACAACGGCAAGGGTGCGGTCTCGACGGATCGCAACTATCTGGTTGCCGGTCAGAAAGGCGTATTCGCCGGTGGCGATATCATCCGTCCGCATCTGTTGACCACCGCTATCGGTCACGGCTCCATCGCGGCGGATGGTATACACCATTTCCTGAACGGCCTGGATCTGGAAAAACGTCCCAAGATCGATGCTCACCAGTTTGACCTGATGCGCAAGATGATGGAGAAAGGCCTCGAAGTCAAAGAGGTCCACGAACCGTTGCGCGGTACAGATGCTTCAAATATTGCGGTGCACAATTTCGACGACCGGTCGGACCGCTATGTGATCCCTCACGATAAATTGTTTTTGGGCCATTTTTCAATCGTTGCACGCAATAAACGCAACGTCATTACCCTGAGCAAGGAATCCGCGCTGGGCAATTTTCAGGACAGGCTGGGTGTTCTCAACCAGGAAGAAACGGTTGCGGAAGCAAAACGCTGCATGAGCTGCGGCATGTGCTTCGAGTGCGACAACTGCGTGGTGTATTGCCCGCAGACGGCCGTATTCCGCGTGAAGAAGAATCAATCCACGCTCGGACGTTATGTGGATACCGATTACAATAAATGCATCGGTTGTCATATCTGCGCGGATGTGTGCCCGACCGGGTATATCCAGATGGGGCTGGGCGAGTAATCGAAATGTTCAAGCTGATCGCATTTCTGGTCACTTTCCTGATCTGTGCATCCGCCCACGCAACAGAAAGCTTCGGCATGCCCAAGCTAGATATAGGCAAGGGCGGTCAGTGTGTGGCACCAACCGAGTGGATGCGCGTGAACCACATGAAGGTGCTTTTCAGGCAACGCGATGAAACGGTGCACCAGGGCATCCGGGATGGCAAGTACAGCCTGAAGAACTGCGTCGAGTGTCATGCCAGTCTGCGTGATAACAGCGTGATCGGGCGTCCCGACAGTTTTTGTGAAGGTTGTCACCGATACGAAGCGGTAAAGATCGATTGTTTTGAATGCCACTCCAGCAAGCGAAGCACCGCTTTGGCCCAGGAGGAGACTAAATGAGCGACACGAATGAGCAGCGCAGGCAGTTCCTGAAAACCTCGGTCGGAGCGGCAGCAGTCGCTATCGCTCCGGGAATGTTGATGTTCGACATGGCGCACGGAAAGACCGAGCCTGTTTCAGGAAAAGTGCGCTGGGGCATGCTGATCGACACTGCAAATTGCGCGGACTGTGACAAATGCGTGAAGGCCTGCAACAAGGAAAACGGCTTATCCGGAGGGCTGAGCCCGACCGACTCACAATGGATACGCAAGGTCGAACTCAAGGACATGCGCACAGAACGGACGCTTGCGCTGCCGATGATGTGTCAGCATTGCGAAGAGCCGCCGTGTGTAGATGTCTGTCCGACCGGTGCATCCTTCAAACGCGCAGACGGCATCGTGCTGGTGGACAAACACATTTGCATCGGTTGCCGTTACTGCATGATGGCCTGCCCGTACAAGGCGCGCTCCTTTGTGCACGAACCGCTGCATGACCAGAAACCCGATGTGCCGCGCGGCAAGGGTGTGGTGGAAAGCTGCACGATGTGCGTGCAGCGCATCGATAAGGGTCTTCAACCCGCTTGTGCCGAGGCTTGCCCGAACAAATCCATTTTGTTCGGCAATCTCAATGCGCCAGACAGCGAGATATCCAAAAAATTGCGCACGGTGGCTTCCACTCAGATTCGCGCCGATTTGGGGCTGAATACCGGGATTCGTTACGAGGGAATATAAATAAATGGTCAACCATTCTCCCCTGCGGTTCAAGAACAGAATTTTCTATGCAATGGTTGCTGCAGGTGGTTTGGTCGTGCTGGCGGGTTTGTATTCGGCGCATATGATGGAAGTGTACGGCCATATCATCACCGGAATGAATAACCAGATCGTTTGGGGAATGCCTCATGTGTTCGCCATTTTTCTGATCATCACAGCATCCGGTGTGCTCAACGTTTCATCCATCGGCTCAGTGTTCAATAAACCTGCCTACAAAGCCAGGGCACCATTGGCAGGCCTGCTTTCCATCTCAATGCTCGCAGGTGGATTGACAATTTTGATGCTTGATCTGGGGCGCCCCGACCGTGTCATTGTGGCGATGACCCATTTTAATTTGACTTCGGTTTTCGCCTGGAACATCTTTCTCTATTCGGGAATGTTTGCGGCTGTGGCACTGTATCTTTGGACCATGATGGAAAAACGCATGAAGCCGTGGTCGAAACCAGCGGGGTTGTTGGTGTTTGTCTGGCGTTTTGTGCTGACTACCGGTACTGGGTTGATTTTTTCGTTTCTGGTGGCGCGACAAGCCTATGAGACGGCCATCCTGCCGCCGATGTTTATCGTCATGTCATTTGCATGGGGCATGGCAGTGTTCCATATCGTGCAATCCGCCATCTATGAATGGAATGAAAAATTACTGGATCCCCACGTCCAGAAGCGTATGAAAAATCTGATGGGCATTCTGGTAATTGCCGCACTGTATTTTGTGGCCGCCTACCATCTGACCAACCTGTATTTTGCAAGGCAAACAGAATTTGAGCGGTTCATACTGTTCAATGGCGGCGTGTATCCGCTGGTTTTCTGGGTGGGGTACATTTTGTTTGGGAATCTGCTTCCGCTGCTGCTGATATTTCATCCTGCTCTGGGTAAAACGAAGTGCGTACTTTATGCTTCATCACTTATCGTCCTGGGCGCCTTCTCCCTGTTGTATGTATTCATCATTGGCGGTCAGGCATTTCCATTGTCCATTTTTCCTGGCTATGAAGTCACCAGCAGTTTTGGCGATGGTGCCATAGGTCACTACCGGCCGTCATTGCCAGAAATTTTGCTGGGAATGGGCGGTGTGGGCATCGCTTTCCTGATTACAACCATCGGAGTTCGTGTGCTGGATTTCGCGCCGCACGAGATACCAAAATCAAGCTGAAATGAGCAGTCGATTACTGATTTCCGCAGCGCACAAGTCTTCCGGAAAAACGATGGTCAGCATAGGCTTGTGTGCAGCGTTGAGCAAACGCGGGCACGAGGTTCAGCCATTCAAGAAAGGTCCCGATTACATCGATCCGATGTGGCTTAGCCAGGCATCGGGACACGCCTGCCGCAACCTCGATTTGTATCTGATGGAACGCGATGACATTATCGCCACCTTCACGCGCCACAGCAACGAAGTGAATCTTGTCGAGGGTAACAAGGGACTGTATGACGGTCTCGCACTGGATGGCAGCAACAGTAACGCCGCCCTGGCGAAACTGCTGGATCTGCCGGTGTTTCTGGTAATCGATGCGCGCGGTATGACACGCGGGATCGCACCATTGATCCTCGGTTACCAGGCATTCGACCACGACGTCAACATTGCCGGAGTCATTCTCAATAATCTTGGCGGCAGCCGGCACGAAGCCAAGTTGCGCAGCGTCATAGAACACTACACAGATGTACCGGTGATAGGTGCAATCCATCACGACGAGCGACTCAGCATTGTCGAGCGCCATCTCGGCCTGATGCCCAGCAACGAGTCACATGTCGCCACGGCCAAGATCAAGCAGATCGGCAATGCCATTGCGGAACAGGTCGATCTGGACAAACTGCTTGTGCTATCGCAAAGGAATCCGCTGAACGTTCCACACAAGGCTCATGTCAGCGCGCTGCCCTGCGGCGACAAGCTGCGCATCGGTATCGCGCGCGACCGTGCTTTCGGATTCTATTACGCCGATGACCTTGATGCACTGGAAGCGGCAGGAGCCGAGTTGGTGTCTTTCGATGCGTTGCGTGATGAGCATCTGCCCGAAGTGGATGCACTTTACATTGGTGGCGGTTTCCCCGAGACCTGTGCCGCTGAGCTGGAGGCCAACGCGACATTGCGCGGCGAGATCAGGCAGGCTATTGAAAAAGGCATGCCAACCTATGCGGAATGTGGCGGACTGATGTACCTGTCTCGCGGTATCGAATATCAGGGGCGCAACTATCAGATGGTCGGCGCGATTCCCGGCGACGTGAAGATGCATGACAAGCCTGTCGGACGTGGTTACGTGCATCTCAGGGAAGATGATACGCATCCCTGGCCGCACTCGAAGCCATCACCAAAAAAGTTTTCTCCTATCCAAATCCCCCTCGCTACGCTCTCACCCTACGCAAGCGGGGAGAGCGCAGCGAGGGGGGCGAAGCCGGGCGAACGTGAAGATCAACCTATAATCTTCGCGCATGAATTCCACTATTCCAGTCTAGAGAACCTCCCGCCGGATACCCGCTTTGCTTACCATGTTGCGCGTGGTCATGGCATAGACGGGAACAGGGACGGCCTGGTTCTGCACAATATGCTGGCTTCGTATACCCACCTGCGCACTATTGGCAGTTGCTACTGGGCGACCCGTTTTGTTGCCTTCATTCGGCGGCAAAGGGAACAACGACATTTCGATTTAACCTCATTCAATGAGAAAGCACTATGACTCAACAACGTTATCAGGCCGCCATCGCAGCCATAGATCGGGCCAATGGGGAAGATCCTAACAGTGAAATAGCCGACGGCAAGAAATACCCGAAGGAATTGCTTTATTCTCAACGCATGACAGAAATGCAGGCGCGCTATATACCCGAAGCATCGGAGCCGGTAAAACTTGCAGTACGCGCCCAGCATATCCAGCGCTGGAAGGTTCCGCGTAACACCTATCCCATGGACAAGCAGGGCTATCTGCAATGGCGCACCGGGTTGTACAAGTTTCACGCTGATACAGTCGGCAGCATCATGCATGAAGCGGGTTATGACGACGAAATGACAGAACGGGTAAAGAAAATCGTCGGCAAAAAAGGCTTGAAGGTCAATCCGGAAACGCAACTGATGGAAGATGTGGTCGATCTGGTGTTCATCGAACATTATCTGACCGGATTTGTTGCACAACACCCGGAGTATGACGAAGCGAAATGGATACCGATCATCCGCAAGACGTGGCAGAAGATGTCATCGGGTGCGCATGAATTCGCGCTTGCGGGAAAGATCAAACTGCCGGAAGCGCTGGTACCGCTGATTCTGAAAGCGGTGCAATAGCATGGATTATTTGCCGATTTTTGCAGATATCCGCAACAAGCTTTGTCTGGTGGTGGGTGGAGGGGAAGTTGGCAAGCGCAAGGCGGGTGTGCTGCTTGAGGCCGGAGCGAATGTGCGTGTTGTCGCGCCGCAGATCGAGCCTGTACTGGCAGAACAGCAGGGTATCGAAGCGATCATCTCCCGTTTCGAGGCACATCACCTCGATGGTGTGGTGCTGGTCATCGCGGCGACCAATGATCGCAGCGTCAATCGACAGGTGTCAGAATTGGCTCATGCGCGCAACATTCCGGTGAACGTGGTGGACGATCCCGAGCTGTGCAGTTTCATCATGCCCGCCATAATGGACCGCTCGCCGCTGATGGTGGCGTTCTCCAGCGGTGGTGCATCACCCGTTCTGACACGCATGATGCGCGGCAGACTGGAGACCATGATCCCGCAGAATTACAGCCTCCTTGCCGGATTCGCGGAACGATTTCGGGAACTGGTCAAGCAACGCGTCACCAATCCGGCGAAGCGACGCATCTTCTGGGAAAACGTGCTTGAAGGTGTAATCGCCGAGAAGGTGCTGAGCGGCGATGAAAGCAGTGCTGAAACGATGCTGCTGCATATGCTCGAGAGCGAAGACAACATCCTGCGTGGCGAAGTGTACCTGGTGGGGGCCGGTCCAGGCGATCCGGACCTGCTGACATTTCGTGCCTTGCGTTTGATGCAGAAGGCAGATGTGGTGGTTTACGACAATCTGGTATCCAAGCCGATAGTCGACATGACACGCCGCGATGCGGAACGCATTTATGTAGGCAAGAAACGCGACGATCACACATTGCGTCAGGAAGAAATTAATGAATTGCTGGTAAGACTGGCCAAAGAGGGAAAGCGCGTATTGCGCCTGAAAGGCGGAGACCCGTTCATTTTCGGGCGGGGCGGCGAAGAGATAGAGACCCTGGCTGCTGAAGGCATTCCGTTCCAGGTCGTTCCGGGCATCACCGCCGCCTCCGGTGTGTCTGCCTATGCGGGCATTCCGCTGACGCACCGCGACCATGCGCAATCGTGCATATTCGTAACCGGCCACCTTAAAGACGGCAGCATGAATCTCGACTGGGAGGCGCTGGCCCGCCCGAGACAAACTATCGTGGTTTATATGGGACTCCACGGAATGGCAACCCTTTGTGCCGAGCTCGTTGCCCATGGTTTGCCCGGTGAGACTCCGATCGCAATCGTGCAACAGGGCACCACGAAAAATCAGCGTGTCATTACCGGTACGCTCGCGACACTACCCGGTAAAACGGAAGTTGAAGAGTTGCATGCCCCGACTTTGATCATCGTCGGCGGTGTCGTTACGCTCAGGCACAAATTGGCCTGGTTCAATCCTGGAAATCCTTAAGGAACAAAAATTCAATATTCGTAGTTAAACGTGCGATGTATGGAGGGTATGATGAAAAAATTTTTGCTAAATAAATTATTGTTATCGGCGTTGCTGGTGTTGGGTATCAGCAATGCGATGGCCGATGAAGTAAGATTAAAGCCTTTCATACTTGCCTCAAAAGGTGCAGGAACGATTGCAGAAAAAACCGAGCAGGCCAAGACCGCATTGGGCGCAGCAGGTTTCTCCGTGGTGGGGGATTATTCGCCGTATGCCGGTGCAGAGATATTGGTTGTCACCAATGACGAACTGAAGAAAAATGCGGCCGGATCAGAACATGGCGGATTCGGTGCGATACAAAGAATAGCGATCACTAAAGTCAAAGACGAAATACAAGTGAGCTATACTAATCCGGTTTACATGGCCAATGCTTACCGCATGAAGGGCGACTTGAGCAATGTCGCCGCTCAACTGGCCACCGCGCTGGGCAATCTCGAAGAATTTGGCTCGGCACGGGGAATGACCGCCAGCCAGATACGCAAATATCATTACATGTTCGGTATGGAATATTTCACCGAACCCAGTCTGTTGGCTGAATACCCCAGTTACGAAGAGGCTGTCCGGTCAGTGGATGCAAAACTCAGCACCAACAAGAATGGCGTGACCAAGGTATATCGCGTGGACATTCCGGGAAAACAGGAGACTGTGTTTGGTGTCGCCATGAAAAGTGAGACGGATAACGATAAATACATGGACGATCGCTTCGTCATGAGCGAAATTGACTTTCACGATGTCAAATCCACCGCGCATCTGCCTTACGAGGTATTGGTTTCAGGCAATAAGGTCTATGCTTTGTATGCGCGATTCCGCATTGCGATCAATTTTCCGGATTTGAGCATGATGGGAAAGTACAGTTTTATGAACATCATGAAAACGCCGAACGCGATCCGTGATGTGCTGCAAAAAACAGTACAGAAGTAGGGAGCTGAATTTCAAATTCAAGAAGTATGTAATGTGACAAATTTTATTACCGGGAGAGGGTGATGGCAGACAGTGATGCATTGGGTGATTCTAATCGACGTAATTTTTTGATCAAGGTTACCTCTGTCGTGGGTGGAGCAGGCGCGGCGGCGGCTTGTATCCCGTTTGTTTCCAGCATGAATCCGAGCTCGGACGTGCTGGCCAAGGCTACGACTGAAGTCGATCTGTCGGGAATCCCGCCAGAAGGCGTGCATACAGTTGCATGGCAGGGCAAGCCGATTTTTATTTTTCATCGCACTCCCGAGGAGATCAAGGCGATGGAGGCTTCCGACGGCGGATTCGATCCCGAACCGGACGACAAGCGGGTTATAAAGCCGGAATGGCTGGTCGTGATCGGTATCTGCACGCATTTGGGTTGCGTGCCGAACAAGGAGGGCCCGGGTTGGACATGCCATTGTCATGGCAGCCAGTATGACGACAGCGGCCGGGTCGTGCGCGGCCCTGCACCGCGTAATCTGGCGGTGCCGCCCTATTATTTTGTTGCAGCAGACAAAATACTTATCGGCAAAGCGCAAGCATAAGAGGCAAACATGAAAAATAAACTCATTGATTGGATCGACCAGCGTTTTCCGCTAAGCAACTTTGTCAAACATGATTTGACCGAGTATCCCACCCCCCGCAATCTCAGCTATTGGTGGAATTTCGGTTTTCTGGCGGGTTTCGTGCTGGTGCTGCAGATGGTTACCGGCATCTTTCTGGCAATGCACTATAAGGCGGATACCACACTATCGTTTGATTCCATACAGCACATCATGCGCGATGTGAATTACGGTTGGCTGTTACGCTTCATGCACGCCACCGGAGCATCGGCATTCTTCCTGGTAATCTATATCCATATGGCACGCACGCTTTATTACGGCTCTTACCGGGCCCCGCGCGAGTTGATGTGGTGGACCGGGCAGGGATTGTTGTTGATGTTGATGGCAACCGCTTTCATGGGTTATCTGTTGCCGTGGGGGCAGATGTCGTTCTGGGGCGCAACGGTCATCACCAATCTGTTCCATGCCACGCCGTTCTTCGGTGAACAGGTGGTGACCTGGTTGCGCGGTGGTTTTGCTGTCGGTAACCCGACGTTGACACGCTTCTTCGCGCTGCATTATTTGATTCCTTTTCTGATACTGGGCGGGGTGGTGGTGCACCTGATTGCATTGCATACAGTCAAAAGCAGCAATCCGAGCGGCATCGATCTGGCGGCCAAGGACAATATCTCGTTCCATCCTTATTTCACCAGCAAGGACCTCTACGGCTTGGGCATATTCCTGATCGTATATTGTACATTCGTGTTCTTTTTTCCGACTATCCTGATGGATCCGGTCAACAATATTCCGGCGAATCCGATGCAAACACCGTTGGAAATTGCTCCTGAATGGTACTTCCTGCCGTTTTATGCAATCTTGCGCTCGGTGCCGGATTTGGTTGGCGGCGTGGTGGCAATGGGACTGTCAGTGATGATGTTTGCATTCATGCCGTTTCTGGATCGATCCCGTATTCCCGGCGGTGCAAGTAATCGCCCCATGGTCAAATTGGGGTTCTACCTTTTTCTTCTGAACATGCTGGTACTGGGTTATGTCGGTGCCACCCCGCCGTCCAATACGACCATCTTGATTGGGCAAGTGGCGACGTTTTGCTATTTCGGCTCCTTCCTCCTGATTCCGTTCATCTCCAAAGCTGAAGAACGCTGGCTGATCAAGCGCGGTCTTTCTCCTGAATTGAAGGACTTGATGGAAAGGGAAGCCAGTGAAAAGGCCAATTTGCTGTCGCGCCGTCGCACTGGAGATGCCAAATGAATAAGTTCATCATTTCATTTATATTGTGTTGTGCTTCCTCACAACTCTGGGCTGCAGAAGCAACGCTTGAGCACATCAAGGTTGATACCGATCTGCCCGCAATTGCGCGTGGTGTCGACGACCTGATGAACAACTGCCACAGTTGTCATAACCTGAAATATGTCACCTATCTGGATCTGGAAAAACTGGGTATCGACAAGCAAAAGGTCGACGGATGGCGCGGCGACCAGCCGCTCGATTCGCCGCTTGCGAGCCTGATGTCAGACGAGGCAACCATGCAATCGTTTAACATGGTACCGCCGGATCTGAGCCTGATGACCCAGGCCCGCGTGGGCGGGGCGAACTATGTGTATTCCTACCTGTTGGGTTATTACAACACGCCGGACGGTATAACTCACAATCGCATCTTCCCTTCAACCACGATGCCGGACCCACTGGGAATGAGCATCGCTACGGATCATGCCCAACGGATTGCAATCAAGAAAACGGCGCATGATATCGTGTCATTTCTCTCATGGGCGGCTGACCCGCATGCGCAGGAGCGGCACAGGCTGGGATATTATGTAATCGGATACCTGCTCATTCTGACGCTGTTGCTTTATTTTGTGAAAAAGCAAATCTGGTCGCGGCTAAAATAGCGAATGCCGCATGCAGGTTGAGATATTTCGAGATGTGATAAGCCGGACATGGAATATACAAACGTATTTTTCAGACAGCTATATCTTTTAGGAAACAAATTATGAAAAACATGACTTTGCTGGGCAGTATTATTTTTGCGCTGATTTCTGTTCCTGCTCTCGGCTCAACTCTTCAGGGGCAGGAAGGCATCAGTTACAGGAATGATGTTTTTCCCATCCTCCATGACTATTGTTTGAGCTGCCACGAGCCTGGAGGCAAGGGTTATGAAAAAAGCGGCCTGGATATGAGTACCTACCAGAGCCTGATGAAGGGTACAAAGTTTGGATCTGTGATCAAACCGGGCGACAGTTTTACCAGTATCCTGATTCAGGTGATTGAAGGGCGTGCCC
>JBDTCC010000037.1:0-20362 GCA_039923775.1 Gallionella sp. | reverse complement strand
TATGAAAAAAGCGGCCTGGATATGAGTACCTACCAGAGCCTGATGAAGGGTACAAAGTTTGGATCTGTGATCAAACCGGGCGACAGTTTTACCAGTATCCTGATTCAGGTGATTGAAGGGCGTGCCCATGAATCCATCAAAATGCCGTTTAGCATGAGAGGCGGTTTGACCAGAGACAAAATCGAGATACTCAAGAAATGGGTAAATCAGGGTGCCAATGACAACTGAGTGCCGGGCGTATCTGAAAATCCGGTATCAAGGCAAACAGGAGGGAAAAGTATATGTCTGCAGAATTACTTGAAGCAGTGAGAGCGGGTGACATTGATTCTGCCCGCAAGTTGTTGTCTGCCGGAGGCGGTGTCGATTCACGCGACAGTGAGGGCTCCACGCTTCTGATGCTGGCTTCCCATGCCGGGAACCTGCCTATGGTAAAGGCATTGGTCGAAGCAGGGGCGGCAGTCAATGCGGTAGATGAACGCGGTTGGACGCCGCTGATGAAGGCGGCCTATAACGCGGATATGGATCGCGGGTTTGCAGATGTGGTGCACGCTCTCATAGCCGCAGGAGCAAACGTTGAGCTGCCCATCAGCTACGGTATCCGCCCCCTGATGCTGGCGGCAGGTTACGGTGAAACCGCGGTCGTTGAAGCATTGCTGGAAGCGGGTGCTGATGTTACCGCGCGCAACGAGGGTGGACTTACCGCACTCATGATGGTCAAGCAAAAGCACTATGTGGATGTGATCAATCTGTTGCATGAGGCGGAACGGGATGCGGGGGTAGGGGAAGGCAGTTGTTCAAGCAAAAACGCACCCGGGTCAAACGTGGTTACCTTTTTGAAACCGCTAGGAAAATCCTGATCGGCCAATAATTGCTGGTTTCGTTTTGCATCATAAATGAAAGATATAAATGCCTTATTTCGTTTACAAGATATTTGAAAAGCCGATCCGTCATCTGGAAAAGCTGGAACAGCACGATGCATTTCGCGAAGCATCGAACCGGGCCAAACAAATGCGTGGAGAACTTCCCGGTGATGCGAATTACACGATCAAGGTAATCTTTGCCGAAACGGAACTGCATGCCGAGGATTTGCTCAATCAGGTACGTGAAGCAGCGCCAGATCCCCAGGATGATTAAACGGGCATGATTAGCACCAGCAATGGATGAAACAGCCTATCGCCACGCGCTGACTACATCGATTTCGCGTTGTTGCCCGTTTGAAAAGTCCGTACTAACCTGTTGTGCCGCCTGTTCAAGAGCCGTAAAGCATAATATTGCCGAGCGCGAAATCGTTGCGTGTAATGATGAAAAAGCACACGGACTTTGCATGGCCTTGCGTGATTTGCTGCGTCGCAATTTCACTTTTGCACTGGGAAAATTGCATATTGACGGACCGCTGCCGCATGCAAAGGAAATGCGGATGCAATGCGGTGGTTTGAAAGGTTTGCAATATATGCTGGATGGCAATGAAGAGGTCAGCGATGTAGCTGCACTGATCGGGATGGCACAGCAACGCTATGGCAACCTCGCCGAATTGCCATTTTCGCTGATCGTTCAGCTGGCAAAGGACTTATACAAGGGCAGATAGCCTTTCAACACGGACAGTGAATTTCTGCCCAACACCGGAGCAACATATACAGTCATGTCGGAACAACCCACGGAAATAAAATTACACCAGCAGTCGCATATGCTGGAGATCGCCTTCAGCGACGATGCCTGTTTTCAACTGCCCTACGAGTTACTGCGTGTGTATTCCCCGTCTGCCGAGGTCAGCGGTCACGGTCCGGGGCAAGAGGTGTTGCAAGTGGGCAAAAAGGATGTGGATATCAGTGCACTCGTTCCAGTGGGCAGTTATGCAGTGCAAATTAATTTTGATGACGGCCATGACACCGGGCTTTACACCTGGGAATACCTGTATAAATTGGGAGAAAATCAAACGGCATTGTGGCAGGACTATCTCGACCGGCTGAATACCGCCGGGGCAAGCCGTGAATTGCCTGCGAGAAGCAAAAAATAGCCGGAAAGAATACCTGATAAAATCAGTCAACATAGTTTAAAATCCGTACCTAAGTCTTTTATCTGAGCCAGGAGCAAGTGATGAGTTTTAACGAAACAGATGTGCAAAATGCGTTGAAAAGTTTGATCGACCCCAATACCCAAAAAGATTTCGTCAGCGGGAAGTCTGTCAAGAATGTCAAGATCAGCGGCAGCGATGTGTCGCTGGATATCATGCTTGGCTACCCGGCCAAGAGCGTGTGGGACGAGATTCGCGCGATGGTTGAAGCGCATCTCAAGACGGCCTTGCCAGGTACGGGCAAAATCAGCATCAACGTCACCAGCAAAGTGGTACCGCACGCGGTTCAGCGTGGTGTGCAACTGGTGGAAGGCGTGAAAAACATCATCGCCGTGGCAAGCGGCAAGGGCGGTGTCGGAAAATCAACCACGGCCGTGAATCTTGCCCTGGCCCTGGCTGCCGAGGGTGCCCGCGTCGGCATGCTGGATGCCGATATCTACGGCCCTTCTCAACCCACCATGCTCGGTATTTCCGGCCAGCCAAAATCGGTAGATGGCAAATCCCTGGAGCCGATGATGAATCACGGCATCCAGGCGATGTCTATCGGTTTCATGATCGATGGCGAGGATACACCCATGGTCTGGCGCGGCCCGATGGTGACGCAGGCACTGGATCAGTTGCTGCACCAGACACGCTGGGACAATTTGGATTATCTGGTGGTGGATCTGCCACCCGGCACCGGCGACATCCAGCTGTCGCTGGCGCAAAAAGTACCGGTCACCGGTGCCGTGATCGTCACCACCCCGCAGGATATTGCGTTGTTGGACGCGCGCAAGGGACTCAAGATGTTTGAAAAGGTCGGTATCAAGATTGTCGGTATCGTGGAAAACATGAGCACGCATATTTGCTCGAAATGCGGCCACGAGGAGCACATCTTCGGCGCGGGTGGCGGCGAGAAGATGTGCGCGGATTACAAAGTGGAATTCCTGGGCGGCTTACCGCTGGACATCCGCATTCGCGAGCAGACGGATTCAGGTAATCCGACCGTGGTGGCCGATCCGGATGGCAAGATAGCAAAAGAGTACAAGCAGATTGCGCGCCGCATTGCGGTCAAGGTAGCGGACATGGCACAGGATCATAGCGCGGCCTTCCCGAAGATCGTGGTGCAAAATACCTGAGGAAAGGTGCGGCATCGCCGTATTTGATTCTGTGTATATGAAATAAAAAAGCGCGGACATCCAGCGCTTTTTTATTTGATCTAACGTTTGAATTTACCGGCATGAGCGGTTTTTCGCGCGAGGTATGCTCGAATTATGAGTTGGGTATGACCTTCAATCCACCCCAAACAACTTTGCCCCGATACTTGTGGACGAACGATGCGGTTCAGCATTGTCCGCGACTTGGTAACTTACTCCAGGCAATAAATTGAACCATCGACCATCTTGAAGTTCCGTATGTAATTCGCCTTCCAGGCAAAGGAGGATGTGGCCCTTTGAACACCAGTGATCTGCGAGATAGCCTGGAGTGTACTCGATCATGCGTACACGGATTGGGCCAAACTGCCGAGTGCGCCAAAAGGCCGTGCCTGTCTCGCCTTTGTGCTCAGTTGCTTTCAATATTCGACCAATCGGTCGTAGCGAAATGGAGTGCGTTAATGTCCATGGGTGAAGCTCCAGAGGAATACCTAATATAAAATTGATGACAAAAATGCCGGATATTCTGGAGCGTGTTGCCTAATAAACCGGAACATAGCAGTTACCTGTTTGTTTTTAGGTGCTGCAATCATCGTAGCAGGACAGTTGTTTGCATGAAGATGGCGTTATCTGTGATTCAGATTCTTGGGCAAGTCGACCCGCTTGATCACCCCGCCTTGCGACAGCAGTACATGGTCGCGTTGCACTTCTTTGACAATGACGCCGGGCACCACTTCCGCATTGGTCCTGACTGCTTGCGATTTTTTTCCGTTCGCCGCGAGTATCGCAACGCTGTTTGCCGGATTGCTCGCCATCACCACGCCGGTTAATTGAAAATTGCTGTCTACGACCGCGTTCGAATGCCCACCCAACAGGCTGGCGGCCGCATTGAGGTCGGGCCCGGTTTGGGCGCTCTGCGGCGGTGCAGCGACCTCGCGCTGCGGCGGATTGAATATTTGCATCGCCCAATACGCAAGCGATACGCACACTGCGATGAACAGTACAAAACTCGTGATTTGCGACAGGTGTTTCATTGTGTTTTTATTTTACTCTTCATCTTACAAGTTGATTGATTTCGATAATCGGCATCAAGACCGCAAGAACTATGAGCAGTACCACCACGCCCATTGCCAGTATCAATGCCGGTTCCAACAAACTGGCCATGGTCATCGCGCGGCGTTCCAGATCCTGCTCCTGCGCGTTGGAGGCACGCTCCAGCATGGCCGGTAATTCTCCGGTGACTTCGCCGGCGCGGATCATGTGTATCAGCATGGCCGGAAAATGCTTGTGCACCGACAACGCACGCGCCAGGCCGACGCCCTCGCGCACGCTGTTGGCGGCTTCCTCGACCTGGGCACGCATCGCGACATTGGTCAGCGTGTCGCGACTGGTCTGCAACGCGCGCAATATGGGCACGCCGGAACCGGTGGTAATCGCGAGTGTGCTGGCAAAGCGTGACGTGTTGAGACTGCGCTCGAATCTTCCATAGAAAGGGGCGGTCAACAGCCATGTATGCCAGCGCATCCTGATCGCGGGATTCTTCAATGCATGGCGCCAGACAAATGCCAGTGCGATGACAACCAGCAGAACGATCCAGCCGTACAGACGCACGAAATCCGAAATGTTCAGCATCACCGTGGTCAGGAACGGCAGTTTCTGTTTGGTATTGGCGAATACCGATACAATTTGCGGCACCACATAGGTCAGCAAAAATATCACGATCAGAAAAGCCACCACAGTAACAATCGCGGGATAGGTGAACGCAAGCTTGACCTTTGACACCAGTGCATTGCGCCGTTCGATGTAGTCGGAAAGCCGGGATAGCACCCGCGTTAACTGGCCGATCTGCTCACCTGATGAAACCAGCGCGCGGTAGATGTCGGCGAAGTCGCGAGGATGGCGTGCCAGCGCATCGGACAGCGAAGCTCCGCTGATCACTTCCGAGCGTATAGAAGCGACCAGATCGCGCATATAGGTGCGTTCAGCCTGTTCCAGCAAAGCGGACAGCGCTTGTTCCAGCGGCAGGCTGGCTTCGAGCAGGCTGGCCAACTGACGGGTGAACAGCGCCAACTCAACCGTGGAGAGATGATCACCGAATGCACTTCGTTTGGTCAGGCCCGTCTCGTCGAGTTGGCCCGCGATCGCATCTACGGTGATCGGCACCAGCCCCTGCGCGCGCAGGTCGGAGCGTGCAGCGCGTGCACTGTCGGCATTGAGTACGCCTTTTTTGCTGGCGCCGCTGGCATCGACCGCTTCGTAACTGAATGCCGGCATGTTATGCCCTCAAACAGGGTGTTGAAAAACGTAGCGAGCGCAGCCAAGACAAGGCGAAAATGGGCGAAAGACCGGAGTGTGCATGACAGTCTATCGCTGTGCGATCCTGGAATTTGGATCCACGTTTTACGACATATTGGCAAGCGCAGTCGTTTTGCAACATCCTGTTAATCCTTGGTGACGCGCAGTAACTCAGCCTGCGTCGTCGTGCCGTCTGCCAGCCAGCGCTCGCCATCCTCGCGCATGGTGCGCATTCCGTCCCGTTGTGCGGCGACGCGGATATCGGCTTCCGAAGCACGGTTATGGATCTGTGCGCGGATCTGTTCGGTGGTCAGCAATAATTCATACACGCCGATCCGGCCCTGATAGCCTGTTTGGCCGCATTGGTCGCAACCGACCTCGCGCCAGTATTCGCCGTCCCTGCGTTTGCAGTGTTCGCACAGTTTGCGCACCAGTCGCTGCGCGAGCACGCCGAATAGCGATGAAGACAACAGGAACGGTTCGATGCCCATGTCGAGCAGGCGGGTGACCGCGGCAGCGGAATCATTGGTGTGCAGGGTTGCCAGCACCAGGTGGCCGGTCAACGATGCCTGGACCGCGATCTGGGCGGTTTCCAGATCGCGTATCTCACCGATCATGATGATGTCCGGATCCTGCCGCAGGATCGCACGCAACGCCTTGGCAAACGTCATGTCGATCCGCGGGTTGACCTGTGTCTGGCCGATGCCGTTGAGTTCGTATTCGATTGGATCTTCAACGGTCAGAATATTGGTGGAGACCTCATTCAGCCGCGACAGCGCGGCGTACAGCGTGGTGGTCTTTCCAGATCCCGTCGGCCCGGTCACCAGCACGATGCCGTGCGGTTGCGCGATGAGTTTGTCGAATTTTTCCAGCACTTCGCGACTCATGCCCAGATTCTGCAAGTCCAGCCGTCCCGCTTCCTTGTCGAGCAGGCGCAATACTGCGCGCTCGCCGTGGCCGGTGGGCAGGGTGGAGACGCGCACATCGACCGGTTTCCCGCCCACGCGCAGCGTGATGCGGCCATCCTGCGGCAGGCGCTTCTCGGCGATGTCGAGCTGCGCCATGATCTTGATGCGCGAGATCAGCGAGGCATGTATCGTCTTTTTTGGTCTCACTACGTCGCGCAGGTTGCCATCGATACGAAAGCGCACCACCGAAATCTGTTCGAACGGTTCGATATGGATATCCGAAGCCCCCTCGCGCAATGCCTGTGTCAGCAGTGCATTGATCATGCGGATCACCGGCGCATCGTCTGCAGATTCCAGCAAATCTTCGATCGCCGGCATGTCCTGCAAAAGTTTGTTCAGGTCGAGATCGGATTCATATTCATCAATGACCTGTGCCGCGTCGCCGCCCGAGCCGGCATAGGCTCGGGCAATCGCGGCATCGAGTTCGACCTGAGGCATCGCTTTCAGTCTGACAGGTCCGAAACAGCGGCTCACTTCCGCGATCACGGTTGGCATGGTTGCTTCCGATATCCACACTTCGACAGATCCATCCTCCGCGCCGCTGCGTTGCGCCAGCACAGCGTAGTCGCGTGCGTATGCGAAGGGGAGCAGGCGTGCGTCCGTCACAAGGTTGCTCATCCCGAATCGCTATTGCGGTGCAGCCGCTGGAAGTTGTTGCGGAGCAGGGTTTTGCGGAAGCGCCTGGGGCGTCCCGGTCGGCGAGACAGGTGCAGTCTGTATGACCTCTGACTGTGTCTGTTTGACCAGGGGGCCACCGACCATGCGGCCATCCTGCAACGGCGGCAACTCGGCTGCTTTCATGTTGGGCAGCACGGTGGTCCGCTCCGGCTGTCCGGCGATTTCGGCATTGCGGATGTAGTTGTAGCGGTCTCCGGCCAGATTCACGCTTTGTTCATTGCTGCGTATGATGGTCGGCCGCAGGAACACCATCAAATCTGTTTTGACATGGGTGCGTGTCTTGTACCGGAACAAACCGCCTATGATTGGAATGCTGCCCAGCACCGGCACTTTCTCGACAGTATCTTGCATGTTGTCATCGATCAGGCCGCCCAGCACGATGATCTGTCCATCGTTCACCAGCACGTTGGTATCGAGCGAGCGTTTGCTGGTGATGAGTCCGGCTGGATTGGTCTTGTCGGTCACTGCCGAGGTTTCCTGATAGATTGCCATTTTGACCGTGCCACCTTCAGAAATTTGCGGCTTCACACGCAAAGTCAAGCCGATATCCTGGCGTTCCACCGTCTGGAACGGATTCACGCCGGCACTACCGCCAGCCGAGGCAGCCGTGGTGTACTGGCCGGTAATGAAAGGTACATTGGAGCCGACAATGATCTTCGCTTCCTCGTTATCCAGCGTGATCAGGTTGGGCATGGACAGAATGTTCGCGCTGCTGTCGGATTCCAGCGCATGGGCCAGGACGCCCAGTCCGGATTGGTTGAGTATGCCCAGCGTCAAGCCGCTGCCCGGCGCGAGTACCGAACCGGCAGTCTTGGCAACGGCCTGGTTGATCAGATTGTTGCCTGCCGTGCTGAATCCGGTGATGGCCCCGATTCGGGTGCCGCTGTTGCTGTTACCCGACATCCCGGCCCATTGCACGCCCAATTCGGCCGCCTTGCTTGCGTCCACCTCGACGATCAGCGATTCGATATAGACCTGGGCGCGGCGCGCATCGAGCTGGTCGATGACAGTGCGCAGGTCGCGGTAGACAGATTCGTTGGCGGTGATGATCAGCGTGTTGGTGGTTGGGTCGGCCTGGATGAATCCGGCAGCACCGCCGCTGCTCAGCGATGTATGCGTAGGAGGAGAGGGTGAAGAGGGTGAGGATGGCGAGGATGGCGAGGATGGCGTCGACAGCTTTGACGGTGTTGCCGAACCGGACACGGAACTGTCCAATGAAACCACGGCACGCAGGGTTTCAGCAAGCTTGGTCGCCTCGGCATTTTTCAGATAGACCACGTGCACATTACCCGGATTGGCAGTAGGCTGGTCCAGCTTTGCGATCAGTGATTTTGCCAGCTCGGCACGAGCTTCCGACGAGGCGCGCACCACGACCGAGTTGGTGCGCGGATAAGCCAGCACGCTAATGGAATTTGCGGCGGGTGTCCCGCCGGTCTCAAGCAGGCGATTGACCATCACGGCAATATCGGTGGCGATTGCATAATGGATAGGCACCACATTCAGGTCGCTGTCTGGCGGGCCATCCATTGCCGCGATTATTTTGCCCAGCCGCAACAGATTATCGGCGTAATCGGTGATGACCAGCGTATTGTTGTTCGGGTTGGCATTGATGGTGTTGTTGGGCGAGATCAGCGGGCGCAATATCGGCACCAGATTGGCAGCGGATTCAAAATTCAGGCGAAAGACCTGCGTCGCGATCTGGTCGCCGCGCACTCTGCGGTCTGCATTGGTCTGAAACGGGCCCGCCTGCAGTTTGGCTTCCGCTTCCGGTACCACTTTGCTGTAGCCGCTACCGCTGACGATGGTGTAGCCGCGCAGGCGCAATACCGATCCCAACAGTTGCAGTGCCTGAGATTTGGTGAGCGGCTTCTCAGATACCAGGGTGAGCGTGCCCTTGACGCGCGGATCGATGATGAACGTGGTATTGGTGTAATCGCCAACCGCCGCGATCACCGATTCGATATCCGCATCGACGAAATTGAGCGTACCTTTGTTCGAACCCGCTATCTGGGTGGTGGCGGGGATGTTATTGGTGGTGGTTTGGACAGGGCCGGAGATACCTTCCGTGTCCGACTCCTGTGCCAGCGCCTGTTGCATGGAAAATGCAGCAAGCAACAGTATTGACGCGGCCCGCCGACATCTCCATGCATGCGTGCCCAGGGGAGTTTCTAAAATGCTGTTTTCTGGCAATATATTTTTCATCATTTAAACTCTAGCGCAATAACCTCTTTGCCGCCCACTTGGCGGTGTTGACCGAGCAAATTCAGAAAATTTGCCAGCTTCTGTTCCTGTCCCGCTTCTGCCTGCGCTGTGCCGGAAAACTGCAAGCGTCCGTTGGTGATCATCCCCGAGCCGTTCAACAGCATAGGCCCCTTGTCTGTCTTTAGGGTTACGGTTGCCTGTGTTTCGTGCCAGTCGAATGCCAACTCATAGCTGCCCAGCGGTTTGATCGGCGACAGCTGCGACCCGATATCATTCATTTCCAGTTTCATAGCGCCGACAATCCCGATGTTTTTATTTTGCAGCATCAATTGCAACAGCCCCCATGACAAGCGCATCTGACCGGATGGCTGTATTGTATTCAGCGGTGCACCCAATGCGGCCAACCGTTCTGCCGGCAGCAAGATCGCACTCGGACTCACTTCCCATTGTTGCCAAGTACCTGTCACGGTGACCGGCTGTGACAGTGCCGCATCATTTTTCAGCTCGGCATCCACATCGCCCAAAAAAACCATCGGTGACAAACGCCACGAGAAGCGTCCCGGCAACAGCGGTGTAAGCGGATCACCATCGCTGGCTGCGCCGCCGATAAAGGCAGAACCGCGCCACAATGTGCCATGCGCATCACCGAGCGTCAAGCGGCCCGCAGTCTGCTTCTCCACCATGGATGCCATCCAGCTTGCCGGAAGAAATATCAACACGGTGAGTGCGATACTGGCGATACCTGCCAGCAACCATAACATTATGCGGCGCAATGCATTACCTTTTCATTTCTGCCCCAGCCCGGGCTATTCATGCGCGGCTTGGTGCAACGTGAATGTCGCATTGATCGTGTCGGGCTGGGACAGTGCAACGATATTGGCATCGGTCGCGGAAAGTTTTGCAGTCTTTTGCATATCATCCAGCCAGTAGAGCGTGTTTGCAAAGGACACTGCACTCAGTTGGACCTTGGCAAAATCGCCGCTCAGTATCACGCTTTGAGCTTTCAGGCCGCTACGTGCAAGTGCTGCTTCAATATTTTCCCTGGACATAGGCATGGACGGCGCAGCGGGTTTTTCGGAAAGTGCCGCAGCCTGATTCGACATTGCCCGCATCTGCGCCACTTGCTGGCGCAACAGGGGCAGACTCCTGTTCAATTGTTCGCGACCGCCCAGTGCCGGATTGATCAGAACGGCATAAGCCAGGGCGAGTGCCACGACCAGCGCAGCCATGGCAAGCATGGACCGTTCGCGTGCATCGCGTGCCGACCAGAATGCCGAGAACATCAGGCTGGATTGGTTTAGCCGGCCGGTCAGATTCATTTCATGCTCCTGATTTTCCAGACAACATCGCCCGGTTGTCCAGTCTCAGAGCCTGGAGTTCCCAGGGTAAGAGACAGGTTGCGTTGCGCCAGCGCGGCTTGCATTTGTTGTGTCGGGGCCTCACCGCCTGCCTTTAAATGCACTAACAGGCTGCGATCGTGATATTCGAGTGCGGCAATTGCGGTTGATTTTTGCGCAGCGGTAACGGCACCGGCCCAGGCCTCGCCAAAGGCAGCCGTAATCGCGGTAAAGTCGTCCGGTGCGGCCAGGCCCGAATCGTGTTTGGCAATCGCGATCTTCTGCTGCATCTGGGCAATGGGATCGATGATCACGGACTCTTTGGGATAAGCCGACTTGTATATCTGAACCATGGCCGTTCGCAATGAACGGGATTCGTTCTTCATGTGCCACCAGTCGATATTCAATGCGCCTGCATTGATGACCAGAATCACAACAGCCAGTGCCAGTGGCCAACGCCACGGACTCCAGTCCATCCTGGCGCCTCCAGCCTTGCCCAGTCCTGCCATCAGGTCCAGTGTCGCGGCATTGGCACCGGCAATCCAGCGTGACCAGTTGTCGGCAGATACACTGATGCGTTTGCCCAGCGCGATTTTATTATGGTCAACGGTTTCATTAACGATTTGCTGATAGGCACGCACCCAGGATTGCGGCACATACAGCATGATCGGTGCCTGTGGAACCAGCGTTAATAATGTCTTGATGACTTCCTGTACCGCAGATGCATTCTGTTCAGCGTCTTCGCCCTGATTCAGCGCAGGCGCGATCGTCAGACCGATTCCATCCTGTTCTGACAGGCGCAGTGTCATGTCGATTATGGTATTCCGACCGGCTTCATTCCGCTCATCAATGGCGGCAACCACGCTGCCCGCTTGCTCATTTCCATAAGGCAGGCAAAATTGCGCGGGCAATGCCGAGATATGGCGTGCGCCGAGCGAGATTAATGTACTGGACAGCATGTCGAGCCATGCGCGCTGCACCACCGCAATGGTGCGCAATCCTTCAGATACGCCGCCCGCAACCATCACGCAATCGGATATGTCGCTGATCAGTCGGTCTTCCACCAGATTTGGCAAGGCAGCCTTTAGCTTGGCAGCCGAAAGTGGCGGCACCTGCAAACGCAATGTAGTGACATCGCCGGCGGCCAACAGCACCACCACACGTTGGGATTTTGCTATCACCTCAGCCAAGTCCGGCAAGGCCGCAGTGCCCTGGCGTTCGATGGCACTGCCATCCGATACCAGAGCAAACTGACAAGCCATAGCTTGCCAGTTGAGTGGGCTCCCGGCAGAGGCTTTGGACGGCAAGCGGATATAAAGTGTGCTCAAGATGGTTGGCCAGCTTTACTGAGTGAGGAAATATATTATGTAAGTCATACTGGTATCAATATCTTAACACGCCTTATGGATGGTACGGCTCTGGCGGGAGACAGGTTTGAACCCGCATCGGCAACTGCAGCAATAAAGCGCTGTCACCAGAATCTTTACCAGTACATTTTTCAGTGCACCTTAATTTTGGATGGAGAAGTATAAGCGCGACTTGTAAAATTATATGTGCGCTGCCGCACACAAGACACAAGATTCAAAACACAAAAAAAGGACCCGCGAGGGTCCTTTTAAATACTACCTTGTTGCTGGACTAATGGTGATGGTTGCCATCCTCGTTGTTGCCACCCTTGCGGCCTGGATCGCCAGGTTTGCCGCCGTGTTCATCGTTCGAACCCCACGGGTTGTGCCTGTCTGAATGGCCAGGATCACAGCCTTCAGAACCATTGCCTACACCCTGATTACACTTTTCATGGTCATTGTCATGGTGGCCATTGTTGTCGTGATCTTTATCATGGTCGCAGTGACCGCCACTACCGCCATTACCGCTGCCGGTGGCATTGCAGCTCAACATGTTGATGTCAGTCACCGTAATTCCTGCCTTGGCCATGATGTCACCATTGTATGGTGTGGTGGTGCCGGCCAGACCGGTAAGGGTGATGGCCGAACCGGCCAGGATGTCACCCTGGAAACCGGATGTCGTCAAGGTTGCTGCCTCGGCTACCCACCAGGACACGTTACACGAATCCCCGCCATTGGCCATGTTCACGGTGAAATTGGTACCGGTGAGTGCACCGGTACCGGCTGTCCCGATCTTGAAAATCCACACTGCATTTGCGTTGCCCTGTGCATCGAGCGTCAATGTGGAGTTGGTGAACGTCACGGCTGCAGCGTTACAGTAGACACCCGGTGCAAGCGTGAGTGCTGCGCCGGTGTAAGCGGTATTCAACGTTCCGGTGCAGGGTATGGCTGCGTACTGATCGTATGCAGTGTTGAAGTCAGTGATGACCTGAACCGGGAGAGGCGTGCTCGTGCTCGCATAGGTGCTTCCGGTATTAACCAGCGCGCCGGACAAGATCACGTTACCGTTGACATTGCTACCGGTCAAAGTGACCGCACCGGCTGAGCCCACGTCTCCGGTGATGGCACTAGTGCTGACAGTCACCGCTGTCGTTGCATCTGCCGCGGTTGACGGTGGATTGGCCGAACCGACACCCAGCACTGCGAAGCTTGCCGCCGTACCGAGATTCGGTGCAGTTGCAGCCCAGGCCGCCATCGGGGCAGCGGTTAGAATTGCGGCCAGTACGATCAGGCGCGCAGATAGATGTTTTTGACGATGTTTCATGGTTAATCTCCTTGAGATGTTTTACAACATAAGTCAGGAAAGAATCCCGGACGGATAATGGTGTTGATTGAGTGCGCCTCGGGTATTCTTTATTCACGACGCAGGCAGTTGTTCATATCCGGTTTGTCCAGGCAAGAATGGGATCAATTCGGACTTAGGCTGCATAGCGACGATGCAATGTAACGCCCGGGTCCGTGGGGTACCGTGCGTTGGCACACTTAGGGCGAAATATTTCCATCGGTATTGACGCCAAGCGCGGATTGCGTTCATCCCGTTTGCTTTGGCAGGGAAGATATCCCTGACGCGACAACATTTAGGCGGGGTCATTGTGCGCCAACGCACATACAAACCGACTATCCCTGTAGTACCTTGCGATTTCTTACAGGCCAACGATGCGCATGGCATCAGAGCGATGCTCAGGCAGCATCGATATTTGGTGTTGGAAAGCGACTTTGCTTATCTGCTTTCTGGTCATTGTAAGGACAAGGCGCGAATTAACCGGGATGTTCTTATGCCAGCTGCAAATCAAGTTCCTGTTGCAAACAGTTTGCTGGCTGCCCTGACTGAAAAAGGCTACGGCTCGCTGCTTGCGCATCTGGAACCGGTCGGGCTGACTTCCGGTGAAATACTTTATCGTCCCGGTGAAACAATAAGCCATGTTTACTTCCCAATTGATACGCTGGTGTCATTGCTCACGCTGATAGAAGGACATCAGGCGCTGGAAGTCGGTATGGTCGGACGTGAAGGCATGCTCGGGACCCCATTGGCGCTCGGCGTAAACGAGTCGCCGGTACACGCCGTGGTACAGGGATCCGGAACAGCCCTGCGCATGACCTCCGCGAACTTTCGCCGGGAATTCCAGCGCAGTGCACAGTTGCAACGGGAGGTGTACCGCTACATCTACGATCTGATGATACAGATGTCGCAAACCGCCGCATGCAATCGCTTCCACCAGGTCGAAGCACGTCTTGCACGCTGGCTGCTGATGACGCGCGACCGCATGCGGTCGAATCACTTTCATCTGACCCAGGACCTGCTCAGCAATATGCTGGGTGTGCGACGGGTGGGTATTACCAAGGCCGCAGGGAACTTGCGTCAGCGCAAGCTGATCAGTTACAACCGTGGCGAGATCAACATTCTTGACGGGTCAGGTCTTGAAGACGCCGCCTGCCAGTGCTACCAGATCGTCAAAGACATGCACGAAGTTGCCCTGTCTTAGCCATGTATTACAGTGCCTGTTTTCAAAAAAGAAGGCCCGGAACGGGATTGCCGTTACGGGCCAAGTTGCTTCGGGTGTCCTTGCAAAAGGGGAGGAGTAGAACACCCGTATGCATCATCCCACCCTGTTCTGTGCAGTTCTGTGCGGTAACACACATAAATCATTTGAATTCTGTCATAAGAGTACAATGGATCAGATATCCGCTGAAGCTACAAGCGATAAACTGCGTGCGCCTTTATCGATTTTTATCCAATCGGTTTATGACCTGGAGTCAATCAGATGGGCAGTATTAAATCCGCAATCCACACTCCCTTGCTGAACCATCTTCTCGCAGCCTTGCCCGCGGAAACGTTCGATCGTATCTCACCCCATCTGGAATTGATCCCGATGCCGCTGGGTGAAGTCCTCTACGAATCCGGCGGCCAACTGCAACATGTCTATTTTCCGACCACTTCGATACTGTCGCTGCACTACGTCATGGAGAATGGCGCGACTGCAGAGATCGCCGGAGTGGGCAACGAGGGCGTGCTCGGCATATCGATTTTCATGGGCGGCAATACCACACCCAGCCGGGCCATCGTGCAGACCGGTGGCCAGGGTTACCGGCTGAAAACGCGGGAGATGCTGGAGGAATTCAATCGCGCCGGACCGGTGATGCGCTTGATGCTGCGCTACACCCAGGCACTGATCACACAGATATCCCAAACCGCGGTGTGCAACCGGCATCATTCGGTGGAGCAGCAACTATGCCGCTGGTTGTTGTTGACCCTGGATCGGTTGCCCTCGAATGAATTGACCATGACACAGGAACTGGTTGCCAGCATGCTGGGTGTACGCCGCGAAGGTATCACCGAGGCCGCCGGCAATTTGCAACGCACCGGTTTGATCAGCTACCGCCGCGGGCACATCACCGTGATCGACCGACAGGGATTGGAAAAATACACATGCGAATGCTACAACGTGGTCAAGCAAGAATTCCATCGCCTGCTCAGCGACACAGGCACTTTAAACAGTGTTGCGGTTAAACACAAAATTCATTCGGCCCGTTAACACCGGGACCAATGCCGGCAATACAACAGCCGGGACGCGTCAACAAACAACTGCAACTGAATTTTACCGATGAATACATAATTGATACTCACATGACCAAATCCGTCAAATCCGTCAAACGCGTCGTATCGAAGAAATCCGCCGTTCTGCCCGCAAAAAAAGGCAGCAACAGCAAGCGCACTGACGCAACAATCAAGCCGGTGGAAAACAACAAAAACAGCCCATTTTTCATTGTTGGCATCGGCGCCTCTGCAGGCGGTCTGGAAGCGCTCGAACTGTTCCTCGGGAGGGTCCCCGTCAATAGCGGCATGGCTTATGTGATCATCCAGCACCTTGATCCCACTCACAAGGGCATGATGCCGGAGTTGTTGCAGCGTGCCACATCCATGCCGGTTGCCCAGGCCAAAAACCGCATGAAGATCAAACCGGATTGCGTTTATGTCATTCCGCCCAAGTGGGATCTATCCGTCCTGCATGGCACGCTCTATCTGCTCGAACCGGTTGCCCCGCGCGGCCAGCGCTTGCCGATCGATTATTTCCTGCGCTCGCTGGCGCAGGATCAGCGCGAGCTGGGTATCGCGGTGATACTCTCCGGCATGGGTTCAGACGGCACGCTGGGGGTACGCGCCATCAAGGAAAATGCCGGGCTGGTGCTGGTGCAGGACCCGGAATCGGCCAAATTCGATTCCATGCCCAGGAGCGTGATCGATGCCGGTCTTGCCGATATCATCGCCAGCGCGGAAGATTTGCCGGGAAAAATCGTCGACTATGTCCGTCATGCCCGACCGAGCATTATCGAACCCAAACCATTGAGCTCCACGCAGAAAGGTGCGCTCGACAAGATATTCATCTTGCTGAGAGAGCGTACCGGCCATGATTTTTCCCTGTACAAGAAAAATACCATAGACCGCCGCATCGAGCGGCGCATGAACCTGCACCAACTGACCAGGATTGCCGACTATGTGCGCTATCTGCGCGAAAATCCGCAGGAAATCGATCTGCTGTTCAAGGAACTGCTGATCGGCGTGACCAGTTTTTTCCGCGACGCCAGCGCCTGGGAGCATTTACAGGAACACGCGCTGCCGCAGTTGCTGAATGCCAATCCGAAGGGTAAACAGATGCGCGCCTGGGTCGCCGGGTGTTCTTCCGGCGAAGAGGCCTACACCCTGGCCATGGTGTTCCTGGAAACGCTGGAACAGGTCAAGACGAAAGCCAGATACACGCTGCAGATTTTCGCCACCGACCTGGATGCGGATGCAATAGACAAGGCCCGTGAGGGCTACTATCCGGCGAATATCGCCGCCGATATATCGGCAAAACGACTTGCGCGCTTTTTTAGCGAAGAGGGCAATGGCTTTCGCGTGCGCAAGGAAATACGCGAAATGGTGATATTCGCCCCGCAAAATATCATCATGGATCCGCCCTTCACCAAACTGGAAATCCTCTCCTGCCGCAACCTGATGATATATCTGGGGCCGGAACTGCAGAAAAAATTGCTGCCGCTGTTCCACTATTGCCTCAATCCCGGCGGCATCCTGTTTCTGGGCAGTTCCGAGTCCACAGGCAGCTTTAACCATCTGTTCTCCCCGCTGGAACTCAAATCGCGTCTATATGGCCGTAACGAAAGTCCGGTGCGTTCCGAGGCAATGGAATTCCCCAGTAATTTGGTTTCCATCCAGCACAAATTGCATGAAGCGCCGGCAATGCTGCCGAGCGCAGACAATCTGCAGGCTGCGGCAGATCAATTGTTATTGCAGAAATTTTCACCCGCTGCGGTACTGGTCAATAAAGAGGGCGACATCCTGTACATCAGCGGACGTACCGGAAATTATCTGGAACCGGCGGCAGGCAAGGCAAACTGGAACATCCACGCCATGGCGCGCGAAGGACTGCGGCACGAGCTGGCGCTAATGCTGCCCAAAGCCCTGCGCGAAAAAGACAGTATCAGCCATGCCGGTATACGCCTGGAAAACAACGGCCTGATTCATACGGTAAACCTGACAGTTCAGGCAATCGAGCATCCACAATCCCTGAATGGCATGGCGATGGTCGTGTTCAACGATATGCCGGTTTTGCATAAAGAGCACTCTGAATCCGCCAGGCGATCTCCGGCACGCGGCCGCATGGCGGATATGGAACAGGCTTTGCAGCAAGCGCATGAAGAAGCGCAGACCGTGCGCGAGGAAATGCAGACGCAGCAGGAGGAGCTCAGATCAACCAATGAGGAATTGCAATCCACCATCGAAGAGCTGCAATCCACCAATGAAGAGCTGACCACTTCCAAGGAAGAAATGCAGTCCCTCAACGAGGAGTTGCAAACGGTGAATATCGAACTGCAAACCAAAGTGGATGCCCTGTCCTCGGTCAACAGCGACATGAAAAACCTGCTCAACAGCACCGATATCGCCACCGTGTTCCTCGACAATGCACTGAATGTACGGCGCTATACCGAACACGCGCAGAAAATATTCAAGCTGATACCGGGCGACGTTGGCCGCCCTTTGAGCGACATCAGCAGTGATCTCGACTATCCGGGCATTGAAAAGGATATTCAAGAAGTGCTGCGCAGCCTGATCTTTTCTGGAAAGGAAATTGCCACGCGCGACGGGCGTTGGTACATGGTAAAGATCATGCCCTACCGTACACTTGAAAATTTGATCGATGGCGTGGTGATTACCTTAACCGACACCAGCGTGGCGAAGAGGCTGGAGGCTGAACTGCGCAGAACCCAGATCAAAGGAGGGCATGGCACGCCATGAGCGTTGATAAAGAGAAAAAGCAGGATGACTCGGATTTGCGACAGCGCGCGGAACGACAATTGAATTCCAATCCGGTCGAAGGCAGTGCTGACGAATCGGACTCGCGCAAGCTACTGCAACAACTGCAAGTGCACCAGATCGAGCTGGAGATGCAGAACGAGGAACTGCGGCTGGCCAGAATCGAGATTGAAGAGGGACTGCAGCAATATACCGATCTTTACGATTTTGCGCCGATCAGTTATTTCACTTTAAAAAACGACGGCACCATCCATCAGGCGAATCTCGCGGGTGCAACACTGCTTGGACTGAACCGCCAAAGGCTGATTGGTCATCCAATGGCGGGATTTTTTACCGGCCAGGATCAGTCCGCATTCACATCGTTTCTGGATAAAGTGTGCCAAAACAACACAAGGGAAATCTGCGAACTGCACATTCTAAGCCGTGACGCCACCCGGCGATTTTTGCATATCGAGGGAGTCGCCAGCATAGGCGGTGAACTTTGCAATTTGGCCGTGACTGATATCACTGAAAACAAGCGGGTAGAAGAAATCCTGCAGATCAATAATCTGCAACTGGAAGAGGCAAAAATCGCCGCGGATAAAGCCAATCAGGCGAAATCGGCATTCCTGTCCGGTATGAGCCATGAGCTGCGCAGCCCGCTGAATGCCATACTCGGCTTTGCACAATTACTGGAGTCAGGGAAGCCGCCACCCACCGATATCCAGGAAGTGAGGTTGCAACAGATCATCAAGGCAGGCTGGTATCTGCTGGAACTGATCAGCCAGATACTCGATCTGGCAGTGATCGAGTCCGGTAAATTTATGCTGACGCGGGAGTCGGTGTCACTCAATGAAATCATGCGCGAGTGCCATGAGATGATTGTACCAATGGCGCAAAAGCGTGACATCGATATCAAAACTCCCCAACTCGAAACGCCCTTTTATATTATGGGCGATCGAGTCCGGTTAAAGCAGGTGCTGATCAATCTGCTCTCCAATGCGATCAAGTACAACCGCGAGCATGGATCGGTCACATTGAGTTACGCCCTGTCCACAGCGGGACGCATCCGCCTGAACATCACGGACACCGGCAACGGGCTGTCTCCTGAACAACTGGCGCAGCTGTTCCAGCCGTTCAATCGCCTCGGACAGGAAGCCGGCGGCGTGGAAGGGTCGGGCATCGGCCTGGTGGTATCCAGGCACCTGATTGAAATAATGGGTGGCGAAATCGGCGTGAAAAGCACCGAGGGTGTTGGCAGCGAATTCTGGATCGAACTGATCCAGGCTGATCACACTTCAATTGCCGCTGAAAAGACCAAGCGCGGATCAGTTGAGCTGCAAGGCATGCAAAAATCGCGGACTTACACCCTGTTGCACGTGGAAGACAATCCAGCCAACCTGTTGCTGGTCGAACATATCATCAGTGATTACCCATCTCTGCAGTTGCTGAGCGCGCACGATGGCAGTCTCGGCGTAGCGCTTGCGCGCGCCCATCTCCCTGCAGTGATCCTGATGGACATCAACCTGCAAGGCATGAGCGGGATTGCAGCCATGAATATACTGCGCAGAGACCCGGCCACGGCGCATATCCCTGTCATTGCCGTCAGTGCCAAAGCCATGCCGCACGATATCGAGCAGGGGCTGGAGGCTGGATTCTTCCGTTATATAACCAAGCCGATCAATGTCAATCTGCTGATGAGCGCGTTGGATGATGCGCTGAAATCGCTTAAATAGAACAGCCCGACGCACAGGTACGCCCAAGCAACTATAACAAGGAAAATACGATGATAAGCAATCAGGAATTTCATAATGCCGGCATACTGATCGTTGACGACCAGCAAGCCAATGTGCAACTGCTGGAGCAGATGCTGGGCGAAGCCGGCTATACAAACCTGACCTCGACAACCGATCCGCACCAAGTCGTGGCGCTGCACCGCAGAAATCAATACGACCTGATCCTGCTGGATCTGCTGATGCCCGG
>JBDTCC010000036.1:0-9277 GCA_039923775.1 Gallionella sp. | reverse complement strand
CATACCGGCGAGGACGGGCCTCATGACTGGATATACCTGTTGCTCAGGCTGGGACAATTGGCCAATGCGCATCGATGGGGGGCATTTGCCCATGCGTGCGGTGGAGCGTTGATGCTGCTGATGCTGTTATGGGGCGCGTTCATACTCTTTCAGCAGCACAGGCAGACGGATGAAATAGACGGGGCGGTTTCATAAGCAAAATCCAGCGGGAGGCCCCACCGGTATTTGATAAGATAATGGTCGTGCGATATCCAATGGCGTGTCCGGCGTCTTTGTATGGGCATAGTCAGTTGAGCTGAAGTAGAATCGGTACAAGCCGATCAGTCGTTGACATTACCCATTGAGGGTAGCCAACTGAACAATATTTATCTATACAGCCTTAACGCATCACCATGAATCTTGATCCCCGTTCCCTGCTGTTTTCTTTGATCCTGACCTATGGCCTGTCGGTGCTGGGGATGTTCGTCGCCGCCGCCAGCCGGAAGAGCAACAAACCGGACGGCATGGGAAAATGGGCCGCGGCGATGTTCCTGGAAACCATCACCTGGGGGCTGATTGCTGCACGCGGCAGGATTCCGGATTTTTTTACGGTCATTGTCGCCAACGGCATTCTGGCCGCTGCGTTTGCGCTGATACTGGCCGCAGTCTACGAATTCCAGCAACGCCGATTGCCACGCTGGCAGTATCTGGTGCCTGTCGCGATGATGCTGCTGATGGTGACTCTGCTCGAAGATAACATACGCAGCCGCTTCATCTGGGACGGCATCATTTACGGATTCCAGATGGTGCTGATCGGGCGTGCGCTGTTGACCGATGAGGGCACCCGTGCCGGGCAGGCATGGCGACTCATGTTCGGCGGTGTGATGATGCTCTTGCTGGTGCTGGCCATGCGGGCCGGTTTCGCACTGTCCGGACACATCCAGTTCGCCCAGCCGCAAAACAACCTGGTGCTTCAGCCGGTCCAGCTCATCGCCTACATTGCCAGCATGTCGATTGCACTGCTCGGTTCATTCGGATTCCTGTTAATGGTCAAGGAACGCACAGATAACGAAATCATGCATCTTGCGATGACCGACAGTCTCACCCAGATCCCCAACCGGCGCGCGCTGACCGACTATGCCGAACATGCACTGGCGCGGCGCAGCGGTTTGCCCCTGGCGTTGCTGATGATAGACGCAGACCACTTCAAGCTCATCAACGATACCCACGGCCACCAGGTAGGCGACGAAGTTCTGTGCAAAATCACCTCCCTGCTTGAGGGGCGGTTGCGCGGGCAGGATATGCTGGGGCGCTACGGCGGAGAAGAGTTTCTGGTGGTCGCACCGGATACCGACAGCGAAGACGCGTTGGCGCTGGCCGAATCGCTGCGCAAGATTATCGCTGTCAAACCGTTTCCCACCACAGAGGGAGATATTTTTCTCTCGGTGAGCATCGGGATATCCACCTGCCCTGCCACCGCCACGCGTGGACTGCAGGAAATGCTCAAGGAAGCAGACGCCGCGCTGTATGAGGCCAAGCACACCGGCCGCAACAAGGTGGTGTGCTTCGGTCGCCCGGAACAAATTAAAAATACGTAAATAAATAAATGAACAGCATCCGATCCCTGCATCAGACAGTGATCGGGCCACAGGACGCCTGTTTACGCCCGCACCGTGAGTCCCCCCTCAAACTTTCCGTTTGTTTGCCGATAAAAGGTAAAGGAGCAGCTTGCCAAGCTGAAAATATATGCATGCGTCATGCCGACACTGTCTGTTGCGATTCATTGTGGACGATTTACGCAGGTTAAAATTTGATTGAATGGCAGTCCGGCACAAAGGAGTTGTAATGCAGACACATGTTCGCAACGGGTTTTGCTTAGTCAAATCGCCCGTGTTGTCGACCGACAAATATCACATCCGCGGTTGCGTCCATGTAATCATTTTTGCATGCGCGGCCTGTTGCATGACGCAATCTGCAATCGCCCTGCCTGAAGCGGCCCAATCTGCCGTTGCAGCGACAAAGTCGATTCAGATGGCATCTGCCGAGCCGGTCGTCGCGCAAACCATGACAGTCCAGCCCGCAACAGTCCAATCGGGCGTTATACCCACGCAAACGTTCCAGTCTGAAGCGGCCCAATCGGCGGTAGTACCAACAACCACGGTTCAAGCGTCAGCCGCCCACTCGTCCGTCGCACAGACAGAAACGGTTGCGTCTCTAGTTGCCCAATCCGGCGTCGCACAGACCGCTACAGCTCAACCACCGGCGGTAGCGCCACAAACCGTACCGGCGCAGGCGGCCCGGAAAAATCCTGACCAGGAAAAACCGATCCCGGCAGAATCAAAAAAGCCCTGGGTCACAATCGACCAGCCGGTAAAAAAGAAAATCGTGTTCATTCAGTTCGACGTGGCCAATGCCAGCCAAATAGGGGACATCGATAATATTTATGACGGCTTGCCCGCCGCGCTCGCAGCGCGGATGGCAACCAGCAACAAATACCTGGCCACCTCTTCGCGGTACTCGCTTCCAAAAAGCGGTGAGGCCTCGCAACAACAGGCCATGACTCAAATTGCCGGGGAAACTGGCGCCCAGTTCCTCATTTCAGGTTTGGTCCTGAATGCGGGAAACGGCGATGGAAGAAGACATATCGAAGTCGAGCTCAAGGTCTACGACGGATTTACAGGCACCCCACTCCTGTCGCGCCGGTTCGAAGACAAAACCTATGGCGATATGCGGGTGGGAACCGGCAAGCCTTTTGGCAGCAATGAATTTTTTGATACGGATTTCGGCCGTGCAATTAACCGGCTGATCAATACTGCGGTCAAGGGAATCCAGAGTGCATTGGCCAATGTGCCTTTTGCCGCACATATCGTTCGCGCCGAAGGCAACAAAGTGCTCATCGACGCGGGCGCAAACTCCCTGTTGAAACCCGGCTACAAGCTGGTGGCCTACACCAACGAATCGCGCAACCCGGTCAATGATTTGCTCGGCTCAAAGCTGGGTGACGTTGAACGCCCGGCGGATGAAATTACCCTGACCGATGTTCAACCCCAATTCTCCATTGGGCAACTGTCGCATGATGCCGCAACAATCGGTGTCAATCCCGGCAACACGGCCAGGGTAAATGATGCCGACCGGCACTATCTGGCCGAACATCCCGTCATCATCCGCAAGATTGCCACGGTACCGCCGGTCGTCAAAACGGAACCGGTGAAAGCGAAAATTGCAACCGAGGTGAAAAAACCCAATATCCGGCGCAAGACCAGAACCACACGGGCTCGTGCCAGAAAAAAAACGCCTGCCATCGCAATTGCCAAAGGTAATTCCTGTGATCAGCTCGCCGCGTTGCGCGCCGCATGCGAGAAGAAATAACCTCTCCACCCTGAAACCCGGCGTGAGCAAGAGTTCACGCCGGGATTGCCCAACCGCAACCACATCCGATACAGAATGAAATTCATCTTCATGCAATAGCTCATTACCGGCTAAAATTACGCGGTCATCAATCCTTACGGAGAGGCGGACGCACCATGAATCTGGCAGAACTGTTCCGACACGAAACCAATTTAAAGGCACTTCCCTCCTGCGAAACCCTGTTCAAGGAAGGCGACCGGGGTGACCTGATGTATGTCCTGATGTCCGGCACGGCCGACATCATCGTGCACAATCAGGTGGTCGAAACCATAGAGCCGGGCGCCATCGTCGGCGAAATGGCAATGATCGACGAAGGGGGGCGTTCCGCGACCGTCATCGCAAAGAGTGATTGCCAACTTTTGCCCATCGACAGGAAGCGCTTCAATTTCCTGATCCAGCAAACACCCAATTTCGCGGTCCACGTGATGCGCGTGATCGCAACGCGTCTGCGCAAGACGGATAGTTTGCTGTGATCAAATTCCATGAATCAGACTAGCGAAAGCGACTAGATAAAATTAATCCCGGCCAGATTTGGGAAGGCGAGATCGTGGCGAATCTATAGTTATTCCGATTGTTGTTCGTCCTGTTGATTGATCTTCCAAACTGATCCGCATCTTTGCCCCTGGACTGGATGTGCTGCCAGGTGTGGCTCAGACACGATTCACGGCAAGAACTTGTGGAAAAATTTCAGGGCAAGCCAATTACCAGGCTGAAGGTACCGGGGATGTGTTGATTTTGAAGTTCGAACAGGCTAAATTAATAATCAACCCCGATATTTTATACTCGGCGGGATGATTCAATTTGCTGCGCTTACAAGCCATTTCGTTTAAACTAATGTTGCCGGAGCTGAATCAATAAGCTGAACCAAATCAGCCATAGTTGGCTCCAAGAGTCTGTTACACGCGTGCTGCCGGCAGCACCGTTCCATTTTAATTGATACGGAGGCCTGTCATGTTTACACCGATCTCGATTCCTTTTGGCGCAAAAATGCTTTTCAATACCGTGAAACTTAAACCCGGCGTGGCGATGGAGGATGTCGAATTGGCCCTGGGTGAGATGTGCAATGTGGTGAAGGATACTTACGGAAACGACAAGGGCGGATTCATCGCCGGTCAAGTCTACCAGTTCACAGGTTTCATCTCGGATGAGGGTTCCTTGAGCGATATGAAGAAGGCGGAGAGCCATGTTGCAATCGTCACTTTCTGGCATTCGTTCGAACAGCATGAGAAATCCCACGCGGATAAGACGTTCAAGGCAAAGTTCGATGCCCTCGGCAAGCTTTGCACGGATAGCAAAGAGCTGGGGTATGACATGCTCTGGCAGGGCGAGCCGGAATAGATTAAAGGGGCGGGCCTGTTATCGAATTGGGACGGAACACATATTGAAATCTGTTCCTGATTCAAGAGAGAATTAACCCGGTCAGACCGCATCGATCCCATGTTTTTTCGGCGGAAGCGTCAGCTTGAATTTGCGTTCAGCTATTCAGGCAACTTGCCACGCAATACATCACGATCGAACCACCATTTGTCACCAACTATGGTATCCACCACCGTCGCCATGCGCGGCAGGAACACCTGCGGAACACGCAGTTCGAGTCTGTCCAGCCACATATTCATCGTATCCTGATCCTGTACATTGCCATGGCGCTTGGCCACCATCGCAATGAGATTGTCGACCAGGAAACTCTGACTCTCGTGCTTGTCGTCGTCGGCGCGCAGATCAACAACATAACGCGCGGAGATCGCTGCCACGGCGGCGCCGTCCGAATCATCCGGCATTTCGTCGATCACATGTACCAGCATAGCCACCGTCAGTTCCGGATCGACCGGGAAAGTGACGGCAAGCCAGATGCCCATGCCCAGCACCGCGATGGAATCTGCCTGGCCGGCCTGATAAAGCACGTTGCACGCCTCGACGGCATCCTGCCAGGATTCCCGTTGCATGGATAAGAAAAATGCCTCGCGTGCAATTTCCCATGCTTCTTTCCTGCGTTCCAGCGCATTCAGTATCTCGGCAATATCCAGTTGCAACCGGGCGCGCTGTAAATCGGCAGTATCTTCCAGCGCGACGAGCTGCTGTATCAATTCCGACAGTTGCACTTTCAGCCCGAGTTTTTCCTCGGCCGTCAGACCGTCATTCGCGTCCTTGACCAGTGAGCCAACATTGATTAATTGTTCGGTCATGCGATTTCCTGAATTGGGTTTCCGGTTGGTGCCAGCAGAATTGAGCGGACCGGTTGCTCAAGATGATAGCAGATTGTTTATGGCAGGCGTTTCGGGGTTGCCGCGGTCTTGCCTGTCGAACAGCCGGTTGACATTTTTCCGTCACACCATGATGACGCCCTTAATCTATAATGACATACGGTAGCACTTCTGATTCGACGGCAAACATGGATAAGGAGCATCTTGAAATGAGCAATGAGGCAGACTACAAGCTAATCGGCAAATCAACGGTATGCTCGGAAATCGCCGAGGATGAAGCCAAGGGTCTTGCGCGGATCATGGGTGTGCGCCAGTTAAAGGATGGCGAGTTGCTCGTCAGCGAAGGCGAAGCCGTTCAGACCCTTTTCATTCTCGCTTCCGGCAAACTTGCCGTCTTCAGCGCTGACATGAACGGTAAGCAGACTAAGGTCTACACGATGACTGCCGGCGAGTGCGCCGGTACCCGCGCATTTGTCGACCGAACGCCGCGCAAGGCGACCCTGCGTGCGGTTGGCAATACCACGGTCTACACGCTCACACCGGAAGCCTTTGACACTGTGGTGGATGACCATCCCCGCCTGGCCTACAAAGTGATGCGCGCGCTGTTCCGGGTCACCCACTCCAACCTGATGCGGATGAACCAGGAGACCCAGCAGCTTTCCAATTACATCAACAAGACTCAGGGAAGGTATTGACCCGCCCATGATACGACTCGATCAATCGTTGCGCGCGTGGGGTGAAGCCAATTTCAAGGCCACCCTGAAACATGAAATCGAGGCATTGGGCGCCGACCGTTTGCCGTTGCAGCAAGGCTTGTCCAGCAGCAGTTATGTTGCCGAGAGCCCGATCACGGTGATGATCCAGCACGTTGCCGAAACGGAAAATGCGATCTGCATCAAGGCCGGGATTTTCTATCAGGGGATCATCGGCGGTTGCAGTTGTGCAGACGACCCGACACCCGTCGGCGAAAATAATGAATACTGCGAAGTGCAGATAGAGATCAACAAGGCAAACGCGGCAACTGCGGTTGCACTGATATCAGAATGAGCCGTCCGGGCAACTTGCCCAACCCCGACCAGAATACATGCACTCTTATATTTGCCGATAACAATCAATGACGTCGTCATTCTGGAAACAAACCCGCTACAACTTCAGGGTTCCTGCCAGGCCGTTGCGCCTGGTCGCCCTACTACTGTTGCTGGGACTATCCGGCTACATCTACTATCTCGACGCGACCATCCGCGAGGCTTTCGATGGCCGCAAGTTTGCCTTGCCGGCGCGCGTCTACGGCCGTGCACTGGAGGTTTACCCCGGGCTGAAGTTGACGCGGGCACAATTCGTAGGCGAGATGAAGTCTCTCGGGTATCACGACAACCCGCAGCCGGATAGACCGGCCAACTACAGGAACACATTGAACGGCATCGAGTTCACCACCCGCGATTTTGTGTTCGGGGATGGCAACCAGCCTTTGCAGCATCTGCGCATCGGGTTCGCCGACGACAAGGTGTCGACGCTGCAGGTGCGCGGCAGCACAGATGTAGACCTGCCCTTGTTGCGTATGGAGCCGCCGCTGATTGGCGGTATCTATCCCGGCCATAACGAGGACCGAGAGCTGGTCAGGCTCAACCAGGTTCCCCCGATGCTGATCAACGCGCTGATCGCGACCGAGGACCGGAAGTTCTATACGCACTGGGGCATCGATCCGCGCGGTATCGCGCGCGCGCTGTTCAAGGCCGTCACGGGGCAGCGTATCGAGGGCGGCAGCACGCTCACCCAGCAACTGGTGAAGAATTTTTTCCTGACGCCGGAACGCACACTGACGCGCAAGGCGAACGAGGCGTTGATGGCGATGCTGCTCGAATTGCACTACAGCAAGGGCGAGATACTCGAAACCTATCTGAACGAAATATTCCTCGGACAAGATGCCAACCGCGCCATTCACGGCTTCGGCCTGGCCAGCTACTTCTATTTCGATCGTCCGCTCGACCGTCTCGAGCCGCAGGAGATCGCCACCCTGGTGGGCATGGTCAAGGGACCGACGGTGTATGACCCGCGCAGGCATCCGGAACTGGCGCTCAGGCGGCGCAACGTGGTGTTGCAGATCATGCAGACCCAGAAGGTCATCACACAGGCGCAATTCGCGATTGCCCATCGCAAGCCGCTGGGTGTGGTCGAACGCGCACCCGCCGGCACGTCGCCGTATCCGGCTTTCCTGCAGTTTGTTCATCTGCAGTTGCAGCGAGACTATCGCGAGGAGGATCTGCGCAGCGAGGGCTTGCGCATCTTCACCACCCTGGACCCGTTCGTCCAGCACCAGGCCGAGCAGGCTTTGCAGACGCGCCTTGCCACGCTCGAAAAGCAGCGCAAGATTCCAGCCAATACACTGGAGGGCGCGGTGGTGGTCAGCAGCACTCAGACCGGCGAGATACAGGCGATGGTGGGCGGGCGCGATGCGCGCTATGCCGGATTCAACCGCGCCATCGATGCGCAACGCCCGATCGGTTCGCTGATCAAGCCCATCATCTATCTGACTGCGCTGGAAGACCCGCAACACTACACGCTGATCACCCCGCTGGATGACAGCCCGCTGGTGTGGAGCCAGCAGGGCAGCCCCGACTGGAAACCGAAAAACTATGATCGTTTATTCCACGGTCAGGTGCAGTTGCGTACCGCGCTTGCCCATTCCTACAACGTCGCGACTGCGCGTCTCGGCATCGGGCTGGGGATCCAGAATATCCTGAACAAGCTGCCGCTGTTTGGCATCCAGCGGCAGCCGCCGCCTTTCGCCTCGTCGCTGCTGGGTGCCTTTGGACTGTCGCCGGTCGAAGTATCCCAGCTGTACCAGACCTTCGCCGACGGCGGATTCCGCACGCCGCTGCGCGCCATTCGCACCATCGTCACGGCAGACGGCAAGACGCTGCAACGCTTTCCGCTGAATGTCCAGCCCGTCGCCCCGCCGGGGCCGGTGTACCTGCTGACAGCGGCGCTGCAGGGCGTGGCGCGCGAAGGCACCGCGCAATCGCTGGTCAACTGGGTGCCTGCCGAAATCAATGTTGCGGGCAAGACCGGCACCACCGATGATCTTCGCGACAGCTGGTTCGCCGGATATACTGGCGACCGTGTGGCGGTGGTATGGGTCGGCCGCGATGACAACCAGCCCACCGGTTTGACCGGCGCCTCGGGGGCCATGACGGTCTGGGGCGAGATGATGAAGAACATCCAGCCCGAGCCGCTGGACCCGGTGATGCCGGATGATGTCGAGATGGTGAATGTCGGTCCGGTCAGCGGACTGCGTTATGATACGGGTTGCAAGTCAGGCATGTTGCTGCCCTTCATCAAGGGGTCTGCACCAACAGAAGTATCGCCCTGCGACACTTCGTCTGCTGATCAATCGGCCGCCAAGGCTGAAGCAAAACCCGGTGACAATCAGGATACAGGGAAGAAAAACTGGTTTCAGAGGTTATTTAATTGATAGATAAATCAAGTCGGATTTTTGTCGCGGCATGGCTGCTGTTGCTTGCCGGATGTGCGAGCGTGGCAACACCACCCCCAACCACTCCACCTGCAACAGAACCGGGTCAAACTGCCGTCATCGCACCGCTACCCAAAATCGCCATGTCGGACAATCCCGCCGTCATCGCGTTGCTTGATCAGGCACAGACCGACAACGATTCCGGGCGGCGGGAAGC
>JBDTCC010000035.1:0-25194 GCA_039923775.1 Gallionella sp. | reverse complement strand
CCGTTGTTCAGTTCGTAGCGCATATCCACCTGTCTGGCGATACGCGTCAGGATCTGCGGCAGGGTCTGGTTGATCGCGTTTATTGTTACGGTGCCCTGAATGCCGGACTGGATGTCGAGGTTGATTTTTGCATCGCGCGCCAGAGCGAACAGGATTTGCTGTGCCGGCACATCGGTGACGACCACGCTATACGTGGCGATTTTATCTGCCGGCTTGGGGGGCGGCAGCACAACGCTGTCTTTGATGGGTTGCGGAATGGCGTTTGCCGTTGCGGACTGGGCGTCAGGTCGCTGCATGTGCTGATCTGCCGGCTTTATCAGTTTTGTCCCGCAGCCGGACAGCATCACTCCGACAGCACAGAGATACGCTAAGTTACGTGGACGCATGCTTTCCCCTTATTTTATGTGTTGTAGCCTAACAGCTTTGCGTATCTTGCTCAATATGCCATTCGACCTGTCGTTCAAAAGATGTAGGTCGACGTGGCGAATGCTTTTTTATAACGAGCGGGCAGATTTTTAACAGCATCGTGCGCCGCTTCAACCGAGGGGAAATCGCCATAGACGACGCGCATCCCGTCCTTCCCACCAAGCCTGGCAGGAAGAAGATAAATTTTCGCGAGTACGCCCAGATTCTCCGCACGCCTGAGAAATCCCTCTATCCGTTCCGGATTGACTGTCTCGTTGTAATACAGTTGGATGCTGGCGACCGTTTTTTTCTGCTCGAGCAATTTTTTTCCCGCCTCCAGACGCTGGTCAAACAGGATGGTTGGTTTGGCTGTGCCGTGGGCCGGAGACATGGGTAGTGGGGCCGGGGCAGCTTTGGTCGGCGGCTTGGGGATGACTGCGGGAGGGGGCGCAGTTTGAACCGCCGCCACAGCAGAAGCCTGTGCCTGCGTATTGTCCGGTTGTTCAGATACCGGCGTCGCCGAGGGGGCTGCAGCGGTTGTTGCAAGGGCGGCTGATTTGTCCCGGATTTGCTGGGGAGAGGTTTGCGGATTATCGATTATCCACCATGCAGCCAAACCCAATAACAGCAGTGCGGCGGCGCCTCCCCAAAGCAGCTTTTTGAGCGGACGGTTGGCGGTGGGGTCGAGTTCGCTGTCGCGCATTGCTGCCTGCACGTGCTGTGGTTTGATGTAGTAAGTGTCATCGACAAACGCAGCCAGCAACGATTTGTCGGCGAGGATGTTCACGCGGCGCATCAACCCGTTGGAAGAGGAGGCGAGAAGTTTGATCGCGCCCGGCGAGAATATGTTCGGGCCGTGGTAGCCTGCCGCACGCATCCGGAACATCAGGTAGTTTTCCAGGATGCTGCGCGACAGCGGTTGCATATGGAAGTGATGCGCGATGCGATCCTTGAGTTGGCGCATGTTGGGTTGGTCAAGTTTGGCGTTCAACTCGGGTTGCCCGAACAATACGATTTGCAGCAGCTTGGCATTGCCAACCTGCAGGTTGTAAAGCAGACGTAATTCTTCCAGTGTGTCGGGTGGCATGGCGTGCGCCTCGTCAACCAGCACCACAATACGTTTGCCTTCGCGGGCTTTCTGCTCGAGCTTGTTCTGGATGTTCTGCATGATGATGCCGACACGCTCGCCGTTGATATTCAGTCCGAGCCCGTCCGCAATGGCATATAACATTTCTTCACGCGACAGGCTGGGGTTGGCGAGATAGATGGACTCAATGTGCGGCGGAAGTTTTTCCAGCAACATCCGGCACAACATGGTTTTGCCGCTGCCGACTTCGCCGCTGACTTTGATGATACCTTCCACTTCCGAGATGGAGTAGATCAACGCGTCAAGAATCTCCCCGCGGTTTGCGCCGGAAAAAAAGAATACCGTGACGGGTGTGATTCTGAACGGTGGCTCGGTAAGCCCGAAGTGCTCTAAGTACATGTCATTAAGCCCTATGCGTTGAGTTTTTCATGTGCGTCCATGCGGCTGTGCAATGTGGTGCGATTGATGCCAAGCAACTTGGCAGCCTCGCTTATGTTGCCTGCGGCAATTTCCAGTGCGGCGGCGATATATTGGCCTTCCTGTTCACGTAGATGACGATCCAGATTGAAATCGCCCTGTTGCAGTTGCTGTGTAATCGATTGCGGCGATGGCCATCCCCGGCCGGATGTGGAGATTTCCAGCGGGTCAAACTCGTCCTGTAATTGTATCTTGCTGACAGTCATCCCCGGAAACTTTGTGGCCAGCCGTATGACGATATTGCGCAATTCCCGGGTATTGCCGGGGAAGTTGTATTTTTCCCAGCTTTGCAATGCATCTGGAAGCAATTCAAAAGGCGGTTGCCTGATTTGCTGCGAGTAGTAGGCGCGGAAATAGTTGAGCAAGGCCAGTTTGTCCGAACCCAGTTCGCGCAATGGCGGAACATTGATCGAGAAGACATTCAGGCGGTGGTAAAGGTCGCCGCGAAATGTACCTGCCCTGACAGCTTCGCGCAGGTTGCGATTTGTTGCGGCAATGATGCGTGCGCCGCTTTTGCGCGTGGTGGTTTCGCCGACGCGCTGGTACTCACCGTTTTCGAGCACGCGCAACAGTTTTGTCTGAAGTTCCAGGGGCATTTCGCCGATCTCGTCAAGGAACAGCGTGCCATCTGATGCGTCTTCAAAGAAACCCGATTGTGCGGTCGCCGCGCCGGTAAAAGCCCCCTTGCTGTAACCGAACAGCGTCGGCTCGATCAGCGTGGGGGGGATCGCTGCGCAGTTAAGCACTTTGAAAGGTGAATTGGAATTGCTTGCCAGCTTTTGTATTGCGGAGGCAACCAGTTCCTTGCCGCTGCCGGACTCGCCTTCAATCAAGACGGGGAAAGGAATGGTTGCGTACATCGTTATCTGGCTGCGCAGGGCCTGCATTGCGGGACTTTGTCCGACGAGGCCGAGCAGATGCTCGTCCTGGTCTTTGCTGCCGGGCCCCGCGTCCTGAACCTTCAGCGCATCGCCAAGGTACTTCTTTATTTTTTCCGGCGAGCAGGGTTTGGCGATGAAATCTATCGCACCCAGTGCGCGCGCATGACGCGCATTGCTTTGCCCATCTTGCCCTGTCAACACGAATATCTTGATCGCAGGGGAATGTGCAAGCAATTCCGCAATCAGGTGAAAGCCTTCATCGGGGCGGTGCGGGAGGGGCGGCAATCCCAGATCGATCAATGCCAGTTGCGGGGCATTGGGTAATTCGCGCAGCAAATCGATCGCCGCGAAGCGGGATTCAGCCTGGTGAACTTCGAAGTCATTGCTGAAAGACACCGCCAGTCCTTCCCGAATCAGCGGGTCATCGTCAACGATTATCAGGCTGGGGCGTGTCGATAAGTCGTTCATTTTGCTCTTTATAGAGGTGCTTGCCGGATACTGAGCATAACGGCAAGTGCAGGCAAGCTCAATAGGGGAGCACAAGAATATTGATATTGAGGTCAATTAGTTGGGGATTATTAACCGGGTGGTTTAGAATGTGCACATCGGATTTTCGGGTTTGAATTTTGTCTTCTTCCGCTTTGGTCGAAATTAGCGATCTGCATTTTGCCTACGATAAACGGGTCGTTCTGAAGGGCATCAACATGACTTTTCCGAAAGGGAAGTTGATTGCCATCATGGGTTTGAGCGGTTGCGGCAAGACCACACTGCTGCGCCACATTGGCGGGGTGCTCAAGCCGACCAGCGGTTATGTCAAGGTGGGCGGGCAGCTCATCCATGAGCTGGATCAGGATGCCCTGTATGCCATGCGCCGCAAGATGGGCATGCTGTTCCAGTTCGGCGCATTGTTCACCGACTTGTCGGTCTATGACAACGTTGCGTTTCAGATGCGGGAACACACCGACCTTTCCGAGGAACTAATACGCGATCTGGTGTTGATGAAACTGAACGCGGTGGGTTTACGCGGAACGCAGCACCTGATGCCTTCCGAACTGTCCGGCGGTATGGCGCGACGTGTTGCGTTGGCGCGTGCCGTGGCACTCGATCCCATGCTGATCATGTATGACGAGCCGTTCGCAGGACTTGATCCGATTTCATTAACAGTGGTCGGCGATTTGCTCCGCCGGCTGAATGATGCACTGGGGGCGACTACGGTGCTGGTGACGCACGATGTGCAGGAGTCGCTGAAGATTGTCGATTACGTTTATTTTATGGAAAATGGCGTGATTGTGGCGGAAGGAACGTCCGACGAAATCCGTGCTTCCGACAAAGCATTCGTGCATCAGTTTGTGCATGGCGAGATAGACGGCCCGTTACCGTTCCACTATCCGGGTGGTGAATACCGCCAAGATTTGAATTTGAGGGCCTGACCACATGGCATCAACATTTATAGTATTGATCAGGGAAACCGGACACCGCACCATCAACGCGGTTTGGCGCATCGGCATGGCGACGCGTTTCTTTTTTCTCACCCTGAGGTATTCAGGCAATAGCTTTCGCCGTTTCCACCTGATCGTAAAAGAATTGTTTTCTACCGGCGTGTTGTCGCTGATCATTATTGTCGTTGCAGGATTATTCGTCGGGATGGTGCTGGGGCTGCAGGGCTACGAAACACTCCGTCGTTACGGGTCGGAATCCGCATTGGGCAGCATGGTGGCGCTGAGTCTGGTGCGGGAGCTGGGACCGGTGGTGGCGGCATTGTTGTTTGCCAGTCGCGCCGGTTCGGCAATGACGGCCGAGATCGGGCTGATGAGAGCAACCGAGCAGATATCCGCGATGGAAATGATGGCAGTCAATCCGATCGCCCGGATCGTCGCCCCGCGCTTCTGGGCCGGCGTGATCTCCATGCCGCTGCTGGCCGCCCTGTTCAGTGCGATGGGTGTGTTCGGAGGCTACTTCGTGGGTGTGATACAAATTGGTGTCGATGCGGGTTCGTTCTGGTCGCAGATGCAGGCGGCAGTGGACTTTCGCGACGACATCATGAACGGTGTGCTCAAGAGTGTCGTGTTTGGTACGGTGGTGACGATCATTGCACTGTTTGAAGGTTATGATGCGCCACCCACCGCGGAAGGGGTCTCCGGCGCGACCACGCGCACGGTGGTAACTTCTTCGCTGGCGATATTAATGCTGGATTTCGTATTGACTGCAATCATGTTTAGAGGAAATTAGGAAATGGAACGGACTACGCTGGATCTCTGGGTGGGTATATTCGTGGTGGCAGGTGTCGCCGCGCTGGCAATGCTGGCATTGAAAGTCGGGAACCTGGGCACATACAATATGTCCGAGACTTATGAAGTTCATGCATATTTCACCAACATCGGCGGTTTAAAGCCCAAGGCATCGATCAAAAGCGCGGGCGTGTTGGTGGGGCGCGTGACGGACATTTCGCTGGACACACAGCGTTATGAGGCCAATGTGGTGATGAGTCTGGACAAGCGCTACCAATTTCCCAAGGATACGTTCGCCAATATCCTGACATCGGGTTTGCTGGGGGAACAATATATCGGCCTGGTTCCCGGCGGAGACAGCGAGATGCTTAAAAATGGTGATCAAATTAAATTAACCCAATCTGCGGTGGTGTTGGAAAATCTGATCAGCAAATTCATGTTTAACAAAGCCTCAGAACCCGCCACCCCCAAATAATTGTATTCAAACAAAAACGAGAACAGAGAAATGACAGTGGTAAAAAAAATAATTTTGGGTGCCTTGGTGTACTGCGCCGCAGGTGCGGCATATGCCGAGGTGATTGCACCCGATGTGCTGATTAAAAACACCGTTCAGGAGGTCACTGCAATCATCAAGCAGGATAAAGACATTCAGGCGGGCAACCAGAAAAAAATTATCGCGTTGGTGGATGCCAAGGTATTGCCGCATTTTGATTTTCAACGCATGACACAATTGGCGGTGGGAAGATACTGGCGTAATGCCACTTCTGAGCAAAAGCAGGCATTGGTTACGCAATTCCGGGATATGCTGGTGCGCACTTATACCAAAGTGTTCACGGTGTACCGCGATCAAACCATAGTAGTGAAACCACTCAGGATGGCACCCGATGACACTGAGGTGACCGTCAATACCGTCATCAACAAGCCGGGTTCACAGGCGACTCTGGTGGATTATCAAATGAAGAAGGCTGCTGACGGATGGAAGGTGTTCGACATTTCCATTGAAGGGGTCAGTATGGTGATGAGCTATCGCGGTACCTTCGGATCGCAAATTCAGCAGGATGGTATCGACGGCTTGATCAGGACGCTTGTCGATAAAAACACCCGTTCGGCCGATGGCGACACGGTGAAGGCGGGGGCCAAGTGATCGAGCGCGAAGGCGAGTGGATGGTGGTGCAGGGGCACCTGAACATTGAAACCGTACCCGCCTTGTTCGAAACCGGTTTGCAACATCTGGCCAGCGAAGATTTTCAAGTGGATTTTTCCCGGGTTGACTCTGTTGATTCCGCTGCGGTGAGTTTGCTGCTGGGCTGGGCCAGGGCTGCCCGGCTTGCCCGACATGACTTGCGCGTGAAGGGACTGCCCGAAGATTTGCTGAGTTTGGCGCGTTTGTATGGTGTTGCCGAACTGCTCCCGCAGCAATCCAGTTGACCTACTTGCGCGGGCACATTTGGTGCCGCGCGCATCCCAAGCCGGTTTTTAGTATCATCTGCAGCCTTGGCTTCGGGTGGCAAGTTTCTTTTCAAGCAACATTTTTCAATTTTAACGAATGGTGGAATTTACAATGGTCACTCCGGAAAGCATACAACTTAACATTGCGCAGGGCATGGCAACCGAACATTTAAACGTGGTGGGAGATGGCCAGCACTTTGAGGCGGTGATAGTCAGCGAGGCGTTTTCGGGCAAGAACCGCGTACAGCGCCATCAGCTGGTCTACCAGACTCTGGGTGACAGGATGCGCGCGGAGATTCATGCGCTGTCGATGAAAACATTTACACCCCAAGAGTGGCTGAACCAGAAGTAAGTCATGCAGAAATTAGCGATTCAGGGTGGGAATCGCCTACACGGCGAAGTGCGGATTTCGGGAGCGAAGAACGCGGCATTGCCCATCATGTGTGCCGGTTTGCTGACCGCGGATGAGTTGCATCTGGACAATATGCCGGATTTGCATGATGTCGCCACGATGCGCAAATTATTGCTGCAGATGGGAGTCAGGATAGCGCTGGAAGGTAACCGGGTGGTCTTGTCTGCAGCGCATATCGACAAGCTCGAAGCGCCTTACGAAATGGTGAAGACCATGCGCGCGGCGATTCTGGTACTGGGGCCGTTGGTGGCACGTTTCGGCGAGGCGCGGGTTTCCCTGCCGGGCGGATGCGCCATCGGTTCTCGTCCGGTGGACTTGCACATCAAAGGCCTGCAGGCGATGGGTGCGGAAATCAATATCGAACACGGTTACATACATGCCCAAGTACCGCATGGGAATGGGCCGAAACGCCTGAAAGGCGCGCGGATATTTTTCGATCTGGTCAGTGTCACCGGCACGGAAAACCTGATGATGGCCGCAGTGCTGGCGGACGGCGTGACGCTACTGGAGAATGCGGCGCGCGAGCCGGAAGTGGTTGATCTGGCGAATTGCCTGATCGCCATGGGCGCAAAAATCGAGGGGGCAGGCAGCGATACCATCACCATCACCGGCGTGCAAACGTTGCACGGTGCCAGCCATCGCGTCATGCCGGATCGCATCGAGAGCGGCACGTTTCTGGTGGCTGCGGCGGCAGTGGGTGGCGATATCACCCTGACCGATGCACGCGCCGACATACTCGAAAATGTGCTGGAGAAATTGCAGGAGGCCGGTGCGGCCATAAAAGTTGCGGGCAGCACGATCAACATTAAGATGGATCAACGCCCCAGGGCCGTCAATGTCCGCACCTCGCCTTACCCGGCATTTCCCACCGACATGCAGGCGCAATTCATGGCGATGAATACCATTGCGGAAGGCAATGCGATGGTGGTCGAAACGATTTTCGAGAACCGCTTCATGCACGTGCAGGAGTTGCGCCGCCTCGGTGCCCAGATTGATGTCGAGGGCAATACTGCCGTGATCAAGGGTTGCGCACAACTGGAAGGCGCAACCATCATGGCGACCGATTTGCGTGCCTCGGCGTGTCTGGTTATTGCCGGGCTGGCTGCGCAGGGTGAGACCATCGTGGATCGTATTTATCATCTGGATCGTGGCTACGAACACATCGAAGCGAAGTTGTCTGCACTGGGCGCGAAAATACGCCGCATAAAGTAAACGGGAATTGATCAAATGATAACGATTGCATTATCCAAAGGACGCATCTTCGAAGAGACTCTGCCGCTGCTGAATGCGGCAGGCATCACCGCGCTCGAGGACCCCGAGTCGTCGCGCAAACTGATATTGCCGACCAATCGCGCCGATGTACGCTTGATTATCGTGCGCGCCAGCGATGTGCCGACCTATGTGCAATACGGTGCCGCGGACATCGGCGTGGCGGGCAAGGATGTGCTGGATGAACACGGCGGCGCCGGACTGTATCAGCCGCTGGACCTGAACATCGCGCGTTGCAGGATGATGGTCGCGGTGCGTGATGATTTTGATTATGCCTCCGCGGTGCGCCAGGGTGCTCGTCTGCGTGTGGCGACAAAATATGTGCAAACGGCAAGGGCTCACTTCGCCGCCAAAGGCGTCCATGTCGACCTGATCAAACTTTACGGCTCGATGGAGCTGGCGCCGCTGGTGGGTCTGTCCGATGCGATCGTGGATCTGGTCAGCAGCGGTAATACACTCAAGGCGAACCACCTCAAGGCAGTTGAGCACATCGCGGACATATCCTCGCGTCTGGTGGTGAACCAGGCCGCACTTAAACTGAATCATGATGTGATTCAGCCGATGCTGGATGCATTTGCCGGCGCGATCAGGAAATAGCGCCAGCGATAATGACAGAGTGATTCGAAAATGAAAATCAGACAACTTTCCAGTCGTGCAGCCGGGTTTAACGAGGAGTTAACCAGACTGCTGGCCTTCGAGGAAACGGCGGACGAAAAACTCGAACAGACCGTGGCCTGCATCCTCGCCGACGTGCGCAAGCGCGGCGATGCGGCAGTACTGGAATACACGCGCAAGTTCGATCGCCTGTCGCTGGCCGATGCCGCCGCGATGGAGTTACCGCGCGATGAATTGCGCGCCGCGTTCGACGGCCTGCCCGCGGAACAGCGCAGTGCGCTGGAACAAGCCGCGCAACGCGTCAGTGATTATCACCACAAGCAGGTGCAGTCTTCGTGGAGTTACACCGATGCCGATGGCACGCTGCTCGGTCAACAGGTGACTCCGCTGGATCGTGTCGGCCTGTATGTGCCCGGCGGCAAGGCTGCTTATCCTTCCTCGGTATTGATGAACGCGCTGCCCGCCAAAGTGGCCGGTGTGGCCGAACTCATTATGGTGGTGCCGACACCTGATGGTGTCAAGAATCAGCTGGTGCTGGCAGCGGCCTATCTTGCCGGTGTGGATCGCGTGTTCAGCATCGGCGGCGCACAGGCGGTGGCCGCTTTGGCTTACGGCACGGCGACCATTCCGAAAGTGGACAAGATCGTCGGCCCCGGTAACGCTTACGTCGCGGCTGCAAAGCGCCGTGTGTTCGGTGTGTGCGGCATCGACATGATCGCGGGGCCGTCTGAAATTCTGGTGATCTGCGACGGGCAGACAAACCCGGACTGGATTGCGATGGATCTGTTCTCGCAGGCCGAGCATGACGAGCTGGCGCAGGCCATTCTGCTTTCGCCGGATGAAAAATTCATCGCGGCGGTGGCGCAAAGCGCGACACGCCAATTGGAACAAATGCCGCGCCGCGACATCATCCGGACAGCGCTGGAAAATCGCGGTGCGTTGATCCATGTTGCCGATCTGGATGAAGCCTGCGTTATCAGCAACCGCATCGCGCCGGAGCATCTGGAACTATCGATTGCCGATCCGCAGGTATGGCTGCCAAAACTGAAACATGCCGGCGCGATTTTTATGGGTCGCTACACATCAGAGGCACTGGGTGATTACTGCGCCGGCCCGAACCATGTCCTGCCCACTTCCGGCACGGCACGGTTTTCGTCCCCGTTGGGTGTCTATGACTTTCAGAAGCGCAGCAGCCTGATCCAGGTGTCTGCGGCAGGCGCGCAAAAACTGGGCGACATCGCTTCCGTATTAGCTTTCGGCGAAGGGCTGCAAGCACATGCGCAATCGGCGCTGTTCAGAAAGAATCGGTTGTAGGAGCGCAACATTGTTGCAACAATGTTGCGCTCCTACTGTTTTTCCACACGCCGATACAATCGGTAGCGCTCGTCCTTGTCACCCTTGCGGTTGCCCTCCCAGATTTTTTCCCAGCGCCTTTCATTGAGCAGTGGTTTTGATAATTTGTTGCCCTGGATCAGTCGCAAATCGCAATGGTGTCTGTAGTCGTGAAGCGTAAGGATATTGCCGAAATAATACAACATCGCGCGTTGACCCTCGCCCAGTTGTTCGCCGGCGATACATTGGTAGTGTTTGGGCATGGATTGCTTCAGTGAGGTGACCATGCCGCGATAGCTCTTGCCGCTGTCCAGCCAGGGCAGCCAAAGCGTCATGGCGAGTATCCATACCAGCGTGACCCCGGATGCCCAGTTTAATGTTGCGCGGCGCATCGAGCGTCCGACACGCCATACCATCACGATCCATAATACGGTGGCGATGATGGCGACCACAAACGGCACGGTATGCAACTCGGGTTCGAAGCCGGGCTGAAAATCTTTCAGCCAATGTGTGATCTTGGCCTGGTTATCCAGCAGCAGGCCGGCCCAGCCCCACCACATCAGGATGGCAAGCAGTGCAAAAGTCATTATCCCGAACCAGTCCAGCGCGTTGGCCGCACCGCGTTTCAGCATGGACAAGGAGGCGGTTGCGAGTAGGGTAATCGGCAACAGCATGGGCAAAGCGAACAAGTCCGCCGTTTCGGCTGCCAGGCTGAGGGCGATGAACATCACCACGAAACTCACCAGGGGTAATTGCAAGTCTTCGCGCTGCGCCAAACGCTTGCGCGACTTCCATACTGCCCAGGCTGCAAGGGGCAGGGCGGGCCATGCCAGCCATGGCAGGTTTTCCAGATAATAGAGGGAATTTATGCCGGGACCTGTTTTTGCGTGCCTGATCCACTTGTCGATGTTGTGTGTCCACGCCCAGTCGTCAAACAATCGCGGGGAGTGTTGATACAGTAGCAGCGGCCAGATGGTCAGCCAGGGCAAGGCAAACAGCAAGGCGATACCGAGGCTGAGGTAATAAGGCCGGGTGCGCCAGTTTGGAAAAAATATCGGCAAGCTCGCCGCAATCAGCACGAACATTATCGGCGAGATAAAGCCTTTGGACATGAAACCGATGCCCATGCCGGTTCCGATTAATATACCGGCGCGCCAGTATCGTTCCTTGCTGAGCGAAAAGCCAAACAGCATCATCGCACAACCTGCCAGCAGGGCAAGATCGGTGACCATCTGGTGCGCGCGCACCAGCATACCCAGGCAACCGATCAGGATGATTGCGGCAGCCCAACCGCGGTTTTCCCCATACAATCTGCGTCCGGCCAGGCCGATGAACAGCAGGGTCAGCGCGGAGTAGAATCCACTGGCAAGACGTGCACCGTCGTGCAACGGCAGTAACGGCGATAACAGTTTGGCGAACAGTGCTGCAGTCCAGTAGTACAGCGGCGGTTTGTCCATGAACGCCTCGCCCGCCAGGGTCGGGACCAGCCAATGACCGTCATGCAGCATCGAATAGACGACACCGAAGCTGAATGCATCATCCGGTTTCCACGGATCATGCCCGACCAGTCCGGTACCCAGCCAAATCAGGCACAGCAGCCCGAGCAGAACCGCTTTGGCGGGGGTGATCGGATTGGGGTCGGTGGGTTTTATGAAGTACATGCGATTTTTAGAGATACCCTAAACTGGTACGGCATTGTCGTCGCAAATAAAAAGGCAGCAAACGCTGCCTTTTGATGTAACTGCCGCGCAAAGTTCCCGGATAGGGAGCTGTCGCCATTCAACCGGCAAGCGGTGGACGCTTGCCGGTTGCTAGGCTGCAGCCTTGGTGCCGTATTTCTGGCGGAACTTGTCGATGCGGCCTGCGGTATCAACAATCTTCTGTGTGCCGGTGTAGAACGGATGGCATTCGGAACAAACTTCGACGTGCAGGGTTGGCTTGCCAATCACGGACTTGGTCTTGAAGCTGTTACCGCAACTGCATGTCACGGCGATTTCCTGATAGTTTGGGTGGATGTTTGCTTTCATGGTTTTTCCTTGCGAGTAGTTTGGTGCGGCGGGTGTACGCACTTCGGGTGAGGCATAAGGGCGCGCATTATCCATGAAAATATGGAGTTGCGCAAATTGTTATATGCGTCTGCCACGCCCGTTTTGCGGGGTCTTGGAGGTACGGCATGAATCACATACACTCCGCCTGGTGTTTGAAACTATCAGGAAACGAATAATATATGCCTACACTGAGTCGCAATGATTACAGGACGCTGGTGCTGGCCGCATTGGGCGGCGCACTGGAGTTTTACGATTTCGTCATCTTCGTTTTTTTCGCTGTCGTGATCGGCCAGCTGTTCTTTCCGCCTGACATGCCGGACTGGTTGCGCCAGTTGCAGACCTTCGGTATTTTTGCCGCGGGTTATCTGGCCCGCCCGCTCGGGGGCATCGTGATGGCGCATTTCGGCGATCTGCTGGGGCGCAAGCGCATGTTCATGCTGAGCATCTTCCTGATGGCGATTCCCACGCTGGCGATCGGCCTGTTGCCAACCTATGCCGTGATCGGCATCTGGGCGCCGCTGTTATTGCTTGCCCTGCGCGTGCTGCAGGGCGCGGCGATCGGGGGGGAAGTGCCCGGTGCCTGGGTGTTCGTCTCCGAGCATGTGCCTGCACGCCATGTCGGTTTCGCCTGCGGTACGCTGACTGCCGGATTGACCGGCGGGATACTGCTCGGATCATTGATGGCGACCGCAATCAACAAAATGTACTCGCCTGCCGAATTGCTCAGCGAAGGCTGGCGCGTGCCGTTCATCATCGGCGGACTGTTCGGTTTGCTGTCTGCATGGTTGCGCCAGTGGCTGCATGAAACGCCGGTATTCAGGGAGATGCAGGCCAGGCAGGCATTGGCGGATGAATTGCCGTTGAAGACGGTGATACGCGAACATCGGCCCGCGGTGATCCTGACCATGCTGATGACCTGGCTGCTGTCCGCTGCGATCGTGGTAATGATCCTGATGACCCCGCCGCTGGTGCAGAAGCTCTATGGCATTCCGGCCGCAGTCGCGTTGCAGGCGAACAGTATCGCGACACTATTCCTGAGTCTGGGTTGCGTGGTTTTCGGGATGTTGGCCGACCGCTATGGCGCGGGGCGGGTGCTGATGGCCGGTTGCGCGATGCTGGGCCTCACCTCGGGGCTGTTCTATCAGCAGATGTCGGTCGCACCCCAGAACATTGACGGCCTGTATGCCCTGTGTGGTTTCTTTGTCGGTGTGATCGGTGTGGTGCCGAGTGTTGCCGTCCAGGCATTCCCGCCGGCGGTACGCTTTTCCGGATTGTCGTTTTCCTATAATGTTGCATATGCGGTATTCGGCGGACTGACGCCGATACTGGTGAGCGCGATGTTGCGACTGGACCGTTTGGCGCCGGCTCATTATGTGGAGGTGTTGAGCGTGGCGGGTATCCTGATCGGGATGTATTTGTGGCGCAAAAACAATGCGCTGAGGTTGGCATAAAAGTTTTATGCGACAATGCGCGCCGCGTAAATTGTGTGCCTGATAAAATTACAGCTTACCGGGCGCGTTCCCACTGTTCTGGATAAAAAGTGTTTATAGAAAACCTCAAACAATTACTTGCGGCAGATATGGCCGCCGTCGATCAGGTGATACGCACACGTTTGCATTCGGAAGTGGTGCTGGTCAATCAGGTGGGTGAATACATCATCAACGGCGGCGGCAAGCGCTTGCGTCCGGCGCTGGTGGTGTTGTCGGCCGATGCCCTCGGTTATCAGGGTGGGCAGCATCACGATCTGGCGGCAGTGGTCGAATTCATCCACACCGCGACACTGCTGCACGATGACGTGGTGGACGAATCGGAGTTGCGCCGTGGCCGGGCAACCGCCAGTGCGTTGTTCGGCAACGCAGCCAGTGTACTGGTCGGCGACTTTCTGTATTCACGCGCATTCCAGATGATGGTCGAGGTGGGCGAGATGCGTGTGATGCAGACCCTGGCCGACGCCACCAATGTCATCGCCGAGGGCGAGGTGCTGCAACTGCTGAATTGCCACGATGCCGGTGTCGATGCCGCCAATTACATGCGCGTGATTCATTGCAAAACCGCCAAACTTTTCGAGGCGGCAATGCGACTCGGCGCGATACTGGGCAAGGTTGGCGAGAAGGAAGAACAAGCGGTGGCCGAATACGGCATGCATCTCGGCACCGCTTTCCAGTTGGTGGACGATGTGCTGGATTATTCCGCCGATGAACTGCAAACCGGCAAGCATCTCGGCGACGATCTCGCCGAAGGCAAGCCCACCCTGCCGCTGATCTATGCGATGCAACACGGCTCGGCAGAACAGGCAGCCGTGGTGCGCAGTGCGATCGAACAGGGAGACGTGGAGAAATTTGTTGAAGTACTGCAGATCATCCGTGCCACCGGGGCGCTGGATTTCACCCGCCAGCAAGCCATGCGCGAGGCCGAGTCGGCCTGCGCAGCGATCTCCGGTTTGGCAGATTCAAAATACAAACGTTGTTTGCTAGAATTGGCGGAGTTTTCCGCGACACGGCAATTTTAAGGATGCCCCGAAAAATCCGCTGAAGTCGCGCTGGCGGCGTTAACACCAGGCTCAAAATCCCCGTGTACTATTTGTACACTCCGGTTTCGCACCTGATTTTTCCTTGCCATCATCGTCTTGATCGAATTTTTCGAGGCATCCTTTCTAAAGCTTCTGGCAAAAGCCTCTGATAACATAGAGGCGAAGGTGTTTAATAACGGGGTGTAGCTCAGCCTGGTAGAGTACTGCGTTCGGGACGCAGGAGTCGGAGGTTCGAATCCTCTCACCCCGACCAGGCAAAGTTGGTCTTCAAGGCGGTGCCAGAATCAGCAATACCCGATACGGACCGTGCGCGCCCAGCGTGACAGTCTGCTCGATATCGGCGGTGCGCGAAGGACCGGAGATGAAATTTACCGCGCGCGGCGGCTGTTTGCATTCCTTGCGCATCAGATCCCAGGCATCTTCCATCGTGGCGACGATACGACCCGGATCCAGCACGGCCACATGGGTTTCCGGCAGCAGGCTGGTGGTCGCGGGTGTATCCGCTCCCGAGAGCATCATCAGCGTACCCGTTTCGGCAATGGCGCAAAAAGCGCCCGTCACGCCGACCATATCCTGGTTTGTTGCGGGACGGGACGGCATCTCCAGACCAGCCTCGTTCCACGGCAATCCGGCAAGATACGGCCAGCACACGCCGCGCATCGGCAGTTTGCTTTCGTTCAGGTAGCGCGCCAGCAGGGCCGGTACTTTCATGCGGTCTTGGGCTTCCAGAATATCAACGGATAGCTTGATGGCGTGCTTCCTGAAGCATGCGACCAGATCATCAGGCTGCGGTGGCAGCGGCCCGCGCGGGTGCAGGGCAAGGTGGCTGCTTATCGTTTCAACGGGCGAGGATGTAGTTTGACGGGCCTGGGCGTTGCGTATCCTGCCGAGTATTTTTTCGCGCGCGTTCACTGACGTTTCCCCTGCCGGTACATTTCACGGAAAGTCCGGCCTGCAGGTGCCGGGAAATCGCGCCCATCGGTCCAGCCCGATGCGCCGGGCAGGCTGTGCAGCAGCTTGTCTTTACCGCCGAGCAGGCTCATCAAGCGCACACCGATCTTTGTCGACAGCGCATATATCACGGGATGCAGTGACAGCCAGGCCCAGGCTTTGAGCATGAAGGTTTCCCGGCGCGATTTCATACCGCGTTCCATTTGTTTTTCGCGCAGTTTGCGTAGCAGATCCGGCAACGGGATCTTCACCGGGCACACCACCGCGCAGGCACCGCACAGCGTCGACGCATTGGGCAGGTCGGGCGATTTCTCCAGGCCGGAAAGCAACGGCGTGAGTATCGAGCCCATGGGACCGGGATAGACCCAGCCGTAGGCATGCCCGCCGATATTCTGGTACACCGGGCAATGGTTCATGCACGCGCCGCAGCGTATGCAGCGCAGCATCTCCTGCATCTCGCTGCCGATCAGGCTGCTACGGTTATTGTCGAGCAGGATGATGTGGAAATGTTCAGGGCCGTCATGGTCTGTGTTGTCTTTGGTGCCGGTCAGCATCGACACGTAGTTGGTGATCGACTGCCCGGTGGCGGAGCGGGGCAGCAGGCGGAGCAGGGTCGTGACGTCTTCGAGGGTCGGCACCACTTTTTCAATGCCGGTGATCGCAACGTGCACGCGCGGTAATGTCGTCACCAGCCGCCCGTTTCCCTCATTGGTGACGATCAGCACCGAGCCGGTTTCGGCCACCAGAAAATTGCCGCCGGAAATCCCCATGTCCGCGTTGAGAAAGGCCGGTCGCAGGACTTCGCGCGCCTCACGACACAGCTCGGTGATGCCGGTCTTGCGCGGTAACTGGTGTTTCTCCGCGAACAGGTCGGAGATTTCCTCCTTGTTCTTGTGCACCACCGGCGCGACGATATGTGATGGCGCTTCTTTTGCGAGTTGCAAAATATATTCGCCGAGATCGGTTTCCATTACCTTGACGCCGCCCAGTTCCAGCGCATCGTTCAATCCGCACTCTTCGCTGACCATGGATTTTGATTTGGCCGCGGTGCGCACGCCATGCTGTGCGGCGATCTCGGCGACGATGCGGTTGACGTCCGCGCCGGTCTCGGCCCAGTGTACGATCGCGCCGCGCGCGGTCGCCTGTTGTTCGAATTGCAGCAGCCAGTGCTCGAGATCGTTCAGCACGCGGTCGCGTATCGCTGCCGCAGCCGTGCGCGTCTCCTCAAGATCGTGAATCTCGCTAATGACTGCCGAGCGGCCTTCGACGAAGCGTGTTTGCAAACGCGACAGCGCGCTCTGTAACTTGACGTCGGCCAGCTTTATCGTGACCTGGCGCTTGAAATTGACGGCGGTGTTCTGCATCAGGCTTCCTCGCTATCCATGCCGGACAACACTTCTGCGATATGCAACACGCGTGTGCTGTGATCGCCATTGCGGCGCAGCCGCCCTTCGATGTTCAGCAGACAACCGAGGTCGCCGCCGACGATGGTATTGGCGTTGGTTTCACTGATATGCCGGCATTTGTTATCTGTCATGCGTGTCGACAATTCCCCGTATTTGACCGAGAAGGTGCCGCCAAAACCGCAACAGGTGGTCGATTCCACCATCTCGTGCAAGTCCACGCCGGGCATCGTCGCCAGTAATGCGCGCGGTTGTTTGTAGACATCGAGTTCGCGTAATCCCGAGCATGAATCATGATAGGTGATCGTGCCTTTGAAATTGCCGGGTGCTTTTTCCAGCTTGGCGCTCTTGTTCAGAAAATCGGTCAGTTCGTAAGTGCGCTGAGCCATCGCGGTGACTCTTGCCAGCAGGGCCGGGTCGTCGCGAAAAAGATCGGGGTAATGCACGCGTATCATCCCGGCACAGGAGCCGGAAGGTAGCACCACGTAGTCGAACACTTCGAATTCGGCAAGGAGTTTGAGTGCCATCGCTATGGCGGATTTGCGGTCACCGGAGTTATAACCGGGTTGGCCGCAACAGGTTTGCTGTGCGGGAACGACCACTTCGCAGCCGGCGGCTTCCAGCAACTTGATCGCGGCAAAGCCGATGCGCGGACGCATGGAATCAACCAGGCAAGTGACAAATAACCCGACCCGCATAGATTTTTCCATTTAGTCGTTCCCTGTTGTATTTCGGGGGCTTGCCCTGCAACGGGATATTACCCGCTCTGCTCCATAGCTGTAGTGTTTGCGATAGAACTTATCGTTTCAGGCTTTCAATAAACTCATCGATGCCCGAGCGTGCGATTTGCGCGTCTTCCCCCGATCTGACACCGGATACGCCCACGGCACCGACACATTCGCCATCGATCATGATGGGTTCGCCGCCTTCCAGGAAAGTCAGACCGCCGGGCATGGACAACACCGAAGTTTCACCACCGGCGATCCTGTCAGTGAATGATTTTGTAGGCCTGCGTCCCATCGCCGAGGTGTGGGCCTTGCCGATGGCGACATTTATGCTGATCAACGGTGCGACATCCAGTCTTTGCAGCCACAGCAAGTGACCGCCTTCGTCTGCGATCGCAATGGTGACCGCCCAATTCTGGCGTAACGCCTCATTTTCACAAGCTGCCGCGATGAGCTTTGCATCTGACAGCGTCAAATATTTTCTGTTTTTCAAGCGGAACCTCTTTGAATTTGGAGTTGCTGAACTGTGCCGGTCGTAATTATACGCAGCGAGATAGTTGAATTGCCTGAAAACCTGCCTGCTGGTTTTAGATGATGAATGGAATGCTGCCACATCGATTTCCGCCGGACGGGTTATTGCAACGAAGCGCAATAATCCGTCCGGCTGAGTAACTGAATCGAAGTCCTGCAATCATGCGGCAATGTTTATGTTTCCATCAACCGCATTCCGGCACGGATAGTATTTCAGGCGGGCTGGAGACTGGCCACGACTTCATTTTTTCCGTGGATCATTTTCTTGCGCATCGGGCTGATAACGAATTTGGCCAGCAACGCAGCTGCGATGCTCATGATCGCCGCGATCCAGAGTACCGCCACCCAGCTGCCGGTGTACGCCTTGAGCACGCTGGCCAGTGGTACCAACAGCGAGGCGGTACCCTTGGCGGTGTACAGCAAGCCGAAATTGGCCGCGGCACATTTCGAGCCGAAAGTGTCGCAGCTGACCGCGGGGAAAATCGAGAAGATTTCGCCCCAGCACAAGAAGATCATCGGCGCGAAAATCATGAAGCCGATAGGATTATGGCCGAACTCCATCAGGCCCAGGATCGCGATGCCCTCGCCCGAGAACACCACCAGCATGGTGTTTTCGCGGCCCAGTTTGTCGGAGATCCAGCCGGTCAACGGGCGGGTGAAACCGTTGCACAGGCTGTCCAGTACCAACACCAGGGTCAGCAGCGGCATGGTCGAGCCAAACACGTCCATCGGCAGGGTTGCGACGCCGTAATCCTTGGCCATCGGGGCAACCTGTGCCGCTGCCATGATGCCGCCGGCGGCGACCAGCACGAAGCAGACATAGAGCAGCCAGAATACCGGCGTTTTCAACATCTCCTTTGACGTGTAGTTGTGCTGGGACAGGGGATTGACCTTGCTAATGGCTGCGAAGGCAGCCTTCAGCGGCGCACGTACGAGGAATAACGCCAGCACCAGGATTACCCCGCCCTGGATCAGGCCGAAGGAGAAGAATGCCTGTTGATAGCCGGCGGAGTTCACCATGTGGGAGATCGGAATGACGGTGATCGCCGCGCCGGCACCGAATCCGGCGGCCGTCAGACCGGCTGCCAGACCGCGCTTGTCCGGAAACAGTTTCAGCGCGTTACCCACGCAGGTGCCATAGACACAACCGGCGCCGACGCCGCCAACAACCGCCGCGAAGTAAAGCATTTCCAGGGAGCTTGCCATCGAATTCAGGACCCAAGCGATTGCTGCCAAAATGCCTCCGAACATCACGACGGGACGCGGACCGAATTTATCCATCGCCCAGCCTTCGACCGGTACCAGCCAGGTTTCAGTCAATACAAAAACAGAAAAGGCGACCTGAATGGCCGCTTTGGTCCAGCCCATCTTGTCGTGCATGGGATTGACGAACAAGGTCCAGCCGTACTGCAGGTTGGCGACCATCGCCATACAGATGATGCCCAGCACTAGCTGGACCCAACGATTGCTTGTCTTTGAACCTGGGTTATCGCTGCCTGCTACAGTTTCACTCTGATTACTCATGACTACTCCTCCCTGAAGTATTATTTGTTCAGTTGTGTTCACCAGTGATAGTTCAGACTTCTATGTGTGCCGCCCTTCGTTTGATACATGAGAGTTCACGTTCTTTCTATGAACGTCAATTCGCGACAGTTATGCGAGATTGAGCGGCGCTTATAACTCAGTTGCAGCGACTCGTCAATCCGGCCGTTCCTGCGATTTCACCATGCGAAAAACGGGAGAGATTTGCGCTGAAAAGACCCGGTGTTCCCGCACATGCAATGTTCTTTGCCAAGAAAAACGGTTAGCTCCCGGCAATGTCATGACCACTTCAAATCCTGGAACTCATTGTGTTATGCTGCTCCCGGATACGCAGCAAGGAATCTTGCCCCATGCCTGAAGAAAGGGAGCTCAGGCTTGGCAAATGCGTAATTGCAATACTCAACACCTGTTAATAATCGATAACGCTCACCGCGTTAATAATAAGTTGTTCAGGTAAACGATATGGCACAGTGGATCGCTTTTTTTCACGGAGACAAGCCGGGCTTTGGCCGGGTCGTCGAAGACCGGGTCAGAATTTACGAGGGTGAAATGTTTTCCGCGCCGCGTGAAACAGGCACCGAAGTCGCGCTGGCCGATATCAGTCTCGATTTGCCCTGTCGTCCGGGCAAGTTCATCGCTTTATGGAACAACTACCATGCGCAGGCCGCAAAGCAGAATCTGGCCATTCCTGCCGAGCCGCTGTATTTCGTCAAAACGCCCAATAGCTTCAGCGCGCACGAACATACCGTTCCGCAGCCGGTCGGCTACGATGGGCGGGTGGTTTACGAGGGCGAACTGGGTGTCGTGATCGGCAGGCGCTGCAAGAATGCAAATGAAGCGGAGGCCGGACAGGCGATATTCGGCTATACCTGCATCAACGACATTACCGCACTGGATCTGATTGCCAGGGATGCGTCGTTTGCACAATGGACACGCGCCAAATGTTTTGACGGTTTCGGCGTGATCGGGCCGGTGATTGCGACCGGACTGGACTGGAAGTCCCTGAGTGTCAGGACGCTGCTCAACGGCAGAGAACGCCAGAATTATCCCTGCAGCGACATGATATTTTCACCGGAAAAAATCGTGTCCGCGATCAGTCAGGACATGACGCTGGAACCCGGTGATGTGATTGCCTGCGGAACCTCTCTGGGCGTATTGCCGATGAAACCGGGGGCGATCGTCGAGGTGCAAATCGACGGTATCGGGACGTTGCGCAACCGGTACGGGGAGCAGGCCACAAATTAGCTATTCATTTCTGAAACCTAAAAGATAAAGACCATGAAGATATGCGTTGTGGGAGCGGGTGCCATCGGCGGTATGCTCGGAGCCAAACTGGCGCTGAGTGGGAATGAGGTGACGTTGATCCTGCGCGGTGCCAATCTGGCAGCCGTGCAGAAAAACGGTCTGAAGCTGATCGAGGAGGACGGCAAGGAACTGCTTGCCCATCCGATCAGGGCCACCTCGGTCATTGCGGAAGCGGGTGTCCAGGATGTGGTGATACTCGCGCTCAAGGCGCATCAGGTTGCCGCGGTCGCCGCCGACCTGCCCGCGCTGATGCATGCCGATACGCGTGTGATCACCATGCAGAACGGCATACCCTGGTGGTATTTCCACAAGTTGCCGGGCGAACTGGGGCAGCGCTATCAGGGCACCCCGGTCAGGTCCGTCGATCCGGACGGCATCATTGCCAAATACATTCCGGTCAACCGTGTGATCGGCAGCGTGGTCTATCCGGCCAGCGAGGTGATCAGCCCCGGCGTAATCAAGGTCATCGAGGGTAACCGCTTCACGCTGGGCGAGATCGACGGCAGCGACACGCCCAGCATCCGCGCGATCAGTGACGCATTCAAGGCGGCCGGATTCAAGACCCCGATCAGCGGTGATATCCGCTCGGAGATCTGGGTGAAGCTGTGGGGCAACCTGAGCTTCAACCCGATCAGCGCGCTGACCCATGCCACGCTGGAAGACATCTGCGTGTTTCCCGGCACCCGTGAGTTGGCCGCAAACATGATGCGCGAGGCCCAGTCCATAGGCGAAAAGCTCGGCGTCCAGTTCAAGGTCAGTCTTGAAAAGCGCATCAATGGCGCCCAGGCGGTTGGCCAGCACAAGACTTCCATGCTGCAGGATGTCGAGCTGGGGCGGCCGATCGAACTTGAGGCGCTGGTGGGCTCGGTCCTTGAACTGGGCCGGATCACCGAGACCCCGACGCCGAACATCGACGCCGTCTATGCACTCACTTCACTGCTGTCTAAAAATCTGCAGCAGCACAAGGCAACCCTGCGCCTGGCCTGAACATTCACCATCCTGCTCTCCGACCCATTACGACACTCAATACACCCACCATGAAAAAATTTACCTCTATCCCCGAAATGATTGCGATCCATGCACAAGCCACACCGGCCGCAATTTCGATCACTGCACCTGCAGCAAAGCCGCTAACCTACCAGGCGCTGGACCGTCTTGTTGAAGATACCGTAATCACGCTCAACAAGCTTGGTGTGGGCAGGGGGGACCGGGTCGGGATTGTGTTGCCCAATTGCCCCGAGATGGCCACTGCCTTTGTTGCGATCGCGAGCGGCTGTACGGCCGCACCATTGAACATGGCGTATCGTGCCGACGAGTTCGAGTTTTACCTGCTCGATTTGAAAGCCAAGGCGCTGGTTGTCGCGAAAGGAAGTGATACCCCCGCGCGGGAAGTTGCCGCGAAACTGGACATCGCGATTCTGGAATTGACGCCCCATCCTGAAAATGGCGCGGGTAGTTTTACCATAACGGACACGGCGCATGCGGGCCCGCCAAGCATAAACGGCGGAATGGCGCAGGCCGATGACATCGCGCTGATACTGCATACTTCCGGCACGACTTCCCGCCCCAAGATCGTGCCGCTGACCCACCGGAATGTCTCTGCGTCCGCGCGCAACATCAGCACGATGCTGAACCTGCAGGCGGACGACCGCGGGCTGCATGTGATGCCGCTGTTCCATATTCATGGCCTGATTGCGGGCGTGCTTGCGCCGATGGCGGTCGGCAGCCAGATTTTCTGCACTCCGGGTTTCAACGCGTTGAAGTTTTTCGGGTGGATGAAAGAGTGCAAACCGACCTGGTACACCGCCGTCCCAACCATGCACCAGACCATATTGTCCCGTGCCGCAAACAATATTGACATCATCGAAAGCAATCCGTTGCGCTTCATTCGTTCGTCATCCTCGTCGATGCCAACAACGGTCATTTCGGAACTGGAAAAGGTCTTTAATGCACCCCTGATCGAGTCGTACGGGATGACGGAAGCCGCCCACCAGATGGCCAGCAATCCGCTGCCACCCGCGAAGCGGGTACCCGGTTCGGTCGGAATCGCCGCCGGGCCCGAGGTCGGAATCATGGATCTCAGCGGAAAATTGCTTGCGCCCGGCATGACCGGTGAAGTCGTGATACGGGGGGAGAATGTCACACTGGGTTACGAGAACAATCCAAAAGCCAATGCGGAAGCATTCACCAACGGCTGGTTTCGTACCGGTGACCAGGGCTCGCTCAGTCAGGACGGTTATCTGACGCTGACAGGCCGCCTGAAGGAAATCATCAACCGGGGTGGGGAGAAGGTATCTCCGATGGAAGTCGATGAAGTTTTGATGCATCACCCCGGCGTAATGCAGGTGGTCACCTTTGCGATGCCGCACGAAAAATTGGGTGAAGAAGTTGCAGCGGTCGTGGTATTGCGCGAAGGATTCAGCCTGACCGAGCGGGAATTGCGCGACTTCGCGGAAATCCACCTGGCGGATTTCAAGGTGCCGAAAAAAATCCTGTTCATGGCGGAAATTCCCAAGGGCGCCACCGGAAAGTTGCAACGTATCGGCCTTGCTGCCAAGCTGGGGCTGGGCAAATAGAAACAGATCCTGGCGGGATGTGTTTCCCGGCCTGACCCGGCAGATAAGTCATCGATTCACGCTGCGTTATCCGTGACGGGCCCACAAACCGCGATGGTCGCTTTATGCAGCGTGGTAGCCGAGCTGCCTGGAAATTTGTTCGCCGGTTTCCTTGACCTGCGCAATCCATTCGCTGCGGCGCCGCTCTATCGGTGCAGACACAGACAGTCCTGCCACCACCTGGCCGCTGGCATCGCGGATCAGGGTTCCTATGCATCCCACACCCAGTTCTGCCTCCTCGTTATCCAGGGCGTATCCGTGCTTTGTTGCAGTGATGCAATCTTGCAGTAAAGCGGTTGCCTTGGTGTGAGTGTTGACCGTGTACGCGGGCAGCTTGCTGCGCTTGGCATAACTGCGGCACGCCGCCTCACCGAGATCGCCGAGTATCAGCTTTCCGACTGCTGTCACATGCAACGGCGCGCGGCTGCCGATCACCTGTTCCACTCGTATCATGCGTTTGGCAAGTGTGCGCTCGATGTAGACCACCTCATCGTCCTCGCGCACGGTCAGGTTGACCGTCTCGCCCAGTTGGTCGCGCAGTTTCTCCATAAAGGGCAAGGCAACTTTTCTGATGTCTACACCGGAGCTGACCCGGCTACCCAGTTGCATCAACTTGACGCCCAATTGGTAATTTCCTCTGGTGGTGCGCTCAACAAAGCCTTGTTCAGACAGCGATGAAAGTATGCGAAAGGCGGTTGAGGGATGTAATCCCGTTTCAGCCGAGAGTATTTTTAGACTCACCGGATCTTCGTATCCGGCAATGGCGTCCAGCAGTCGTGCCAGTCTTTCGATGACTTGTATGGAGATGGGTTGTTTTTTCATATTTCGTATTGTGAAAACGATTACGTATTGCGAAATTGTACAGCAACCCGTATGCTGTCACCAAATCATTTTTGGTAAATCTATTTTGCTGGCCTCCTTTGAAGGAGGCCGCACTTTCCAGCATCGCAACAGTAATTTTCAAGGAGCAATAATCATGAAGACCAGCGTAGCAGTCACCCCGGAGTTTTGTACAGGCATTCAATATTTCGGTGCGGCCTGGGAAGGTTTTTCCAAGCACGCCCAATCGGCTGTCATCGGCAAAGGCAAATCTGCCATCAGCGACCCGCAAGCACCTGATGCGGTTTATCAGACGTTATTGATGGCCGACGCACTGCGCTATCTGACCCTGCAAACATGCGGTTCGAAAGGCTCGGGTCATCCGGGCGGTTTTGCCAGCAGCGCTGATGTCTATGCCTCGCTGGTGATGCTGGGTCACACCAATATCGTGACCGAGGTCGGTCACCATGCGCCGGGCTTCTACAGTGCGATGTTCCTCGACACTTCGCTGGAAGAGATGGGCATCAAGACGGTGACCGATCTGATGGCGCGCTTCCGCGAAAAGCACGG
>JBDTCC010000034.1:0-15449 GCA_039923775.1 Gallionella sp. | reverse complement strand
TCCCGGTTATTGCAAGCGGCGGCGTGGGTAATCTGCAGCACATGGTCGATGGTGTCAAAAAAGGCGGGGCAGATGCTGTATTGGCGGCGAGCATCTTTCACTTCGGCGAGTACACTGTGCGGGAAGCCAAGCAGTTTATGGCTCAAAATGGTATTGAGGTGCGGTTATGACACGGTGCGCGAAAGCGACGGGTGCGGGAATAACCGCATTGCACCTCCTCCCGCAAACGGCTGGCTGCGCCAGTAACGTGTCGGAGGTGCGGTTATGACACGGTGCGCGAAAGCGACGGGTGCGGGAATAACCGCATTGCACCTCCTGATGGAACTACTAGCCATTCCACTGATAAAACAACTAGCCATCCCACTAAGCAACCCAAAGACGGTTGCCAAGTGGCTGGTTATCCCGCAAACGGCTGGCTGCGCCATAACCAGCCACTTGGTGAGCGTCGTTTGCTCGCCTAGTCGAATGGCTAGTGGTTATATCAGTAACGTACCCGCAAGGGGTAGGCCGATGGGTGCCCCGCTGCTTTGCAGCGACCCATTCGCTCTGTCGGAGGTGTGTTTGTGAAAAACAGAATTTTTGGTGCGGAGTTAAAGATGCGGGGTTCAAGGCTGATGGTGCAAGCTTGCTACTTGCCGCTTGTGCCACGCAGCTTGAGTCTCTTTCAATTATGAGCGAAACTTGGCTGAACAAGGTAAATTGGTCCGTGGACGGATTGGTGACGGTCATCGTCCAGGATGCAGTGTCCGGCCGGGTGCTGATGGTGGCATGGATGGATCGCGATGCGCTGAAACTGACCTGGCAAAAGAACGAAGCAGTATTCTGGTCGCGCTCACGCAAAAAACTTTGGCACAAGGGTGAAGAGTCGGGGCATTTTCAGAAGATCAAGGAAATTCGTCTTGATTGCGATGGGGATGTGATCCTTTTGCAAGTTGAACAACAAGGCGGTATCGCTTGTCATACCGGTCGGGAGAGCTGCTTTTACAGCCGCCTTGAGGGGGACAAGTGGATCGAAGTGGACCCAGTATTAAAATCACCCGGGGAAATTTATAAAACGGACAATCCGGTAAATAAAAACCCGAAGAAATGAAGCCAGAAAAATGACACAGGATATATTGCAACGATTGACAGAAACTTTGGCAGGACGCAAGCAAGCGTCACCGGACAGTTCCTATGTTGCCAAGCTGTTCAGCAAGGGCGAGGATGCCATCCTGAAGAAAGTCGGCGAGGAAGCAACGGAAGTCATACTCGCGAGCAAATCGGGTGACAAGACACATCTTGTGTATGAAACCGCCGATCTGTGGTTTCATTGCATGGTACTGTTGGCCCAGCATGGTTTGACTGCAGCGGACGTGCTGAATGAACTGGAACGGCGCGAGGGCTTGTCGGGTATTGCCGAGAAAGAAAGCAGGAAGGAGGGCTGAGCGTGAGCGACTGTCTGTTTTGTAAAATTGCACGCGGTGAAATTCCATGCCGCAAGGTGTATGAGGACGACGAAGTGTTGGCGTTCCACGACATCAATCCGGTTGCGCCGGTACATTTCATGCTGGTGCCCAAGTTGCATCTGGCTACACTGGACGATGCCGGGGATGAGCATGCTGCTTTGCTCGGCAAGATGCTGTTGCTGGCGCCGAGACTGGCAAGGGAGCAGGGGCTGGATACCGGATTTCGCACCGTGATCAACACCGGCAAGGGCGGCGGGCAGGAAATTTTTCATTTACATATTCACGTCATAGGTGGCGGCAACATTCCGCCCATGGTGAAGCGTAATTAATTTATAAAGGAGAGCGAGATGGGCGGATTAAGTATTTGGCATTGGCTGATCGTGTTGCTGGTTATCGTGTTGGTGTTCGGTACCAAGAAACTGCGCAATGTCGGCAGCGATCTCGGTAGTGCAGTAAAGGGCTTCAAGGAAGGGATGCAATCTGCCGAGGAACCGGCCAAACATATCAATGAAGGCGGGCAGACCATAGAGGGTGAAGTGAAGGATAAAAAAACGACTAAAGTTTAAATCCTTTTCTGCGACCGGCGAAAATGTTCAACTTCAGTATTTCAGAATTGATGGTGGTGATGGTGGTGGCCCTCATCGTCATCGGGCCCGAGCGCCTGCCGAAAGTGGCACGTACTCTTGGGCACCTGTGGGGACGCGCCCAACGGTATATCAATGGCGTGAAAGCCGACATCGAACGCGACATGGCGGTTGAAGAGTTCCGCCAGTTGCAGCAACAGGTCAAAGCCGAAGCAGGAGCATTGGAACAATCTGTGAAGCAGGTGGCACAGACTGCCGATCAGCAGGTGCATGAAATCAACGAGGCAGTTGCAAAGCTTTCATCATCAGAACAGGCAACACCGCCTCAACCGGTTGAGAATCCATCCTTGACACCGCCAATCAGCAAATCCGAATGAGTACTGGCGAAAGTTTCATCGCGCATCTGGTCGAGTTGCGCAGGCGTCTGGTGAACGCCGTGGTGGCCGTGCTGGTGGTGTTCGTCTGTCTGTTTCCCTGGGCGTCGAACCTCTATACCCTGCTGGCGCGCCCGTTGTTATCCAAGCTTCCCAAAGGTGGGCAGATGATTGCCACCGACGTCACCACGCCATTTTTCGTGCCGCTCAAAGTGGCCTTGATGGCGGCCTTTCTTATTACGCTGCCGTACATCCTTTATCAGGCCTGGCGATTCGTCGCCCCCGGGTTGTATGAGCACGAGAAACGTCTGGTGTGGCCGTTGATTATCTCCAGCACGATATTGTTCTTTTGCGGGATGGCCTTTGCCTATTTTTTGGTGTTCCCGATTGTGTTCGGCTTCATCACCGCCAGTGCACCACTGGGTGTGGCAGTGATGACCGACATCGACAAGTACTTGAGTTTCGTGCTCACCATGTTCATGGCATTCGGTTTGACCTTTCAGGTACCGGTGGCCGTGGTGTTGCTGGTGCGCATGGGTTTCGTTACGGTCAAAAAATTGCGTGAAATCCGCCCCTATATGGTGGTTGGGGCTTTCGTGATTGGCGCAATCTTTACCCCCCCTGATGTGGTGTCTCAATCCATGCTGGCATTGCCGCTATGGCTGCTTTACGAAGTGGGAATCCTGGTTTCCGTCTGGGTTGGCCGCAAGAAGCCCGAGCAAAAATCTCCTGGGGAAGAAGCTTCTGAGGAAGATACAAAGGGGTAATAACAGTTCGCACGGTTATTCTACTTGGCTGCATCCTTCGGTATCGGACGTTTGCCGATCTTTACCTTTAAATCTACTGCTGTCCCGTTGCGCAACACTTTGAGCATGGATATTTTGCCGGGTGTCAGGTTGGCTACCGTGTCCAGCATGGCGTTTGAGTCGCCGATGGATTTTTCGTCTATGCCAATCAGAATATCGCCGGCCTTCATGCCCGCATTCGCCGCCGGACTGTTGGGCAGCACTTCGGTGATCAACACCCCTTTGGTATTGCCAAGTTTAAACGAGCTCGCCAGTTCCGGAGTGAGTTCTTGTACCCCCGCACCGACCCAGCCACGCGTCACGGAACCGTGCTGGATGATTTGTTCCATGGACTTTTTCGCGGTGTTCGCGGAAATGGCAAAACCGATCCCGAGCGATCCGCCACTCGGTGAATAGATCGCACTGTTGATACCGATCAGGCTGCCGTTTCCGTCTACCAGTGCACCGCCTGAGTTGCCGGGGTTGATCGCGGCATCGGTCTGGATGAAATTTTCAAATGTGTTGATACCCAGATGGTCGCGATTGAGCGCGCTGACAATGCCCATGGTAACGGTTTCGCCGACACCGAACGGATTGCCGATGGCGAGCACCATATCGCCTACCCGTGCCTGTTCGGGATGGCCGAAAGTAATGGCGGGCAGCTTGCCCGGCAAATCGATTTTTATCACGGCAAGATCCGTCTCCGGGTCTGAGCCGATGACATGCGCCTTGGCCTTGCGGCCATCGGATAGTGCCACTTCGATTTGATCGGCAGCTTCTACCACGTGCTGGTTGGTCAGTATGTAACCGTCGGGGCTGACGATTACACCGGAGCCAAGGCTGGAACTGGTTTGTGGTTTGGTATCGAACTGGTCACCAAAGAAAAATTTGAATCGCGGGTCATCGATGAAGGGATTGACCGGGGTCTTGATGATGGTGCTGGTGAAGATGTTTACCACGGCGGGCATGGCTTTTTGTGCCGCAACACTCAAGCCCATCGCCGGGGTTCTGGTGTTATTGACCGGCGGTGTGTTTTCATACAGGGTGACCACTCCGGTGCGTGCGGCGTTCGGCAGCAATTCCGGCTTCAGGGTGTGAACAATAAACAGCAGCGCCAGCGCGATCGTGACGGTTTGGGAGAACAAAAGCCAGTGTTTACGCATGTTATGATGAGCCGGGTAGCTTGAATTGATAAAGGGAATATTTATGTTGCTTAATGAATTGCGCGATTATAACGCAAGCCTGCTGCAAACCAACCTGTTCAAGGATTACTGTCCGAATGGTGTGCAGGTTGAAGGGCGCGCGGAAGTGTTGCGCATCGCTACCGGAGTGACGGCTTCGCAGCATGTGCTGGAAGCAGCTATCGCATGGGGCGCCGATGCGATTCTTGTGCATCACGGCTATTTCTGGCGCAATGAAGATGCAACGCTGATTGGCATAAAGAAAAATCGCATCGCGCAATTGTTGCGCAACGATGTGAGTTTGTTGGCCTATCATCTTCCGCTCGATGCACATCCCGAACTGGGCAACAACGCACAACTGGGAAGGTTGCTCGGATTGAACGAACAAGGCCGGTTCGGTGAGCAAAATATCGTATGGCTGGGTTCATTGGAACGCCCCCAATCGCTGAAGCAATTTTCCCAGCAGATCGCACATGACTTGCAGCGCAAGCCCCAGGTAATCGGCGACGGCACCAGAAATATTCGAAAGGTGGCGTGGTGTACCGGTGGTGCGCAAGGTTTCTTTGAAGCGGCGATTGCGCAGGGAGTGGATGCCTATATCACCGGCGAGATATCCGAGCAGAATTTTCATCTGGCCAATGAAACAGGTGTTGCGTTCATCGCCGCCGGGCATCATGCCACCGAACGCTTTGGCATCCAGGCGCTAGGCGAACATCTGGCTAAGCAATTTGGTTTGGAACATCGCTTTATAGACCAGGACAATCCGGTTTGAATCTATCGTGGCGAATAATCCAGAATGCCCATAGTCCCGATCAATCGAGCAGTTCGTCGCGCAACTGATTCAGGGCAACCGACAAGCTGCGGGATGGGGTTGTCATGAGCACTTCGTTGGCCCGTTCAATTAATTCGCGGTGATCTACCAGTAATGTCCCGAATTTTTTTACGGCATCATCCAGTGACTTTTCGGGATGGCGAGCGTAATTCAGCAGGAAATCCTTGCCGCGTGGACGAAATGCTGTCCACTGCCAGGCAAGGAAGCTTTCATTGCTCTTGAAGCCGGACTTTTGCAGCGATGCCTTGAGGCCGCTTACCATAACTGAACCGAGTTGATCGGGCGCGGGAGCGACACTCCATGCCAGGCCGAAGTAAACACGCCATTCTCCCCCCAGGTATTGCTGTTCCATCATGGGGCGAAGATAAATCTGTCGCTCCGTTGGTAAAACGCAATGCAGCCCAACCAGGCTGTCGGGTGCATTTTTATCTTCCGTAAGATCGATATGCCATGCCAACTCCTGCTCATTGATCAACGTCGTGAGCCGTGACATCAATTCCCGCCAAAACCGATTATTCATCTGTGTTCTGAGCTTGTCCATTTGCTCTGCGACGGAGAGCGCTAGTTGCAAGTTCTCGGGCTGGGAAAAGAAATCCAGTATCGCCTGTTCTTCATTCATGGTGTCATATCCGAAGTGGTACTGTGTTGAAAGTGTATCCAAATGTTTCTCGCTGTATATAAGCAGTTACTGTAATTCCGTGTGGCATATAACTTTTTTATCGTGGTTGTGATGAGAAGCGATATTCAGTATTGACTTTATTTTTCAGACTGGACATTATTCGGCCGTGTCGTCGCGCCGCGTTCATTATGTGCGGAAAAAATCAAAAAACAAAAGTCGATAATAATTATAAATCGCGACAGAGCACACCAAAAAAATAATCCGATTTACCTGTTCAGTCATTCCGGCGAAAGCCGGTGTGGGATCACATTGTTTGCTGGGAGAGCCCTTACGATGCACAGTTTCTTACGTTTGTCATTTTTGCTGCTGGGATTTTTTGTTGCGGGTATTAGTTATGCGGCCGAGGCGCCGCCATCTGATCCGTCACTTCTCGGCATTGACGGTTCTGCTATCGACAAGGCTGCAAGGGCAAGGTCTGATACCGGCGGTTCCGATTTCAACACGTGGTGGCAAAAATATTTTGCCGAAAGTACGACAGAAGTAGGCCCTGTCGTCAAACAGCCGATCGAGTTTCCGCATTTTAGACATGCCGGCGACCGCGACAAGGGCGGTATGGAGATCAATTGCATGTATTGCCATACCTATGCCCGGCGCAGTTTGGTGGCGGGAATTCCACCGGTGTACAAATGTATCGGATGTCATCAGAGCATCGATGAGGTTCGCAACAAACCGCGAATCAAAAAATTGTTCGAGTACTGGGACGCCAAGAAGGCCATTCCCTGGAAAAAGGTGAATGACATTCCCGATTTTGTGCGTTTCAGTCATGAGCGTCATATCCAGCGATTTGTCTTCCAGTTGAACCGTCCGGTACAGCAAGTTTGCGGATATTGTCACGGGGATGTGAAAACATTGTCGGTCGACCGCCGTGAGCATTTGCTTTCCATGGGTTTCTGCGTCACCTGCCACGAAATTAATCATCCGGTTACCGCCCCTGGTGGCACGCCGATTGGCAATCAGGATTATTGGTACGGCATGCGCAAGCCTGTTGAAGATTCGTCGGGAATTCTTAAGGCTCAGGGCCCGAACGACTGTTCGGTATGCCATAAATAGTTAGAGAGGTTGTTATGATGAATAGTGATTTTGATCGGCGTGATTTTCTCAAGGTACTTGGTTGGGGAGGTACAGCAGTTGCATTGACCGGTTGCGGTAACGGCATGGTCGAGAGCGGCAAGGAAACCATTGTTTCGTATACGGAAGCCACGGATTACATGATTCCGAGCATCAGCGTGTACTTTAACTCCACCTGCGCACAGTGCGATGCGGGTTGCAATATCACCGGACGAATCCGCGAGGGGCGCGTGCTGAAACTGGAGGGTAATCCCAAATCCGGGATCAATCGCGGCAAGACCTGCGGCCTTGGTCAGGCGGGTGTACAGAACCACTACAACCCGGATCGCGTTCGCGCGCCGTTGCTGCGCACTGGCGATACCGGGGAAGCCATCACGTGGGAGAAGGCCTACGCGTTGATTGATGAGAAATTGAAAGGCGTGAGCGGCAATGAAGTTGCCTTTCTGACCGGAAGTATGAGCGGTCACACCAAGGTGTTGATGGGTAATTACATCGATAGCCTCGGTAGCAAAAATCATTTCGTATACGAGGCGATCGGCCCTGCTGTAGTGCGTGCCGCCAACAAAAAGTCGTACGGTGTGGAAATGCCGCGCCTCAATATCAACAAGGCCAAGGTTGTGCTGTCGTTCGGTGCCGACTTCCTGGGTGCCTGGGTTTCCCCGGTGAATTTTTCCCAGCAATACGCGCAGTTCCGCAAAGGGGCGGGCGGGCATCAACGCGGTGTGCTTGTGCAGGTGGAATCCAAGATGACCATCACCGGTGCGAATGCAGATCGCTGGCTGGTGGTACGCCCCGGAACGGAAGGTATTCTGGCGCTGGGTATCATCAATGTACTGGGTGATCTCGGAGTAAATATGCCCGGCGATATTGCCGCTGCAGTAAAAGCTTATGACAAGGATCGCGTCAGCAAGGACACCGGCGTGTCGGCCGAACAGATCGGCAAGCTTGCAACCCTGCTCAAGGAACGCACGCCAAGCCTGGTGCTGGCAGGTACAGCGGCAGAGGGTTACGCGCATGGTTCGCAAAATGCCGCAGCGATCAACTTGCTGAATCAGGTGCTGGGTAATGTGGGCAAAACGGTTGAGGCAGCGGCCGTCGTACCTTTCCCGCAAATGGCGCCGGCAACCGGCAATACGGCTGCATTAAAGATGCTGAATGATGGCTTGACTGCCGGCAAGTACAAGGTCTTGTTCAGTTATGGGGCCAACCCGGTGTTTACTTCACCTGCGGGGATGAAGTTCAAGGACAATATGGCCAAGGCGGGTTTCAAGGTTGTGTTTGCCCAATACCTGGATGAAACGGCCTTGCAGGCCGACCTGGTGCTGCCGCTTGATTCCGCATTGGAAGACTGGGGTACGCAGGTTCCCGAGTATATGGCCGAAGGTGCGCAAATCAACATCCGTCAGCCGTTGATGGAAAAATTGCACGCTGATACCCGGGGCATCGGTGACATCCTGCTGACATTGGTCAAGCAGCGCCGCGCCGCCGAATACAAGCCATTCGACGATTACTATGGTTACTTGCGCGCAGCAGTATTGCAGAACAAGGCGGCGCTTGGTGGTGCCGATCAGCCAGATAACGATATTTTCTGGAATGAAACGCTGAGCAAAGGCATTATCAACTTTGAGGGTGCGAAGCACGCATCATTGTCGGTCAAGTCCGGTGCGGCTGGTTTGTCGTTGCCGGCGCCTTCGGTAGCAGATGCGGAATATCCGTTGCAACTGATCCCGCATGTGACTGCCAATTTGCGCGACGGGCGCAATACCAACCAGCCCTGGCTGCAGGAATCGCCCGATCCACTGACCACGATCGTGTGGGATTCCTGGATGGAAATTCATCCTAAAAAGGCGGCCGAACTGGGTATCGTGGAAGGTGACATTGTTGAGGTGACCAGCAGGAGCGGCTCACTCAAAGTGCAGGCGTACGTTTTCCCGGGGATACATCCCGATGCGATTTCAATACCGCTGGGTCGCGGTCATGAGGCGTTGGGTCGTTATGCCAAGGGTTATGGCGTTAACCCTTTCCAGATTCTGGATATGGTCTATGAAAAGGAAACCGGGGAGTTGGCCTTGCATGAGACACGCGTGAAAATCAGGAAAACCGGTGATCGCGTGATCGTGGTCAAGGATGAGGGCCCCGTCGGCGGCAATCAAGTGGGGCAGAAAATTGTCCCCGAGATGTTCACGAATAAAGTAAATCTTTCGAAGGAGATCTAATAATGTCGATTACCACTTTATTTGACAATTATTCGGAGTTTCGTCACCGGCACCCCGATGGCGATGTGCCGCACAACCCCTACAAATGGGCGATGGCAATCGATCTTGACGCATGCAGCGGCTGCAATGCCTGTTCGGTCGCATGTTATGCGGAAAACAATCTGCCGGTTGTAGGCAGGGAGAAATTTGCCCACGGTCAAGTGATGCACTGGATGCGCATCGAGCGCTACTGGGACCATGACGGGAGCGAGTTTCCGGAACGGGGGGCGCGTTATCTGCCCATGCTGTGCCAGCAATGCGAAGCTGCGCCGTGCGAGACGGTTTGCCCGGTAGGTGCAACCAATCATACGCCGGATGGGCTGAATTCGCAGATTTACAACCGCTGCATCGGATCGCGCTTTTGCGACTCCAATTGCCCGTACAAAGTGCGCTATTTCAACTGGTATGACTATCCGTCTACCGATAATGTCTGGCCTGCAGAAATGAACATGCAATTGAACCCGGATGTGACGGTACGCGGCAAGGGTGTGATGGAGAAATGCACGTTCTGTATCCAGCGGATCAGGGGAGTCGAACTCGACGCCAAGACCCAGGGGCGACTGGTACGTGATGACGGTGAATTACAAACTGCCTGTCAGCAGGCATGTCCGACAAGTGCCATCAGTTTTGGCAATCTGGTTGATCCGGATTCCAAAGTACACAAGCAATGGCGGGCTCAGCAGGTTGATCTGGACAAACATGAGCAGGCCAAGGATCAGGAAGAAGGCGGGAGCGATTTGCGCGGATACCGCATTTATGAATGGCTGGCACCCTATCCCTCGATCATGTATCTGGAACGTGTACGCGAAAGCGAAATTTAAGTTGGCATAACCACCGTCATTTCTTTAGGAATTAAACGATGAAAGATATTCGCGAAGACATCGCCTGGGCACAGATCAACACCGATGTGCTCAAGAGTTTGGAAAATCCAAGGAAGCTGTATTGGGTCATTTTATTCATTGCAATTGCCATGGTTGGCGTTGCGGTGGGCTGTGAGATTTATCAGTACAACGTAGGTATGGGTGTCGGCAATTTCGACAATCCGCACATGTGGGGCCTGTATATCTCCACCTTCATCTTCTGGATCGGGATGAGCCATTCGGGTACGTTGCTGTCGGCGATTCTGCATTTGATGCATGCCGACTGGCGCAAGCCGATTTACCGCTTTGCCGAGGCAATGACGACTTTCTCCCTGATGACGGCCGGTCTGTTTGTGCTTATACATTTGGGGCGTATCTGGCAGGTTTACTTTGCCCTTCCCTATCCGAACATGCGCCAAATTTGGCCGAATTTTCAGTCGCCGCTGCTGTGGGACGAGATGGCGATCTTTACCTACCTGAGTTCGTCGATCCTGTTCCTTTATGTCGGAATGATCCCGGATCTGGCAATTTGCCGGGACAATATACATTCCGGCTGGCGCAAAAAACTGTATACCGTGTTGTCGCTGGGATGGGAGGGAACGGACCGCCAGTGGCGCAATTTTCGCGTGACCTACCTGACCATCGCCTGCTTCCTGATTCCGTTGGCCGTATCGGTACACTCCATCGTTTCGAGTGATTTTGCCTCGTCTCAGCAACCCGGTTGGCACATCACTTCGTTCCCGCCCTATTTTGTGGCCGGTGCGTTGTATTCCGGTTGTGCCGCGATTATTACGCTATTCATTATCTTGCGCTACGTGTTCAAGTTTGAAGAATATATGACCATGTCGATTCTGAAGAAGGTTGCGCGCCTGACTTTCGCGATTTCCATGGTCTGGACATATCTGGCATGGATCGAATACGCAATGGCGTGGTTTGGGCATAATCCACACGACCAGCATTTGTTGATCGCGAGGGCGACGGGTACCTATGCGCCATTCTGGTGGATGATGAACTTCTGCGCTTCGGTCGTCCCGTTCATTCTTGTCTTCAAACGCTTCCAGACCAATATTCCGGTACTGTTCGCGGTTTCGCTGCTACTTAACCTGGGCATGTGGCTGGAACGCTGGATGATTGTTGCGCCGACGTTCGCGGACGGCTTTTATCCCTGGACATGGGATCACGATCAGTGGCCCAGCCTGGTGCAATGGGGCATCGTGTTCGGCAGTTTTGGCTGGTTTACCATGCTTTTCATGATTTTCTGCAAGATATTTCCGTCGGTATCCATGTATGAGGTCAAAGAAATGGTTTATCACCGCAGTCTGGCAACCAAAAAAATTCAAGCAACTGGTGAGTTTGCAACCGCTGGGAAGGGAGAACACTAAATGAGCAAACGCCATTTATTAGCGTTATTCACCGATTTTGACGAGGCAGAAAAGGTGGTGACCGAACTGCGTAATCTCGGAATTAAAGGCTTTAATGCCGACAAAGACATGATTGTGAAGTCACCGATAGAGCACCCTGAAGTCGAAGAGTTTCTAGGTAACAGGCCCGTTCGCGTCCAGTGGTTTACCCTGTTTGGGGCGGTTGGACTGGGTTTCTTAATGTTCTGGCTGATCGCTGCCGGGCAGGGTAGCTTCTTCGCTCAAATGAAGGGGGGCAAACCCATCGTTCCGTTCCCGCCCAATTTCGTGCTGACTTACGAATTTTTTATTCTGGGCGGGGTTTATATTACCGTGATGGGATTCCTGATTTGTGCAGGCTTGCCCGCAAGACGTTCTCCGTTGTACAGCTCCAAGGTGTCCGAAGATCAGATTGGCATTTTGGTGCAATCCGAGGAGTCTGCAAGCGGTACGCTTAAGTCAATTTTCACTAAACACCAAGCATTGGAAATCCAGGAAGAGGCGGGGAAATGAAGAAATTATCCTTAGCAATTTTATTGATGGTTGCACCCACATTTGCGCATGCATGGCCGTGGTCGATGGATCAGGGTAACCAGATCAGTGTCAAACCTCAGGAAAGTTATGACCCTGCAAATCCGGGCATGTATCCCTTCCCGAGCCGTTCGGTGCCTGTTCCGAGTACGCCGACGTCTTCAATAGAGGTCAAGGATAAGGATGCAGCCTTCAAGCTGAAAAACCCGGTTCCGATAACTGCAAGATCGGTAGATATGGGGCACCGCCTGTTTTCGATTTATTGCGTTCCCTGTCACGGAAAATCAGGCACCGGCGATGGTTATGTGGGGGATAAATTGGTACTGCAACCCTGGAATCTGACTTCGAGTAATGATATTCATTCCTGGGATTCCCCGGATTATCCCGATGGCTACATTTTTGGAATGATCACTTTCGGTGGTGCGGTGATGCCGATTTACGCTGAAGATTTGAGCCCAACCGAACGTTGGGAAGTAATAGATTATGTCCGCGCAGTGCTGCAAAAGCGCGGCATACCTGCTGTTGCTGCGACAGAGCCGCGGCATAGCGATGCGTCCGTCGGCGAGTACCCCTTAGCACAGAACTCAAAATAGGAGACGGACAACATGTTTACTTACAGCAATTGGTCGGTCCTGACCGTAAATTTTTTGGTGGTGCTTTACCTTGCCCTTGGTGGCGTGACACTAAGCGCGGTCTTGCATCTGGCAGGTGCGCGCTGGAGATACGAAATTCGCTTTTTGGCCAGTTCCCTGTTTGCCCTGTTCCCACTGGCATTCGTATTGCTGATTGTGCTGCTGGCCAATGCCAAAGCAACTTTCCCGTGGATGAACATAACAACCGAACATGGCCATGTGGCATGGCACTTGGCATCTGCCTGGGACGGCTTTGCTTTCCTCGCATGGCGCGAAGTTATCGGGATGTTAGCGGTGATGGCCATACACTGGGTTTTCATCAAGCGCCAGGAGGTCAGTGAGCGTAGCGCAAAAGACGCTGCACGTTTCCATACCATTGCCTGCTGGGTACCTTATGCTTACGTGCTGTACGGTACGATGGTCGCATGGGATTTTGAAATGTTCATGGTGCCGGGCTGGCAGAGCGGTATCTTTGGCATGCAGGAGTTCATCAGCTTTTTCGGCATGTTCCTGTCATTCCTGGTGATCTGGATCTACGCGTTGAACAACAACGACAAATTGGTCAATCCGGTCAAACCGTACGTATATAATTATCTGGCCCAAATGATGCTGGCCTTTACATTGCTGTGGGTCTACACCTACTTCTCGCAATATTTGATCCTGTGGTATGGTAATATTCCCGAGGAGCGTGACCGGATTAATTGGATGCAGGATGGTTATTACACCGCGATATGGTGGGCTGTGCTCGTTCTGAAGCTGGTGATTCCGTTTTCGGCGCTTGCCATGCCCTTTGTACGACACAATGTCAAGGCGACTATGGCGGTGGCTGCATGTATAATCATCGGCACGATATTTGAACGCTATGTCTGGATAGCCGGTTCAAAAATTGGCATTGAGGGCTCTTATCCGTATTTGGCTGCGTTAGTCGTCAGCGCGGTGGTCGCAACGATCGGTTATTTTCTGGTGCGGACGCGCTTGCATCGCATCCAATTGGTTAAAGGTTAATCTGTATTTATGATGAGATTGTATTCGGGGACTTCATGCCCCTATAGTCACCGTTGCCGGATCGTGTTGTTCGAAAAGGGGATGGATTTTGAAGTGATTGACGTGGACTTGATGAACAAGTCTGAAGATGTTGCGGCAATCAATCCCTATGGAAAAGTACCCGTCCTTGTGGAGCGCGATCTGGTGTTGTATGAGGCGAACATCATCAACGAGTATATTGATGAACGCTTCCCGCATCCGCAACTGATGCCGCCCGATCCGGTCATGCGAGGCCGGGCACGACTATTCCTGCATCGCTTCGAGCAGGAGATATACAGCCAGGTTGACGCGATTGAAAACGGTGTGCCCAAGGTTGCAGACAAGGCACGTGCAATAGTTCGCGACAATCTTACGCAACTCTCGCAGATATTGGCCACCCAGAAGTTTTTACTGGGAGATGAATTTTCCATGCTGGATGTCGCGATCGCACCGATGTTATGGCGGCTCGACCATTATGGTATCCAGATGGGCAAAGAGGCTACGCCGCTGATGAAGTATGCCGAGCGATTGTTCTCACGCCAGGGATTTATCGATGCGCTGACGGCCTCTGAAAGAGCAATGCGTAAGTGAGCGATTTATCCACGCGCCCATATCTTATTCGCGCGATTTACGAATGGTGTTTGGATAGCAGTTTGACTCCCTATCTGGCTGTCCGGGTAGATGAGCATACCGAAGTGCCCCGCACCCATGTCAAGGATGGTGAAATTGTCCTGAATCTCAGTGCGGACGCGGTGCGTAACCTGAAGATGGGTAATGAGATGATTACCTGCACCGGGCGCTTCGGCGGTGTGCCGTTCGATCTCATGGTTCCTGTCGTGGCGACCATAGGCATATTTGCCAAGGAGACGGGGCAGGGTTTGGTGTTTCAAGGCGGCGATCCGGAGCAGCCGCCCCCTCCAAATGGAGGCAATGGCGGAACCGAACCAAAGCTGCAGAAACCCCGCTTGAAGATTGTGAAATAGGAAAAGCCGCATATTCTGCGGCTTTTCTGTTTTGAGACTTCCTTGTTTATACCGTCGTTGGCTATGCAGCAGCTTGAGCCAGTGTCGTATGCATCTTGCTCATGGCCTTTTGTTCGATTTGGCGGATACGCTCAGCCGACACATTGAATTCAGCGGCCAGGTCATGCAGCGTCGCGCCGGCGCCGTCTTCACACAACCAGCGCGCCTCAACGATGCGGCGGCTGCGTTCGTCCAGCCCCGCCAGGGCATCTGCCAATCCGGATGTTTGCAGATGCTCACGTTCAGTTGTTTCCAGAATTTGCGACGGCTCATGCGCACTATCGTCGGCCAGAAAATTTATCGGCGCGTAACTTTCCTCGTCATCGCTTCCACCGGCCTCTAGCGCGATTTCATGCCCGGAAAAACGAGCTTCCATATCCACCACGTCGTGTTCGCTGACATTGAGCTGTTGGGCGATTTCGCTGATTTGCTGCGGTCTGAGCGGTTCCAGGCCCTTCTTCATGCTGCGCAGATTGAAGAAAAGTTTGCGCTGCGACTTGGTCGTGGCTATCTTCACCAGTCTCCAGTTGCGCACCACGAATTCGTGAATTTCAGCGCGTATCCAATGTAGCGCGAACGAGACCAATCGTACCCCGCGTTCAGGATCATAGCGCTTTACAGCCTTCATCAGGCCAATGTTGCCCTCCTGAATCAGATCGGCCTGCGGCAAACCATAACCGGCGTACCCACGGGCAACACTGACCACCACGCGCAAGTGCGAAAGCACCAATTCGCGTGCGGCCTCCAGATCGTCTTCGGTTTTGAAGCGTGTCGCCAG
>JBDTCC010000033.1:0-18579 GCA_039923775.1 Gallionella sp. | reverse complement strand
CGAACAAGATACCCAACTCCAACAGCTATGCGCTGATGGCGCAGGTTCAGGCGCTGGGGATAGAGCCCGACCTGCTCGGTATTGCGCGGGACGACCCGGTCGAGCTGGAGGAATATTTGCAGCGCGGCCTGAGATTCGATGTGCTGCTGGTTTCCGGCGGCACCTCGGTGGGTGTGCATGATTACGTTCGTCCGACCGTCGAGGCGCTGGGCGTGCAGATGAAGTTTTGGCGGGTGGCAATGAAGCCGGGGCATCCGGTCGCGTTTGGGGTTTTACAGAGAAAGGTCAAGGGAGCTTCGGAATCTTTTGTGTTCGGATTGCCGGGCAATCCGGTGTCGAGCATGGTCTGCTTCGAGCAGTTCGTCGCCCCCGCATTGCGCCGCATGATGGGGCATGAGCGTTTGTTCAGGCGTAGCATCACGGCGCGCCTGACGCACAACGTGAAGCACCAGCCGGGGCGGACCGAGTTCGTCCGGGTGACGCTGGGGGAAGATGAGAGCGGCCCTACGGCAACTTCAACCGGTGCACAGGGCAGCGGCATGTTGTTGTCGATGGCCAGGGCGGATGGATTGCTGGTGGTGCCTGCCGAAAGCACAGGCCTGCCTGCGGACAGTATGGTGACTGTGCAGTTGCTGGACGGTACTGTGTTTCAGGATGATGCTGGTTTGGAAATATGAACCGGAGCACGAATATGAGTGTTGCACGTATCGGTATTTTAACGGTCTCCGACCGTGCCAGCCGGGGAGAATATGAGGACAAGGGAGGCCCGGCGATCCACGCGTGGTTCACCCGCGTGCTGGCCTCGCCATGGCAGGCGGTAGCCCGGGTGATCCCCGACGAGCAGCCACAAATCGAAGCGGCACTGCGGGAATTAAGCGATGTTGAAGGTTGCTGCCTGATCGTTACCACCGGCGGCACCGGCCCGGCATTGCGCGATGTCACGCCTGAGGCGACCGGGGCTGTGTGCAACAAGATGATGCCGGGCTTCGGCGAGCTGATGCGCGCGGCCTCGCTGAAGTTCGTGCCCACCGCGATCCTGTCGCGTCAGACCGCCGGGATACGCGGCAACAGTTTGATCGTCAATCTGCCCGGCAAGCCATCGGCGATCGACGACTGTCTGAGTGCGGTGTTTCCCGCAATTCCCTATTGTATCGACCTGATAGAAGGCGCGTATCTGGAATCCAATCCGGAGCAGTGCGGCGTGTTTCGCCCCGCTCACGCCAAGCCCCGATAAATACTGTGCGTTGCCCTTGCCCTGAAAATATCGGGTTCACCCCGGGCCGGGAATGATAATTACTGACAGGCTTACTCATGCCGGCAAGAGCGTCGCGTTGATTGCGTAATATAATGGCCCACGTGCATCCGCCGGTTGAGTTTTGTCATATGGAGTCAATTTAAAATGAGTCGTCTGTTAATGCTGTTTGCCATCGCGGCGGGGGTTTATTGGTTGCTCAGGTCTTACCGAAAAGATGAGTCCCGGCAGGATAATCCGATTGTCGAGGATATGGTGCGTTGTGCGCATTGTGGTATGCATTTGCCCAAGAGCGAAGGCATTCTTGCCGGTGGAAAATATTTTTGCGGTGTGCAACACCGGGATGCCTATCTCAAATGAGCGTATTGCAGCCTATGAGTGTCGCCCCAACCCGCGGGGTGAGCGATGACTGATATTCGGGCTGCAGGTTTCCCCACCTTCGATTTCTGGCGTTCGCTGCGTTATTTCAATTTATACCGGCTGATGCTGGCCGGCATATTTGTCATTCTTGGCGGAATGTTTGGTTCTTCGTTGTCGCTGGGCACGCACAACTGGAAATTGTTCTTCATTGCCAGCCTGTTATACGCAACGGCGACAGCTTTTTCCTTTGTGCTGCTCAAGTTGCAGTGGCCGCGCTTTAACCTGCAATTGGCGGGCCAGGTTGTAGCCGACATTGTCGGATTGACGGTACTTTCCTATGCCAGCGGCGGAATACAGAGCAGTATCGGTCTGCTGCTGCTGGTCTCGCTGGCAGCGGCCGGACTGGTCAGTCGCGGCAAAATCACCCTGTTCTTTGCCGCGTTGGCCAGTATTGCCACGTTGCTGGAACACGCATATGCCGTGTTGTTCGATGGTGCGGATGTGGCGCAGTATGTGCAGGTCGGATTGCTGTGCATGGCCTACTTTGCCGTGGCCTGGCTGGCACACACGCTGGCGAAATATGCAGTGGACAGCCAGCTGCTGGCGCAACGGCGCGGCCGTGATCTGGTCAGTTTGTCCGAGGCGAACCGTCTGGTGATGCGGGATATGCAGGATGGCGTGCTGGTTGTGGACGGAGAAGGAATGATCCTGCAAATGAATGCCCGCGCCGAACAATTGTTGCGCAAAAGCATCAGCCCCGGCAGCTTATTGTCGACAACCTTTCCGATCCTGTACGGGCAGTATGCGTTATGGAAGCAGACCGGGAGGGCGAGCCGGGATACCCTGCAGCTGGATGTGGGGTTGCAGGCCAGGGTGCGCTTTGTCGCCATCGAGCGCAACGCTGAAAATGGTGCGGTGATCTTTCTTGAAGACATGCGGCGCGTCCGTGCCGAAGCCCAGCAAATCAAGCTGGCCGCTCTGGGGCGTTTGACTGCGAATATAGCGCATGAAGTACGCAATCCGCTGTCGGCGATCAGTTATGCGACGGAACTTTTGCAGGAAGAACCGGGTGACGCCAGGAGTCGGCGCCTGTTGCAGATCGTGCAGGACAACACGCATCGCATCAATCAGATCGTGCAGGACGTGATGCAACTGAACCGGCGTGACCGTGCACAGCCGGAAGTGCTCGAATTGGCCGCAATCTTGCGCAATTTTACCGAAGAGTTTGACCTGGCGGAACGGCATGCGGGGGTGATGCTGCTGGAGGGGTTGATGGCAGGCGAGGTCTCGTTTGATCGGGGTCATTTTCGCCAGGTGCTGTGGAATTTATGTCGCAACGCGCTGCGTTATGGACGCAAACTGCCGGGCAGCCTGGTGTTGAAGATGAGTGTCGAGAATGGACGGGTCATGTTGGTTGTGCAAGACGACGGCCCCGGCATATCCGCCGAGCACCAGAGCAAACTGTTCGAGCCCTTTTTTACCACTGCACAAGAAGGCACCGGTTTGGGTTTGTATATTGCCAAGGAATTGTGTGAGGCGAATGGTGCGCGGCTGGAATACCATGCGAATGAGGAGCGGACGGGCGCTTGTTTTTGTATAACGTTTGGCAATATACACAGAGATGGCGGGGTGGATGAGTATGGCGGATAACGACAGGACGAAAAAGCTTGATGTGCTGCTGGTGGATGATGAGCCGGATATTCTGGAGTTACTGGAACTGGCGCTGCGCAAAATGGGGCTGGAAGTGGACCGGGCCGGAAATGTGCGCGAAGCGCTTGCCAAGCTGGCAGCGCAACGATATGACCTGTGCCTGACCGACATGCGTCTGCCGGATGGCGATGGCCTGCAAGTGGTTCGGCATATCGAGCAACACAATCTCGATGTGCCGGTCGCAGTGATCACCGCACATGGGAATATGGAAAATGCGGTGACTGCGCTCAAGGCAGGCGCGTTCGATTATCTGAGCAAGCCGGTTTCGCTTGACCAGTTGCGCGCACTGGTGAAATCTGCGCTGAAGATCCCGCAATCAGGTCCGTCCAGCGACAAACTGCTGCTGGGCCATTCAGCGGCGATGCAGAAGGTGCGCGATCTCATTCAGCGTGTGGCGCGTAGCCAGGCTCCTGTGCATATTAGCGGCGAATCGGGCAGCGGCAAGGAGCTTGCCGCCCGGCTCATCGTGCAGAGCAGTTCACGGCACGATCAGTCATTCATAGCGGTGAACTGCGGTGCAATTCCGGACAATCTGATGGAGGCAGAATTTTTCGGTTATAAAAAAGGCGCGTTTACCGGGGCTGACAAGGATCGGGATGGTTTTTTTCAGGCGGCGCACGGCGGGACTTTGTTTCTGGATGAGGTTGCGGATCTGCCCTTGCCCATGCAGGTCAAGTTGTTGCGTGTCATACAGGAAAAACGTGTGCGCAAAATCGGTGCCACCGGCGAGGATGCGCTGGACGTGCGCATTATCAGCGCCACGCATAACGATTTGGGCGAGCAGGTTCGGCGCGGCGAGTTTCGCCAGGATCTGTTTTACCGCCTCAGTGTGATTCCGATCCAGATGCCGGCACTGCGCGAGTCGCGGGAAGACATCCCGGAAATCGCGCTGAGGATACTGGAGCGTTTGCGCGGCAATGAGGATGTGGATTTTGCAGACAGCGCGTTACGCGCTTTGCAGGGTTATAGTTTCCCCGGCAATGTGCGCGAGCTGGAAAACATCATCGAGAGGGCTTTTGCACTGTGCTCCGAAGGTTTGATTGGGGAGAATGATCTGCTGCTGGTACCCGTGGAGCATGAGCAGCAATCTGATAATGCGGCCCTCAGCAGCAAATATCCTTTGCCAAAATATCTGGATCAGGTCGAGAAACAGGCCTTGCTGGAAGCGCTGGAACAGACCGGTTTCAATCGCACCGCTGCAGCCAAGTTGCTTGGACTGACGTTCAGAACCATGCGTTACCGTATGGACCGGCTCGGTATCAAGGGTCCGAATGAAGAAGCGGATGCTGCGGAATAACATGGAGTCGAGCGGGGCGCTGAGAATTGATGCGCAGGGCTTGCTTGCCGGATGCGAATATATTCCTTCGCCCAACTGCGATGACCGTCCCGCCGGTGCCATCGAATTGCTGGTGATACACAACATCAGCCTGCCGCCTGACGAATTCGGCGGTGACGGTGTGCAGCGGCTGTTTACCAATACGCTGGATCCGACTGCCCATCCTTATTACGCAACCCTCTCCGGATTGAAAGTGTCGGCCCACTTCTTCGTGCGTCGCGACGGGCGGATCATCCAGTTCGTTCCCTGCCTGCAACGGGCATGGCATGCCGGAGAATCATGCTGGCAGGGTGCATTCCGTTGCAACGATTTCTCGCTGGGCATCGAACTGGAGGGCAGTGACCAGGTGCCGTTCACCGACGCGCAATATGCAGCGCTCAATCGCCTGACCCTGGCATTGCGCGCTGCATATCCGATAAAGGGAATAGCGGGACACAGCGACATCGCGCCGCAACGCAAGACGGATCCCGGCCCCTGTTTCGACTGGGGGCGCTTCCTTGTGGGGCTGTGAGCGGCATAAAAATTATTACGTGCATTTGGACTGATGAATCCGGTCAGGAAACATCAGGTCATTTTTCGCTTGCAATATTTCTGTTAGCTACTACAATTAGCTCAGCCGCTCTGGAAAAATACTAGATATAGTGGTTTTCGGTTTTTTGGGTTAACAAGGTTTTTCAAGGGAGTCAGTATATGTTGCATGCCGCTACCGATAGCATTCCAACCTCTCCAAAGCATGACCATAACGTTACCGACTCTGTTTCTTCCTCTTCCGCTTCTTCCAAATCATTCGATCAATACAAAGTAATCCGCCGCAATGGCTCGGTGGTTGTCTTTGAGCCGTCCAAGATTTCAATCGCATTGACCAAGGCGTTCATCGCGGTGAATGGCGGCCAGGGTGCCGCGTCTGCGCGGGTTCGTGAAATGGTTGAGCAATTGACCGGTGGTGTTGTCTCGGCGCTGTTGCGCCGCCAGCCGCATGGCGGGACGATGCATATCGAGGATATTCAGGATCAGGTCGAGTTGGGCTTGATGCGCTCCGGTGAACACGATGTCGCGCGCACCTACGTTCTGTACCGCGAAGAGCGTTCACGTTCACGCGCCCAGTCCAAAAGCAGGGAGCCGGCGCATGTTATTAATGTCACAGGCGAAGATGGCGTGGCGCGACCGCTCGATCTGGATCGTCTGTCCGCATTGGTGCGGGATGCGTGTGCGGGTCTGGGTGACGCGGTTTCCGCAGATGCAGTCATCAGATCGACGCTCAAGGATCTGTACGATGGCGTGGCGCTGCATGAAGTTCGTAAGTGCCTGGTGCTTTCCGCAAGATCGCTGATTGAAAAGGAGCCGGCTTATAATTTTGTCACGGCACGTCTGCTGTTGAATACCATATGCAGCGAGACGCTGGGCGAAGAGATTACACCGGGAGATATGGCGACGCGTTATGCGACCTACTTCCCACAGTTCATCAAGCAGGGTATTGCTGCCGAATTGCTGGATTCCCGTCTTGGGCAGTTCGACTTGAAACGTCTGGCCAAGGAGCTGGATGCGCAACGTGATCTTCAATTCGGCTATCTCGGCCTGCAAACATTGTATGACCGCTACTTTTTGCATATCGAAGGCAAGCGTATCGAACTGCCGCAGGCATTTTTCATGCGCGTTGCAATGGGGCTGGCGCTGAATGAGATAGATCGGGAAGCGCGCGCGGTGGAATTCTATCGTCTGCTGTCGAGCTTCGATTTCATGAGCTCCACGCCGACGCTGTTCAATTCCGGCTCGCTGCGTTCGCAATTGTCCTCCTGCTACCTGACCACGGTGGCGGATGATCTGGACGGTATCTACGAAGCCATCAAGGAAAACGCACTGCTCGCGAAATATGCCGGCGGCCTGGGCAATGACTGGACACCGGTGCGCGCGCTGGGTGCGCATATCAAGGGAACCAACGGCCAGTCACAGGGCGTGGTGCCGTTCCTGAAAGTGGTGAACGATACTGCCGTGGCGGTCAATCAGGGCGGCAAGCGCAAGGGCGCGGTGTGCGCCTACCTGGAAACCTGGCATCTGGATATCGAGGAATTCCTGGACCTGCGCAAGAACACCGGCGATGACCGTCGCCGCACGCACGACATGAATACCGCAAACTGGATCCCCGATCTGTTCATGAAGCGCGTCATGGAAGGCGGTGACTGGACCCTGTTCTCGCCGTCCAATGTACCGGATCTGCATGACAAGTATGGCGCCGATTTCGAGCGCGCTTATACCGCTTATGAGGCAAAAGCCGCCAGAGGTGAGCTCAAGCTGTTCAAGAGTGTTCCCGCGGCCAGTCTGTGGCGCAAGATGCTGACCATGCTGTTCGAGACCGGCCATCCGTGGATTACCTTCAAGGATCCGTGCAACATCCGTTCCCCGCAGCAGCATGTCGGCGTGGTGCACAGTTCCAACCTGTGCACCGAAATCACTTTGAACACCAGCGACAGCGAAATTGCCGTGTGCAATCTCGGCTCGATCAATCTGGTCGCGCATTTGTATCCCAAAGGACATGAAAATGCCGGGCAGATTGACCATGACAAGTTGCGCCGCACCGTCAATACCGCGATGCGCATGCTGGACAACGTGATCGACATCAACTACTACGCGGTCGACAAGGCGCGCAATTCCAATCTGAAGCACCGGCCTGTCGGGCTCGGCATCATGGGTTTTCAGGACTGTTTGCACGAATTGCGTATTCCTTATTCATCCGATGCGGCGGTCGAGTTCGCCGACCGCTCCATGGAGGCGGTGTGTTACTACGCGTACTGGGCATCCAGTGAGCTTGCCGAAGAACGCGGCCGCTATGCCACTTATTGTGGCAGTCTTTGGGATCGCGGCATCCTTCCGCAGGACTCGCTGGAATTGTTGCGCCAGGAGCGCGGCGGTTATGTCGAGGTGGATATGTCGGCCAGCATGGATTGGGACGCATTGCGTAGCCGCATCAAACAATATGGCATGCGCAATTCAAATTGTATCGCGATTGCGCCAACCGCCACCATTTCCAACATCATCGGCGTGTCCGCCTGTATTGAGCCCACTTACCAGAACATCTTCGTGAAATCGAATCTGTCCGGCGAATTTACGGTCATCAACGATCGCCTGGTGGCAGACCTGAAACAGCTGGGTCTGTGGGACGAGGTGATGATCGCCGACCTTAAATATTTTGACGGCACCCTGGCGAAGATCGACCGTGTGCCGGCGGAGTTCCGTAACCTTTACGCAACTGCGTTTGAGGTGGAGCCGAGTTGGCTGATCGAAGCGGCATCGCGCCGCCAGAAATGGATAGACCAGGCACAGTCATTGAATATTTACATGTCCGGCGTATCGGGGCGCAAGCTGGATGAGACCTACAAGCTCGCATGGTTGCGCGGATTGAAGACCACCTATTACCTGCGCACGATGGGTGCCACTTCGGCGGAGAAATCAACCGGAAAAGCGGGTGCGTTGAACGCGGTCCCGGCGAACGGCGACAGTATGGGAGAAACCCAGTTCTGTTCGATTGACAACCCGGAGTGCGAAGCTTGTCAGTAATTGAGAGCTGAAAGAACTCAGAGCAAAGGAGAATTATCAAGATGCTGAATTTTGACGAAGAGGTTAACCCTGCAGCAATGCCATTGGGCATGTTGCGCACTGCCAAGTTTGACGATGCTTCCGCTAATCGCGGAACACTCGTGCAGGAGCAAGAGGCAAAACGGGCCGATTCCTCAATTCGGAAGGCGCCGGGTTTAACCGGCCGCATCCGTGTCGAAGACAAGCGCATCATCAATTGCAAGGCGGACGTCAATCAGTTGGTGCCGTTCAAGTACAAGTGGGCGTGGGACAAGTATCTGGCCGCCTGTGCCAATCACTGGATGCCGCAAGAAGTGAATATGACAGCGGATATCGCGTTGTGGAAAAGCGACAAGCTGAGCGATGACGAGCGTCTGCTGGTCAAACGCAATCTGGGATTTTTCACCACTGCGGACAGTCTCGCTGCGAACAATATTGTGCTCGGCACCTATCGCCACATCAGTAATCCGGAGTGTCGCCAATACCTGTTGCGCCAGGCGTTTGAAGAGGCGATTCATACCCATGCCTACCAATACATCGTCGAGAGTCTGGGTCTGGATGAAGGCGAGATATTCAATATGTATCACGAGGTGCCGAGCATACGCGCCAAGGATGAGTTCCTGCTGCCGTTCATCGACACCCTGACCAATCCGGAATTTGAGACCGGCACCCCGGAGGCGGATCGTCAGTTGCTACGCAGCCTGATCGTGTTTGCCTGCATCATGGAAGGATTGTTTTTCTATGTCGGTTTTGTGCAGATTCTCGCCCTGGGGCGCCAGAACAAAATGACCGGTGCGGCGGAGCAATACCAATACATCCTGCGCGATGAATCCATGCACCTGAATTTTGGCGTGGACGTGATCAACCAGATCAAGATGGAAAACCCGCACTTGTGGACCGCAGAATTTCGCGAAGAAATTCGCGGTTTGATGCAAAAGGGCGTGGAGCTGGAATATGCCTATGCCGAAGACACCATGCCACGCGGCGTGCTGGGTCTGAATGCAACGATGTTTAAAGAATACTTGCGCTTTATCGCCAACCGCCGTTGCCAGCAAATCGGTGTTGATGTGCTTTTTCAGGGAGCAAGCAATCCGTTCCCGTGGATGGCAGAAATGATCGATCTGAAAAAAGAGAAAAACTTCTTTGAAACCCGTGTCACCGAATATCAAACCGGTGGCGCGTTGTCCTGGGATTAAAAGGACTTAAGGTAATGGCTTTAGCCCTTGCTCGTAGTTGAGCACGGGCTGAAGGTGTAGGTGCAGTAGGCTTTGCATAGCCATTCGTTTAAGTCACCAAAACACGGTGACATAAGCCGCTGGTTATCGTACATGTTGTATTTATTAACTTTCATCATTGAAGGAGAATTAAAATGGCAGCAAAGAAGAAAGCTAAACCAGCAGCAAAAAAACCGGCAGCCAAGAAAGTCGCTGCTAAAAAGCCAGCCGCCAAAAAAGCGGTAGCGAAGAAGCCTGCAGCCAAGAAAGCCGCTGCTAAAAAGCCAGCTGCCAAAAAAGCGGTAGCGAAGAAGCCTGCAGCCAAGAAAGCCGCTGCTAAAAAGCCGGCTGCCAAAAAAGCGGTAGCGAAGAAGCCTGCAGCCAAGAAAGCCGCTGCTAAAAAGCCGGCTGCCAAGCCAGCAGTTAAGAAGATGGTAGCAAAGAAACCGGCAGCTCCAGTGGTAGCCAGGCCAGCAGCACCGGCTCCTTCCGCTCCAGCACCTGTACGTCCGGCTGCTACATGGCCTTTTCCTACACCGGGAATCGGCAAGCCGAACTAGTCGGTGGCATTGCTGTGGTTGCAGCCCCTGATGTCCAGGTAGCTTTCGGGCAATAGGGGCTTGCCACAGTAGGCTTGGTTTTTGGGCGCACTTACTGGTGCGTGCGCCTTTTTATTTCACCAACGCAATGTTGGTGCGTTATCTTTTTCCCATTACAAACCGGATGGTTTGCGATGGTGTTGCTATTTTCCTGTTTTACGAATTCCATCATGACAATTGTGCGTTCATAGTCATTCGACTGGAACTGACATGGTGCTTCCGGTGTGTTCAATTCGGTGGTGTGTAAACCGTGTGCGTCTGTTCTTTATCGCGTTGTTGGAATATGCACGGCTCAGCCAGATTATTGCCGTTACCGGGAATCGTGCTCACGATCGCGTTTCACAGTGCTATTGTGGCAATGACATTTACAAGCTGAGATGAGATGAGTTTTTATTCTGCCGATATTCCTTACCGAATCGATGCTGCACAATACTATTCCGCGCTGGCTGACCTGCCCTGGGCGATATGGCTGGACAGTGGCGGCATGGCTCGCTATGACATCATCACAGCCTATCCCCAGCGTACGCTGGTACTTAATGAAGGATCAGCGGATGGCGACCCGTTCGCATTGTTGCGCGACGAGCTGGGTGAGCAGGCAGAGCCAGTAGCGGATGTGCCGTTTGCCGGTGGAGCGCTGGGTTATTGGGGTTATGATCTGATGAGCCGGACGGCCGGAATCCCGGACGCCGGACGGGATGCGAAACATCTGCCGGATATGGCAATAGGCATCTATGATTGGGCGCTGGTACTTGATCATCAACAACACACTGCACGCCTGGTTTCGCACCGGCGGTTCGCCGAAACAGCGCAGCTGTTGCCGAAAATACTGGCCCGCCTGAGAGACAGCCCCGCACTCCCCACGGATGATTTTCGCGTGCATGGGGAGATCACCTCCAATTTCACTGGGGCCGGTTATGCAAGCGCATTTGCATCGGTGCAGGGTTATTTGAAGTCGGGCGACTGCTATCAGATCAATCTCGCACAACGTTTTAGCGCAGTTGCCAGCGGAGATGCACTGGGTGCCTATCTCACGCTACGCAGCTTGAGCCCGGCGCCGTATTCCGCTTTTCTCAACCTGCCGCAGGTGCAAATTCTATGCGCTTCTCCGGAATGTTTCCTGCGCGTGCAGAACCGCAGTGTGGAAACCAGGCCGATCAAGGGAACGCGCCCGCGCAGTTGCGATGCGCAACAGGATATCCGGCTTGCCGAGGAACTGTACAATCATCCCAAGGATCGCGCAGAAAACCTGATGATCGTGGATCTGTTGCGCAACGATCTGGGCAAAAGCTGTGTCCCGGGATCGGTGCAGGTGCCCAAATTATTCGAGGTGGAAAGCTTTGCCAGCGTGCATCACCTGGTCAGTACAGTAGCAGGCAAGCTGGCCGCCGGGAAAGACGCATTACATGTCCTGCGCGACAGTTTTCCCGGCGGTTCCGTCACCGGTGCGCCCAAACTGCGCGCCATGCAAATCATTGGGTTGCTTGAGCCGCACCGGCGCGGGGTCTACTGCGGATCGATAGGGTATGTCGGCTTCGACGGCAATATGGACAGCAACATCGTCATACGCACTTTGGTCTATGGCGGCTGTGACAGAGCGGATGGGTCGCTGCGAAGCAGCGGGGAACCCGCCGGCCTGCCCCTTGCGGGTGCGTTACTGGCGAAGCCAGCCGATTGCGGGAACAGCCGCGCGCCCGACATCTCTTTAAAGCCAGATTCACGCAGTATAATCGGAGGGCGAAGTGGAATAATCCGCTGCTGGGCAGGTGGTGGCATCGTGGCAGATTCCGAAGAGAAATCAGAGTATCAGGAGACGCTGGACAAGGCCTCCGCGATGCTTGAACTATTGCGGCATTATGGAGGTGAATATGATCGTCCTGCGCAAAGCAAATGAGCGTGGATATGCTACACACGGTTGGCTGGAAAGTTGGCATAGTTTTTCGTTCGCGGATTACCGCGATCAAAAGCATGTGAATTTCGGACCGCTGCGCGTGATCAACGAGGACATCGTGCAACCCGGCACGGGCTTCGGTACACACGGGCACCGCGATATGGAAATCCTGACCTATGTGTTGAGTGGTACCTTGCGCCATCGCGACAGTACCGGGAGCAGCGGGGACATCCGTTATGGAGAAGTTCAGGTGATGAGCGCGGGTACCGGGGTACAGCACAGCGAGGTGAATCCTTCGCCGGATGCGCCGGTGCATCTGCTGCAGATATGGATCATTCCGGATAAGCAGAATCTGGCACCGGGCTATCAGCAAAAGGAATTTCCGCCGGAAGCCAAGCTGGCCCGCTGGTGCCTGCTGGCTTCACCCGATGCCGCGCAGGATTCGCTGCTGATCCATCAGGATGCCCGCGTATCGGCTGCACTACTGGACGATGCCGGGACACTGGATTATCCAATCGTCGCGGGACGAAAAATCTATCTGCACGTCGCGCGCGGCAGCCTGCAGGCCAATGGCAATGCGCTTTCGGCGGGGGATGCTTTGAAGTATACGGATGAAGCGGTAGTCGAATTGGGTGCAGCGCAGGATGCAGAGGTGTTGTTGTTTGATATGGGGTGATATTGAAGGTCAGACGAATTGGACAATAACACTTTTGATCCATAGCGAGCAAACCGAAATGCAGGGAGCCGCACAGCGCGCAACCGGGCATATCTAAAAGATAGGCGGGGCGCAGGCGAGCACGAGACACAGCATGTTGGTTGCGCAGTAGGCTATAAAGCGTTTCCTATGAAGCGTTCTTCACCCGGATAATCCGTACCACTTCCGGGATCCCGCGCAAGCCGCGCATGATGTTGGCGAGATGCAGACGGTTGTTCACCTCCAGCGTGAAATGCAGTCCGGAGTACTCGCCTTCGTGGGTAAAGCTGATGTTCTCGATGTCGGCTTCCGCTTCGGCGATTGCGGCGGAAACTTTTGCCAATACACCGCGCTGGTCGGCGACCAGTAATTTGATGTTGACATCGAAGGGACGGTTGATGTTCTTGTCCCACGCCACATCCAGCCATTGTTCGCCGCTGCTGCGTCCGCGGCGCAATGTCGGGCAGTCGTGAGTATGCACCAGCAAACCTTGGCCGCTCTTGATCACGCCGACGATAGGGTCACCCGGGATCGGGCGGCAACAAGGGGCGAACTGTACTGCCATACCCTCGGTGCCCTGTATGGTGATAACCGGGTTGGCTATCGTTTCATTGGCCGCGGTTTCACTGATGCTGGCCAGTTGCCGCGCCACCACCACGTTGAGACGCCGCCCCAAACCGATGTCGGCAAGCATATCCGGGCGTGTCTTTACCCCTGTATCCTTCAGCAACTTGTTCCAGCGTACTTCGTCCATGTCTTGCGGTTTGACGCCCAGCGATTGCAAAGCCTGGTTGAGCAGCCGTTCGCCCAGTTGTGCCGATTCGCCCGACTGCATGGTCTTGAGAAAATGCCGTATCTGGCTGCGCGCCTTGCTGGTGGCGACATAGCCCAGCCAGGCAGGATTGGGCTTGGCATGGGAGGCAGTGATCACTTCCACGCGATCGCCATTTTTGAGCTCGGTGCGTAACGGCACCAACTCGTGGTTCACCTTGATGGCGATACAGCGATTGCCGATGTCGGTGTGCACGCTGTAGGCAAAGTCCACGCCGGTCGCGCCGCGCGGCAGAGACAGTATCTTGCCCTTTGGGGTGAACACGTATACCTCATCGGGAAACAGGTCCACCTTGAGGTGTTCCAGAAACTCGGATGAATCGCTGCTCTGGCTCAGGCTCTCCAGCAGTTCCTGCAACCACTGGTGGGTTTTCTTGTGCAGATCATTGATCGATTCGTGTCCACTTTTGTACAGCCAATGCGAAGCGACGCCGGCCTCGGCGATCTTGTGCATCTCATGGGTGCGTATCTGGATCTCGATGGGTGTGCCAAAAGGGCCGAATAGCGTGCTGTGTATCGATTGGTAGCCGTTCACTTTGGGAATGGCGATGTAATCCTTGAACTTGCCGGGAATCGGTTTGTACAAACCATGCAACGCTCCCAATGCCACATAGCAGGAAGTAAAATCATTCACCAATACCCGAAAGCCGTAAATATCCAGCACCTCGGCGAAGGCGAGTGATTTGCTCTGCATCTTCCGGTAGATGCTGAAGATGTCTTTTTCCCTGCCGGTGACATCGGCTTCGATGTGATACTCGGCAAGCCGTTGCCGTACCGCTTCAAGTATTTTTCCGACCACTTCGCGGCGGTTGCCGCGTGCCACCTGCAAAGCTTTGGTCAGTACCGCATAGCGATTGGGGTGCAGGTATTTGAAGCTCATATCCTGCAGTTCGTGGTGAAGATCATTGAGGCCGAGCCGATTGGCGATGGGCGCGTAAATTTCCATGGTTTCGCGAGCGATGCGTTCGCGCTTGTCATGGGCCATGGAGTCGAGCGTGCGCATGTTGTGCAGTCGATCAGCCAGCTTGATAAGGATGACACGCACGTCGCGCGCCATCGCCAGCAGCATCTTGCGGAAGTTTTCCGCCTGGGCATCCTCGCGTGTTTCGAAGCGGATCCGGTCCAGCTTGCTCAGTCCGTCGACCAGTTCAGCAACCGGCTTGCCGAATTTTTCGGCGACCTGCTCCGAGGTGACTTCGGTGTCCTCCACCACATCGTGCAACAGCGCGGCGATGATGGCCTGCGCATCAATGTGCAGCGGGGTGAGGATGCGGGCGACGGCAATCGGGTGGGTGACGTACGGATCGCCGGACTGGCGCATCTGGCCCTGATGCGCAGCGCGGCTGAATTCTATCGCTACACGGACGTGTTCGACATCCGTCGGTTTAAGATAGGTGGAGAGTTCCTCTAATAAAAGATCCGAGTCGGCCATGCATTGTTTCTGTTAATCCTGGGTCACGATGATTATGTCCGGTCAGGATCAAGCTTGCCCGCGATTCAGGATTTCCTTTCCCACCTTGCCCTCGCTGATCTCGCGCAGTGCAACGACGGTGGGCTTGTCCCTGCTGTTTTCCACCAGATGGGCGGCGCCATTGGCCAATTGACGCGCGCGGTAGGCGGCGGCCAGTGTCAGCTCAAAGCGGTTGGGAATTTGTACGAGACATTCTTCGACGGTAATACGTGCCATGATTTACTCCGGTATTTGTAACTGATTGATTAGGGCCTGATGGCGGAACAATTGCCTGGTGCAACGCAGCCGGGCGGCAAGTACCACCGCATTGAGTTCGTGCAAGGCATCATCCAGAACATTGTTAATGATAACATAATCGAATTCGGCAATATGGGCTACATCCTCGCGCACTGCCGCCATCCGTTTCGCAATCACCTCATCGTTGTCTTTGCCGCGTCCCTTCAGGCGTTGTTCCAGCGTCTCCAGAGATGGCGGCAATATGAAGATGCTGATGCATTCCGGAAACAGGCGGCGAATTTGCGCCGCGCCCTGCCAGTCAATCTCCAGCAGGAGATCGCGCCCCTTGTCGATTTCCCGGCTGATCCAGGTTTGCGAGGTCCCGTAAAGGTTGCCGTAGACTTCGGCGCTTTCCAGAAACTCGCCGCGCTTGGTCATTGCCAGGAAAGACTCGCGGCTGACAAAGTGATAGTCCTTGCCGTCAACTTCGCCGGCACGCGGTTCGCGCGTGGTGTAGGAGACCGATAGATTAATGTGCCGGTCGAGGTCGAGCAGGGCGCGCACCAAACTGGTCTTGCCCGCCCCGGAAGGCGCGCTGATGATGAACAGGTTTCCCGACATGTTTTGTTCCCTTATTCCAGATTCTGAATTTGCTCGCGCATTTGTTCGATGAGTATCTTCATTTCCATTGCGCTGCGCGAGACTTCCTCATCGACCGACTTCGAGCCCAGGGTGTTGGCTTCACGATTCAGTTCCTGCATCAGGAAGTCCAGGCGTTTGCCCACGGCACCGCCGTTGCCGAGGATACGGCGCATTTCGGTGAGATGGCTGGCCAGTCTCGACAATTCTTCATCCACATCGATCTTGCTGGCGAACAGCGTGATCTCCTGGCGGACTCTCTCGTCCAGGATACCCTCTGGCGCATTCTGGATTGCCTCGTTCAGGCGCGTGATGAGTTTTTGTTCGTAGGCAGCGATCGCGGCGGGCACATGCGGCATCACATCCGCACGCAGCCGCTCGATTTTTTCCAGGCGCTGCAACAGGAAGTCCCTCAACTTTTCACCTTCCCTGGCACGCGAAGCTGAAAACTCCTGTAGCACGTTTTGCAGCAGGTCGAGCAATGTGGCACGCAATTCGTCCGCCGAAGCCGTGGGCGTTTCCAGCATCCCGTGCCAGTGCAGTACTTCGCCCACGCTCAGGCTACGCGCATCGGGCAGCATGGATAATACTTCCCTGTCCCATGCGGCAAGCTGCTGGAGCAAGCTGCTGTTCAGTGCGGCACCGCTTTGTGCGGATCGGGCTGCATAGTTGATGCGGCATTCCACCTTGCCGCGCTGCAATTGTGCAGTGATCGCTTCACGCAGCGCACCCTCGAATCCGCGCAATTCGTCCGGCATGCGCAGTTGTATATCCAGATAACGGTGGTTGACCGCACGCAGTTCGAGAGTCAATGATCCGCTGTCTAGTTCGGCGCTGGCGGTGGCGTAGCCGGTCATACTGAGGATCATGGCGGGGGCTTTCGAATAAAAGGCTGTGCTGAAGCGGCACATTATATTACGATTACACACTGTGAAAATTTCCGTTTATCCATGAACTTCTCGATACATCAGGCCAGCCATATTGGCAATCGCAGATTCAATCAGGATCGTGTTGCGTATTCCCACACCAACGAGGCTTTGTTGCTGGTGCTTGCTGATGGCATGGGTGGGCATATGCATGGGGAGCTGGCGGCCAGCATGACCATCGATAATTTCATCGAGGCGTTTGGTCAGGCGGCGCAGCCGCGTATCGCCGACCCCGACAGATTCATCCTGGAAACCATGCAGCAGGCGCACGATCGCATCATGAGCCTTCCGCACGACAACGAGATGGGCGGATTCCCCGGGACGACCTGTGTCGCCGCCCTGATACAGGGTGGCAAGTTGTATTGGGGGCACGCCGGAGACTCCCGCCTCTACCTGCTGCGCGACGGAAAGGTGGCGACCAGGACCCTGGATCACTCGGCGGTGCAACAGTGGGTCGAATCGGGACAACTCACTGCCGAAGAAGCGCGCGTCCATCCGCAGCGCAACCATATCACCCATTGTCTTGGCGGTATCGATGACGAGTTCTATATGGAGCACGGCAAGCACGTCGTGCTGCAATCCGGCGATGTGTTGTTGCTCGGCAGCGATGGCCTGTGGGGACCGTTTTCCGACCGGGAATTGGTCGAGGCATTTGCTGCCGGCCCTGTCGCGGACGTGCTGGATGGCCTGATTGCATCTGCGCTGCAGCGCGAAATCGGACATTCAGATAATGCCACAGGTCTTGCGCTTCGTTGGGGTGACGGTGAAACCGGGCACGACGCAGCCGGGCCGGTCAGCCACGTCCTGGAGATCCTATAGCTCTTGAACCTTGAACCTTGAACCTTGTATTTCCACCTTTTATCGAGAATCCATATATGCGCCCCAGTCAGAGATCGCCCAGCGAGTTGCGTCAAATACGTATCACCCGCCACTACACCAAACACGCCGAAGGCTCTGTTCTTATAGAGTGTGGCGACACCAAAGTGATTTGTACCGCCAGTATCGATGAAAAAGTTCCGCCACATAAAAGAGGCAGTGGCGAAGGCTGGATCACCGCGGAATATGGCATGTTGCCGCGCTCCACTGGAGAACGCATGGGCCGCGAGGCGGCCAGGGGCAAGCAGTCCGGACGCACACAGGAAATTCAGCGTCTGATCGGGCGCAGCCTGCGCGCGGTGGTGGATTTGCAAAAACTCGGAGAGCGCACCATACAGATCGATTGCGACGTGATCCAGGCTGATGGTGGCACCCGCACCGCCAGCATCACCGGTGCATTTGTCGCGCTGTACGATGCGGTGAGGCTGCTGCTCGGCAAAGGGCTGATCAAAGAATCCCCGCTCAAGGATTTCATTGCCGCAATTTCCGTCGGTATATACCAGGGCAAGCCGGTGCTTGATCTGGATTATCTCGAAGACTCGATGTGTGACACCGACATGAACGTGGTGATGCTGGGTAACGGCCACTTCGTCGAGGTGCAGGGCACTGCGGAAGGTCACGCATTCACCCGTGCCGAAATGGACGAATTGCTGGATCTGGCGAAAAAAGGTATCACCGAGTTGATCGGGATGCAGAAGACGGCGCTGGAGAGTGACTAACTTATGCAGTGTGTGGATGAAATCGCGGGCAGGGCCCGCTCCTACACGCTACGTGAAAAATAGACCTATGCAAAAACTCGTCATCGCTTCCGGCAACCCCGGAAAATTGCGCGAATTCCAGTTCCTGCTGGAGCCGCTCGGTATCGAGGTGCTGACCCAGTCGCAACTCGGCATAGGAGAAGCGGAAGAACCGCACGTCACTTTCATCGAGAATGCGCTTGCCAAAGCGCGCCATGTCAGTCGCCTGAGCGGATTGCCCGCGCTGGCGGATGACTCGG
>JBDTCC010000032.1:0-6255 GCA_039923775.1 Gallionella sp. | reverse complement strand
ATGCGCAATATTTTTTCGTGAATGGCCGCTTCGTGCGCGATAAAGTCGCCAGCCACGCGCTGCGCCAGGCCTATCAGGACATCCTCCACCACCAGCGCCATCCGGCCTTCGTGCTGTTTCTCGAACTACCGCCCGAGCAAGTCGATGTGAACGTCCATCCCGCCAAAAGCGAGGTACGTTTCCGCGAAAGCCAGGGGATACATCAATTCATATTCCACACCCTGCAACAGGCACTCGCAATTCCGGCCAGCGGTCAGGACAGCGGCGCACCTGCACCCGTACAGCCGACGCAGTTTGTTCCAATCCAGCAGAACATCGGACTGGGTATTGCACAAACCGGCGAAGCTTATCAAGTATGGAAAGCGTTCGCAGGCGACGGTAAGTGGCCGGATCGCAGTACCGCGCAAGATACTGAGATGGATGCATCCCTTTTCCGGTCAATGGCGCATGATCCTGGAAGCCATGTCATTCCGCCTCTCGGCTTTGCACTCGCGCAACTGTCGGGCGTTTATGTGCTGGCGCAAAATGCACATGGATTGATCGTGGTGGATATGCACGCCGCGCACGAGCGCATCGTGTATGAAAAGCTTAAAACCTCGCTGGATGCCGAACAGATCGCCACACAACCGCTGCTGATCCCGGTCAGCTTTTATGCCGACGCGCTGGAAGTCGCCACCGTGGAAGCCGAACAGGGTGCGCTAGCCAAACTCGGCTTCGACATCGCACCGCTCTCACCGAATACACTGGCGGTGCGTGCCATGCCGGTCATGCTCAGACAATCCGAAGCCGAAGCAGCCGCGCATGACGTGATCGACGAATTGCGCGAATTCGGCGCGAGCCGCGCGATGACCGAACGGCGCGACGAACTGCTCTCTACTCTTGCCTGCCACGGTGCGGTGCGCGCCAACCGCATCCTCAGCGTCACCGAGATGAATGCGCTGTTGCGCGAGATGGAACAGACCGAACGTTCCGGCCAATGCAATCACGGTCGCCCGACCTGGTTTCAACTGAGCATGCACGATCTGGACAAGATGTTCATGCGCGGGCAATGAAAATCGTGCTGCAAGGAACAAGGCGCAAGACGCAAGATTTACCCCCGGCAATATTTTTGATGGGCCCAACCGCCAGCGGCAAGACCGGCGTCGCGGTGGAACTGGCGCAACGACTTCCGGTAGAACTGATCAGCGTGGATTCGGCGCTGGTATTTCGCGACATGGATATCGGTACCGCCAAGCCCGATGCAGCCACTATAGCCCGCGCACCGCATCACCTGATCGACATCATAGACCCGACCGATGCCTATTCCGCCGCCGCGTTCCGCCACGATGCACTGCGCCTGATGGCAAACATCACAAAACGCGGCAAAATTCCGTTGCTGGTCGGCGGCACCATGCTGTACTTCAAGGCGCTGCGTGAAGGCCTCAGCGATCTGCCCCAATCCGACCCTGCCGTGCGTGCAGCGCTCGATGCCGAGATTGCGCAACACGGCATCAAGCACCTACATGAGCAACTCGCCAAAGTGGATGCGGCAACCGCCGCGCGCCTGAAGCCAACCGACACGCAACGCATCCAGCGCGCGATGGAGATCTACCGCCTCACCGGGCAGCCGATGTCCACACTGATTGCCAAACAACAAAATGCCGAGCTGCCCTACCGCATCACCTCCATCGCACTGGTCCCCGGCGACCGTGCCCAACTCCATGCCCGCATCACCGCCCGCTTCAAGGCTATGCTAGAACAGGGATTGCTGGAGGAACTGCGCATGCTGCGCGATAAATATCCGCTGCATCGCGATATGACGTCCATGCGCTGTGTCGGCTATCGGCAGGCATGGCAATTCATGGAAGAGGAAATCGATGATGTCCAACTTCTGGAAACCGGCCTTGCCGCGACAAGGCAACTGGCAAAGCGCCAGCTCACCTGGCTGAGGTCAATGCCGGACAATATCGAGCTGGATTGCCTTGCGCCGGATTTGGCGAATAGTGTTCTTGATACACTTCATCAAAATGTTTAGTTTTGAAGAGCGGAACATACTGAGCGTCAAGGCGACTGTCCGTGATTATAGAAACCTGCCTCCGGCGGCTCTCATCTTAACACTGGTGAATTTTCTGATAATCGCTGCAGGGAGCCTCTGTCTCCAGCGGGCATTTTCCACTTCCCGGAATCATGTGTTCATTTTAATCAAGGATGCAATGAGGCCCGCTCTTTGAATAATTTTTTGGTCGCTGCCAATGCATTTTCAATCGGCATACGCCTGTAGTCCCATTTCTTTTCATGGGTAGGTACATTTAACACCATCGTTGCGTTGGCCTCATACAGCAAAACTTTGCCATTTTGATCCAGCCCGAAATCGATCCCGCAATAATCCAGTCCAAGGGCTTGGCCTATGCATGACAATGCCGATATGGTGTTTGAACCCAACAATGCTGCAAAGCCATTCAAAAACATCCTTTCTTCATCACGATAATCTTTATTGTCTTCCATGTCAGAGCTGAAGTAATGAACCTCCCACCCGGATGAGATTGCCATATGTATCGGGTACAAGGCGCCGTTAATCGACATTACCCTGTATTTTCTGAACAATCCATCCTGAAGACTGGAATCAAGAAACTCAATTGCCAACAGGTTTTCACCGGGCAATTTTTCGACGGCGGATTTTAATGCCTCCGGAACATCGATTCGTTCCAGGTAATTACCTCCGTGAAAGCCAGGAGCACGCAACAGGAGGGGAAACATCATTTGCTCCTGCGCCAGCTTTTCCGTTCCGCTGCCTGACAAAATTTCCGTTTTGGTCAAGCGAACCATACGCGGCACTATGACTCCGGATATCCCAGCCAAACGCTGGGTGTTCATAAGCCGGCCGGTTTTCTTGACTGCGTTAGGATGATTGATTACGGGTGCACCAGACATTTCAATCAGCCGCGTGGCAATATCTAACCCTTTGTGGCACAAATCAGCATCGCCAATTGCATTGAAAATTAATTGATGTGAGGGAAGCTCGAGTTGGATATCAAAATATTCAGTAGCGATAATCGTAGTCTGGAATAAGCCCTGGTCAATCAAAAAGCGCCAAGGTATGTTTCCCCCAATAGATGATGCCAAAATCAATAGCGGAACAGGCTCCCCCCGGCCTTGATAATCCATATATGACAGCGCTCTCCCGCCGAACCCGATATCCCTGTGATAGGTAGCCACTCCCTCGTCTCCCTGCCGCTGCAAAACGGACGACAACCCTTGATGGGCTCCGAACAGTGAGGGGTCTATGACTAGTGCAATTTCAAAATGTTTTTTGGCAGCGTCCAGATCATCCATATGCAGCAGCACATTGCCAAAATTTAGATGCGCTACTGGCTCTTTTGGATGATAGGTGACTGCGGCAGAGTATGAGGTGTGAGCTGCCGAGGTATAGCCGGTTTCAAAAAGCAACTTTCCCAAATTGTTCCATGCGCCGTAATGGGACGGCCTAGCTTTTAAAATTTCAAGAAAAAGAGATTTTGCTTCTTCCCTGTCTCCGTGACGAACCGAGTTTGCCAGTAGAGTAGCCCGTTTAAAACGGATTTCCTCTGAGCCGGAATCCAGAAGCCTAGCTTGGCTGATCAATGCATCTGGATTGTTTGGGTTGAATTCTGTTATGCGGCAGAAATGAGCTGTTGCCTCATCCGGGTTTTCCTCGTTCCCGCACTGAATATCAAGATTCAAATTACGATGTGATGCTTCAGAGTTCAGCACAATAGACATTGTCCATAATTTATCTGCATCAACATTATCCAAAAAATGAGCCTCGCACCAACGTTAAGCCTGGGTACTTACCACCGAGCCACTGGTATTCTGGGTGCTCCCTATATTTTGCATCAGGTTCTGCAAGAACGATTGCAACGTTGGTGTGTCGGCTGAATTTTGATTACCCCCCTGTGTAGCGTCCAATGAACTCACCAGATTCTGGAAGCTGGAGTTCAGGCCGTTAAGCGCATTGTTACTGTCGGTTGCGCTGCCAGACGATAAACTTTGGCTGCTGCTTGCATTAAGCTGCTGAAGCAGACTTTGAATTCCCGCCGACAATTGCCCCGCGTCGTGATGATGACCACGATGTCCCTCCACACCAGAGGGTGTACTGCCGGGTGCGTTGCCAGCCGTTCCTGCTGGTGATGATCCCCCTGGCTGGCCAATTGTGGCAAACAGGTTTTGCATGAATGACTGTAATGCCGCTTCGGGATTCTGGGCTGAATTTGAAGCAGTCGTCGAAGTGTTCGTTACCGCAGAGGATGTGGATGAAGTGGCCGGTGATGAACCGGCACTGCCGGAGAGGCTCTGTTCCAGTGCCTGGACAATCGTGCTCAGGAAGCTTGACGGTCCCGACCCGGTGGCGCCACCTATTCCACTGCTGCCATCATTATCACCATCAGAAACCTTGCCGCTAACTTGCTGCGTCGAGTTGGATGAGTTGGAAGATTGTTGTAACCAGGCCCAATTGTTTGAGCCGGAAACGCCATTAATTGAACTCATGAAATTCTCCTTTAAAGTTGTGTGTAGCGAGTTAAATGAAGTGCTCTTGACCTGATTGTCGATACTGCCTGAAAAAACAGAAGCCATGAATAGATGGATAAAAACCACTTAATTCTGCATGTATCAGACTGGTTACGATTGCGGAATACATCCGGTGAATGCAAACCCTGATCAATCGCATGGTTGTCAACATCGGATACCCTGTTTTGTCATCTCTATGTATCAAAACATTTACAAAATTATCTGGGGGGAAGCAGGTATTCTCGGCAAACTGCTATCGCAAAACCTGATGGGCGACAATGGCGGTCCGAAAACTGGGCGGCTGACCTCCGGATCATTCTGCGGCATAATGCACGCCTATTTTTGAGAGTCAGGTGTTATGAAAATTGCCATTGCCGGTACCGGTTACGTAGGTCTTTCCAACGCTGTACTGCTTGCCCAACACAATGAGGTGGTCGCAATCGATATCGTTCCTGAAAAGGTCGAAATGCTTAACCGTAAGCAGTCGACCATTGGAGATGCCGAGATTGAGGATTATCTGAGCCACCGGACTCTCAACCTGAAAGCAACTCTCGACAAACACGAAGCTTATGCCGGTGCGGACTACGTGATCATCGCCACGCCGACAGACTACGACCCGGTGACGAACTACTTCAATACCGGCTCGATCGAGTCAGTCATCAAGGATGTCATGAGCATCAATCCGCAGGCAGTGATGGTCATCAAATCGACCATTCCTGTCGGGTATACCGTCAAAGCACGTGCCAAATTCAATTGCAACAACCTGATCTTCTCGCCCGAATTCCTGCGTGAAGGCCGCGCACTGTATGACAATCTGCATCCCTCGCGAATCGTCATCGGCGAACGTTCGAAGCGCGCCGAGACCTTTGCCAATCTCCTCAAGCAGGGCGCGATCAAGCAGGACATCCCCACCCTGTTTACCGACTCGACCGAGGCCGAGGCGGTCAAGCTGTTTGCCAATACCTATCTCGCCATGCGCGTGGCCTACTTCAACGAACTCGACACCTATGCGGCCACTCACGGGCTCGATACCAAACAGATTATCCAGGGCGTCAGTCTTGATCCGCGCATCGGCGATCACTACAACAATCCCTCATTCGGTTACGGCGGTTACTGCCTGCCCAAAGACACCAAACAAATGCTCGCCAACTATCAGGACGTTCCGCAAAACCTGATTCATGCCATCGTCGAGTCAAATACCACGCGCAAGGATTTTGTTGCAGCAAGCATCATCAAGCGCAACCCCAAGATAGTCGGGATTCATCGTCTGGTCATGAAGAGCGGGTCTGACAACTTCCGTTCATCCAGCATTCAGGGCATCATGAAACGCATCAAAGCCAAGGGTATCGAGGTCATTGTTTATGAACCCGCGCTTAAAGAACCGGAGTTTTTCCACTCCAGAGTGGTGAACGACCTGGCACAATTCAAGAAGGAGTCTGATGTCATCGTCGCCAACCGGATTACCGACGACATTCTGGACGTAACAGACAAAATTTACAGCCGTGATTTGTTTGGCAAGGACTAGATTATCCGGCTGGAAAAACGCGATGATTACCGCCTATGATCCGGCTTCACCATCATCCGCAACAACCGATGCCTTGACTTGCTCGGCCGGCATACGCAGCAATTCACCGATGTCCCTGTAATCGTCGGGCAGGGCGGTATCATTCCAGCCATTGGCCGAATGCCTGGCCAGATTAACCGCCAGCACCACATTACGAACACGCGGCA
>JBDTCC010000031.1:0-7666 GCA_039923775.1 Gallionella sp. | reverse complement strand
AGGGCCAATTTGAATTTGCCGTCCACGGAAAAAAAACTACATCTACTGATCGAGTCCAACCCCGACCAAAATACGACAGGGGAGCCGGTACCAAACCAGAATACCGCCATCAACGATCAGGTTTCCGGGCCGCAGAGTTTCGGCCTGGCGTTACGCTATGAGAAGGTGAAGGAAGAATTAAAGGCCAGGCATATCAGCGCCGACGCGGGATTGAAATTCCAGGGTATCCATATCAATCCTTTCCTGCGCGCCAGAAGCAGCTATTCAATTCCATTGGATACCTGGCGGATGAAAGCCGCGCAGTCCGTGTATTGGTTCAACACCATAGGCGCGGGTGAAACCACCCAGATCGATTTCGAACACGTCATCAGCGAACCGGTTCTGTTTCGCGCCACCAGCAATGCCACATGGCTAAATGACAATCAGAACTTCGACCTGCGCCAGGATCTGTCTGTCTATCACGCCCTGAACGAGCGCACTGCCTTGCTTTATCAGTTGAGCGCAATTGGAGTGAGCAATCCGCAGGTGCAATTGACCGAGTATGTCGCCTCGGTCTTTTACCGTTACAGGCTGCACCGAGAATGGGTTTTCTTTGAATTGAGCCCGCAAATTATTTTCCCGAAGGTGAATAACTTCAATGGCAGCTTTGCGCTCACCATGCGTCTGGAAATGCTGTTTGACGGATCAAGGTGACACCCCCCGAATTCAAGGCCATCCTGCGACGAACTTTACCCGCCTTTGTTGAATCGCTCGATCTCGCGCCGGTCGCGTTTGGTCGGCCTGCCTTTGAAGAAAAACGGTTGTGGCTGTGACTTGAGTTGCGCGGCGATGGCTTCGCGCCGCTGGCGGCTGGCATCGGTTTCGCGATAGAGTTTCTGCGCCTCGGATGCGGGGCCGCGTCGGCTGGACAGCGCCAACACCTCCAGCACATACTGCTTTTGTCCCAGGTTGATGCTGAGCATATCCCCGACCGCCACTGCCTTGGCCGGTTTGACGCGCACCTCATTGACATGCACCTTGCCGCACTCGACCGCGTCTGCCGCCAGCGAGCGCGTCTTGAAAAAACGCGCGGCGCACAGCCACTTGTCGAGGCGGAATTTTTCTGTATGGTCGCCTGTATTCATCACGATGCCCTGTACGCTGATATTGCGCTGATGCCGGTTCGATCAACAAGAGTGCAAGCAGTGCAATTTCAATCCTATTTCAACAGCGGATCATCTTTGGGCAGCTGCTTCGAGTACCAGATCGCCAGTTTGTGCCGCAGCGCTTTTTCGGCAACCTGATCTTCCGGCAACGGCTGTATGACCTTGTCATGAACCAGAAGCCTGTAGATGTATAAGAGTTTCTCGCTCGCCGAATCAGTCGGCTCAAACTCGACCACTCCGCGTCCCTCCGCATATTTCACACCGGCAAGCAATGCCGCTTTAAACAATTCCGTCTCATGCTTCAATTTTTTCATGGTGATCTCCGTCATTGACTTGATGCCTGCCACCCCGGCAGGATGACCGAAAAGCATACCGATCGAAAGTAACGGTAACTATCTGAACTATACTTAAAACAAAAATCATGGCAAGCCACCTGTTCTGCTGTTGAGCAACATGGCCAACCATGAAGGACCGACTTTAATTCCATGACGATTTTGTGAATTCTGCACAGGCGTTGTCCACGCAATCAACACATGGAATAAATTGTTACGGTTGCCGGAAAGCGAGCAACCATGATTCGGAGTATATTATCGGCAGGTTGATTGTTCCCGATTCATGAACTTCAAAGTCCGGACGATCTCCCGGATTTTCAAATGCGAAACTTCCCGTTCCGGATATCGCGAACCCGACCGTTTCCCTGACAACCGCAAGATACCCCTGTCACTATCAACAAGGAAACCCCATGTCACTTCTATTTTCTCCGGCAACACTCGGAACACTTACACTGCAGAACCATCTGGTCATGTCACCGCTGACACGCAATCGCGCCACCGGCAACATCCCCAACGAACTCATGGTTGAATATTACGCCCAGCGGGCTTCTGCAGGACTTGTCATCTCCGAAGGCACATCGCCCTCTCCAAATGGGCTGGGCTATCCGCGCATACCGGGAATTTTTTCCGCCGCACAGATCGCAGGCTGGAAATTGGTCACCGATGCGGTGCATGCCAAGGGGGCAAAAATGTTCATCCAGTTCATGCATTGCGGCCGTATCGCTCACCCGCTAAATCTGCCTGAAGGAGCACTTGTGCTCGGACCGTCGGCAGTGGCCGCCGCCGGCGACATGTACACCGATGCAGAAGGCATGAAGCAGAATGCCGCACCCCGGGCAATGACCGAAGCTGATCTCAAGACCGCCATAGCGGAATACGCGCAGGCCGCGAAGAATGCCATTGCGGCAGGGTTCGACGGCGTCGAATTGCACGGTGCGAACGGATACCTGCTCGAACAGTTCATCCGGCCGAACTCGAATCAGCGTAACGATCAGTATGGTGGATCGATAGAAAATCGCGCGCGCTTCGTACTGGAAGTCGCCGATGCGGTCATCAAGGCCATCGGCAAGGACAGGGTCGGCATGCGCCTGTCACCCTACGGTGTATTCAACGACATGCCGCTGTACGATGGAATGGAAACGGATTACACCTATCTGGCACAACAATTGAATGCTCGCGGACTAGTCTACATCCATCTGGTCGACCACTCGCCTATGGGTGCGCCAAAGGTGCCTGATTCGATCAAGAGCATGTTCCGAAAAATTTTCAAGGGCAAGCTGATTCTGTCCGGGGGCTACGATGCCAAGCATGCCGAGAGTGATCTGGCCGCAGGAAAATGTGACCTGATTGCCGTTGGCAGACCATTCCTTGCCAACCCTGATCTGGTTGCACGCTGGAAATCAAATGCGGCCGTGAACGCGCCCGACATGAACACGTTCTATACGCCGGGAGCGAAAGGGTATACCGATTATCCGGTGCTGGGCTGACAGTAGCGTAGTATTGGCTTTATTCGAAACACTATTGATCCGGCACACTTTATTCATGAATCCGTTCCCATTAAGCCTGTCGAAATGTGTACGGATTCATGTGCTTCGACAGGCACGAACGGTGGTTGGTTAAATCCGTGCCGGATACGATATCCTGTATGTCCATTGAAACCGATCATGCGACCGTAGGAGCCCGATTTAACCAGCCACTTAGCCATCGTTTTTTGAGGGGTTAGTGGAATGGCTATGCAAGGCCATCGGGCGATTGATTCTCACCACAATCGCGCAGCAAGCTGCGCTCCTACTATTGATCCGGCGCATTTTATTCGTGAATCCGTTCGCATTGAGCCTGTCGAAATGTGTACGGACTCATGTGCTTCGACAAGCCCGGCACGAACGGGGGTTGATTTAATTGGTGCGAATCAATTGTGCTTCTGCAGCGCAGCGTTGATCGCCGCCGCAAAGTTTTCATACGGCAACGCCCCGACCACCATACGACCCTCTACCGAATCACCCTCAGACTTGCCTACAATGAAGGTCGGGGTTCCGCTGATGCCCAGCGATTGGGCATATCTCGCTTCCGCGCCGATCTCCTTCAGATGTTTGCCATCGGCCATGCATTTCTTGAAGGTATCCGCATTAAGCGCGAGATCTCCGGTTGCATAACCGGTCAATGAGTCGGCATCAAGCTTGTTCTGGTTCTTGAACAGCAGATCATGCATCTCCCAGAATTTCCCCTGATCACCGGCGCAGTGCGCAGCCTGGGCGGCTTTCATCGCGAAGGGATGCAGTCCCTCCAGCGGCAGGTCACGCACGATCAAACGCATCTTGCCGGTGTCGATAAAGTTCTTCTTGATTTCGGGGAAGGTGGTGGCCTCGAACCTGCCGCAGAACGGGCACTGGTAATCGGTAAACTCCACCATCGTCACAGGCGCATCGCTTTTGCCGAGCACATATATCGCATCACCCTTGACAGTCAGGTTTTGCGGCATGCGCTGGCCCGGTGCGGCAGGCTGGGGTTGCTGCTGGTTTGCCAGCAGTTGCTTGATGTCACGCAGTTCCTTGAGTATCGCGTCACCCTGATCCTTGGTCATCGGCGCGGCCACGGCTGTCCCGCTGACCGTGAAGATGATCGCGCTCATTATTGTTAGCAGATAATTTTTCATTATTTTCCTTGATAATTATTTTGGGTTAACTGAAATCCGGCACTGGCTATTTGCGCATTATATTCCTCAAAGCATTACTGCCCAAACCCGTCAGACATCAAATTGCAAGCGTGCCAGGCGCGCATAAAGGCCGCTCTGTTTGCGCAGGTCTTCCGGAGTTCCGGTTTCGACGACGCGGCCGCGTTCCATCACCACGATGCGGTCGACCTTCTGCACCGTGGCCAGCCGGTGCGCGATGATCAGCGTGGTACGTCCCTGCATCGCGGCATTCAATCCCTGCTGCACCAGTATCTCCGATTCCGCATCCAGCGCGCTGGTGGCTTCGTCCAGCAGCAACAGCGGCGCATTCTTCAGCATCGCGCGCGCGATGGCGATGCGCTGGCGCTGTCCGCCGGACAAGCGGGTGCCGCGCTCGCCCAGGAATGTTCCGTAGCCGTCGGGCAAACGGTTGATGAACTCATCCACCAACGCTGCCCTGGCGGCGGCCATGACCTCTGCATCGCTGGCAGTCGGCCGGCCATAGCGGATGTTCTCCAGCGCATTGGCGGAAAAGATCACTGGGTCCTGCGGCACAATCGCTATCCTGCTGCGCAGTTCGTGCAGGGTAAGTTGGCGGATGTCCTGTCCGTTGAGGCGGATCATGCCGTCCGAGACGTCGTAAAAGCGCAGCAGCAACTGGAACAATGTGGTCTTGCCCGCGCCTGAAGGCCCGACCAGTGCGATGCTTTCCCCGGACGCTATATCCAGGTTTATGTCGTCCAGTGCGGCGGTCTCCGGGCGCGCCGGATAATGAAAGCTGACCTGCTCGAAGCGGATCGCAGCCTGACCGAGTTCCGCTGGCGACTGGGGCGCGGCAACTTCGGCGATAGCAGATTCCGCATTCAGCAATTCCAGCAGACGCTCGATTGCACCCGCCGCACGCATCACGTCTCCCCACACCTCCGCCATGGTGCCCACACCGCCCGCCACCAACGCCGCGTACAGTACGAACGAAGCCAGTTGTCCGCCGGTCATACTGCCTGCGCGCACCTGGTTCGCACCGACCCACAGCACGAAGATGATGGTTCCCATCACCGCGATGATGATCAGCGCGGTCAGCGCGGCACGCACGCGGGTGCGCCGGATCGCGGTGACAAAACTCGTTTCCGCGCGTTCCGTGTAGCGACCGGATTCATAACGTTCTTGGGTATAGGCCTGCACGGTAGGCACTGCATTCAGCATCTCGCCGGCCAGCGCCGAGGCATCGGCAATCTTGTCCTGTGATTCGCGCGAAAGTTTCTTTACTTTTCGTCCAATGATGAAGATAGGCAGTGCCAGCAATGCCATCAGGCCGAGGTTCAGCGAGAACAAATAAAAACTGGTTACCGCCAGCATGATCATGCCGCCGATGAACTGGAACAGGCTGCGCAAACCCATCGAGATGGAACTGCCGATCACAGTCTGGACCAGCGTGGTGTCTCCGGTCAGCCTCGACAGCACCTCGCCGGTCTGCAAGGTCTCGAAGAACTGCGGCGATTGCGCTAACACCCGCTCATACACCGCGCTGCGCAAATTCGCCGTGACCCGTTCACCCACCCAACTCACGGTGTAAAAGCGCGCCGACACGGCCAGCGCCCACAGGCTGGCCAGCCCGAACAGCAACGCGAAATGACCGTTCATACTCAAGGTGTTCAACAGCCCGCCTGCTGTGTTGGCACGTTGCCCAAAACCGAAATCGATCAAATCGCGAAAGGCCAGCGGCACCATCAGTATCGTGCCTGAACCAAGACATAGCAGCATGAAAGCCAGCGCCATCCTGCCGCGATACGGGCGCAGGAAAGGCCACAGGTTCCGCAACGGGGACAGGCGTTTTGTGGCGACAGGCAGGGCTGGCGTGTTGATGGTTATTCCTTGAAACGTTAAAAATCCGATACTGATTTATACCTGATATCTGCTTTGTCGCTATACCCATTCAGGATTGCCGCTTTAACCATTCGGTATTGCAAATACTGCATGATACCTTGAGTCGGGAAACAGCCCTGATCTGGCAGAACCGGATCGAACAGAAAATGTTTCACTTTTTCCCGCGCGGGATTATCATCTGCGCGCGTTGAGACTTGCTATTCATGCAGGCTCAACGGCAATACCGTTACATCGCAACACCCGTTGCATATTTCACATGCCGTCACTTATCAGGAGAAGATCATGGCCAAAGGACAACAGCGCAAGAGCAAGGAAGCAAAGAAACCCAAGAAGCAGCCGGTACCTGCCGCCCTGAGCGGCAACTGAGCAAGCGCAAGCCCCGGCGTTGCCGGGTGTTGCGCACAAAACCTGCCACCATTACACGGGGGTGATCAAGGTCATGACCAAAAAAAATTCTCCCGATCACGCCCGGCTTGACCGCGTGGTCGCCGAAGCACGCCGGTCAAGCCGATCAAGCACGGGCAGCGAGCGCGAAACGACCTACCGCGAGCAGGCGCTCAAGCTTTATCCGTGGATCTGCGGGCGCTGTGGACGCGAATTTTCCGGTGAGCGCCTGCGCGAACTGACGGTGCACCACCGGGACCACAATCACGACAACAATCCCCTCGACGGCAGCAACTGGGAACTGCTGTGCCTGTATTGCCACGACAACGAGCACATGCGATTGCTGGAAGAACAGTCCCGTCCGGGCAACCGCGACAACCACTCATCTGCAGCTACGCATAATCCGTTTGCAGACCTGCAGGCGCTGCTGAAGCGCAAGCGTTAATCCCAAATATTCCATTGGGGAACTTTCAAAAATACCCGGTACGTCTACAAAGCTTGTATCTTCAACGTAGGAGCCCGATTTAACCAGCCATTTATCCCTCGTTTTTTGATGGATTATAACCAGCGACTTGGCGAGCGCTGTTTGCTCGCTTAGTCGAATGGCTAGAAGTTCTATAGTGGAATGGCTATGCAAGGCTATCGGGCGATTGTTATGACCATGCAATCGCGCAATAAATTGTGCTCCTACAGGGCATCCTGGCTCTAATGGATTATTAGGGTTAATCCTGAATGACCCATAATTCTTTTTCTCGTTAAAAACGATGATCATTTCGCAGGGTGTGCTTGCGCACCCGTTGGCTGCGCGGTTCGCAGACGAAAAAACAGGGGAGCCGAAGCTCCCCCTGAACATACCCAATTCCTACTGCCGTTCAGAACAGCGTAAACACGTTGATCGTCGTGGTCCTGCTGCCTATCAAGTTAGTATTGGTCAAACCGCCGGGATTGATATTTGTATCAGGATTGATCTGATCCCAGTAACTACCGCTGTTTCGAGTGTAGGTAAAAGATGCCATCATGTTCTGTGCCAGATTGTAGGTCACGGTCAACATGATCGCATTGTCGGTTGCGTTGGAACCGGTACCGTCATCCACACCGCTGTTGCTCCGGCGTATGGCCGCTCCTAATGTGGCTATACCGGGCAGTACGCCCAGTTCTGCGGCAACGTTGAATGAACTTCGGGTCAGCGTACCGCCCAGGTCATAGACATTCGCGACGGCTGCTTCATAGGGCGCCCTTGCATAGGTGAC